>JABJIU010000013.1 GCA_018661145.1 Pseudomonadota bacterium | reverse complement strand
GCCTTAACGCACGAATAGCACTCCCAGCACATATTGGGCTCGATATTCATCGCCCGTCGGTAGGTCTTATCGATATGCATGATGTCAGATGGACAGATGTCGACGCAGTGACCACAGCCATCACACTTGGTCATATATACAAAAGTTGGCATTGATTTCTCCTTGTTTCGGGGCCTGATGACGACTCTTGGGAAGTCCTCGACCAGATCAACCGATATGAAACTGGAACAGAGTCTTTATTAGTAGTGGCGTGCGGGCTCTCTTTTGATCCCCAAGCCAAACTGCGCCGGTTTGTCTGCCGGTTCCGGCAAATTAGCACGTGAGCCGTCGGCTTCCTGTACACGCTTTTGATAAGCCGCCGCGGGCTTGAAGAACATGTGCGCAAACTTGGACCAAAGGACGGTGCCAAAGAGCGTTGTGCTAGAGATAACAAACAGGATCATCGCAATAGTCGTCCAGGCGCCACTGCCCTGGATTTGCAAATAAGACCAAATCAGCGCGAATGTTGTGGTGGCAAGCAGGGCGAGGATAAAAAGGTCCGCGCGCATGATCCGATACCAGGCGTTACCCTCTGCAGCAACGTCGACTCTAATGAAAAACCAGAACCAGTACCCTCCGACACAGACCATCAGCGCACCTATATGCCAGAGACCTGTTACGAGACTGGGAGCTGCAGTCGCTGAGGTGGGATACGAGAAGATAAGGATGACGGTGGTGACAAGGAAAATCACGAAGCCATACATACCAAGAAGGTGGGCGATGCGGCGGCGGGCATTGCAGAATTCCCCAGAGAGCATAACGTCGTTAACCGCGGTCTTGACGGCAATCGAGGCTTTCTCGCCACCCCCAACGCTTCGGGTCTGGCTTTTCTGTGCTTTTTGACCAGCCTGGAAAAAGTATTTCGCACTTTTCTTATGGATGACATCGAGAAGCGTACCCCCCACCACTAGCAGGAACATCAGGACCACGTAGGTCTGCATGATCGCTGCGGGCAGAAGGTCCGCAAATGGGTTATGGCTTAGCATGGCTCAAACTTTCCTCGTCAGTTCTAGCGGGATGTCGAGATGCTGAATCATGACGGCTCACAGCACAAGCCATTGTTTTCTTGTTGGCAATAAACTCAGTTTATGTTTTTGATCGGGGAGGCCTTACCTTTACTTTTACCTTACTTAAGATAAGCAGTATCTATTAAGACGCCAATTGGTCCAAGGCGAATCTCAGGCCTTGCTCTGGTTCTCACAAGGCGGCCCTTCGAAGATATCACCCCGCCCGTCCAGTCTTGACTCGACAGACCGGCTACGCTTGTGAGCATATAATGAAAAACCCAAAAATAAGTGTTTCGGCCTCAAAGCGGAATCCAGGATCTCGAAAATTGAAGATATGAACGACGCAATCACTCTCGCTACCAATAGTCTGCTTTCCCCAGCGGGCCTAGAATCCTCTGATATTGATCGGTTGATGGGCCGGCTTTTAAGCCAGGATATCGACTACGCAGATCTTTATTTTCAATACTCCCGCCAAGAAGGTTGGTCTTTGGAGGATGGGGCGGTGAAGTCCGGGAGTCGAAGCACTGATCAGGGTGTCGGTGTTCGGGCGATCAGCGGGGAAAAAACGGGATTTGCGTACTCTGATGAGTTTTTGCTTCCTGTACTGACCCAGGCCGCGGATGCCGCGGGAGCTATTGCGCGATCTGGAGCGAGTGCTCCACCGGTAAATTGGTCCAGTCAAAAGGCGCCGTCACTTTATTCGGCGGCCGACCCGCTATTGAGTCTTTCTGATGAAGACAAGGTATCGCTGCTTCAGGAAGTAGAAGTCGCGGCGCGGTCCTGTGATCCCCGAGTGAGTCAGGTGATGGCGAGCCTTGCTGCGGTGCACGACATCGTATTGGTGGCTCGTAGCGATGGTCAGATGGTGGCAGATGTTCGTCCACTGGTTCGGCTTAACGTCACGGTTATCGTGGAACAGAATGGTCGACGCGAACAGGGCAGTTATGGCGGCGGCGGGCGATTTGGTTACAGTTGGCTGAAAGAGGAAGATCGAGCGGGCTCATATGCCCGTGAGGCGGTGCGCCAAGCGCTTGTGAATCTTGAGGCGGTTGATTCCCCCGCTGGAACCATGACGGTTGTGTTGGGGCCAGGCTGGCCGGGAATTCTCCTGCACGAGGCGATCGGACATGGCCTGGAAGGCGACTTTAACCGCAAAGGAACGTCTGCTTTTGCCGGCCGCGTTGGGGATCAGGTCGCTTCACCTGAATGTACGGTAGTAGACAACGGCACGATTGCTGACCGGCGAGGCTCTCTGAGTGTGGATGATGAAGGCACCGTGAGTCAGAACACTATGTTGATAGAAAACGGAGTGCTGAAGGGCTACATGCAGGACACCTTGAACGCTCGGCTGACTGGCACCAAGAGCACCGGAAACGGCCGGCGTGAATCTTATGCGCATCTGCCCATGCCCCGTATGACCAATACCTACATGCTTGCAGGCGCTCACGACCCTGGTGAGATTATTTCGTCGGTTGATTCCGGTTTGTACGCGGTGAACTTCTCTGGCGGCCAGGTTGACATTACCTCCGGTAAGTTCGTGTTCTCTGCAAGCGAGGCCTATCGTATTGAGAAGGGCAGGATTGGGGCACCAGTCAAAGGGGCAACGCTGATCGGTAATGGACCGGATGTCCTGACTCGGGTGAGCATGGTTGGAGACGACCTTGAATTGGATTCTGGTATCGGCACCTGCGGAAAAGACGGCCAAAGTGTGCCAGTGGGCGTAGGACAACCCACGATGCGGATCGACGGTCTTACTGTCGGAGGCGTTGAGGTATGAACGATATTCAGTCGGTCAACGCGACGAGAGAAGAAACAATTCTCGATGACACACAACTGCGGGAGGCCGTGCAACTCGCGCTTGCAGAAGCGGGCAGTAAAGGCGCGTCCGCCGCAGAAGCTGCCGCAAGTGTAAGTCAGGGGCTCATGGTTAATGTGCGAAAGGGTGAACTTGAAACAGTAGAGCACACCCGGGATCATGGCCTCGTTGTTTCGGTCTACTTCGGTCAACGTACGGGAAGCGCCAGTACCTCGGATTACTCAGCGGCAGCGGTGCGAGAGACCGTGCAGGCGGCCTGCAGTATCGCGAGGTTCACCGAAGAAGATGCCTGTCATGGGCTAGCCGATCCAGCGCGCTTGGCTGAGAATCCAGTCGATCTGGATCTTTATCATCCGTGGCGTCCGACGGTTAACGATGCCCGTGATCTCGCTCTGGAGTGCGAGTCGAATGCGCTTTCGATCGATGAGCGAATCACCAATTCTGAGGGCGCATCCGTTGATACCCATGAAGGCTGTGAAGTGTACGGTAATAGCCATGGTTTTTTTGGTCATACGCGAAAATCGCGACAAGGCATCAGTTGTTCTGTGATCGGCGGTGAAAACGAGACTATGCAGCGTGATTATTGGTACAGCGCGGCGCGTCGACTCACCGAACTGGATTCTGCTGCCGAGGTGGGTGAGAAAACAGCCACAAGGACGCTGCGCCGCTTGGGCGCACGCAGGGTGCCG
>JABJIU010000036.1 GCA_018661145.1 Pseudomonadota bacterium | reverse complement strand
GTCGTGGAGGCCATGACTGCGGTCATGCACAGTCCACGAGGCACGGGTCGGGCGAGTGGGCGACGGAGCCCTTACCAGATCGCGGGTAAAACCGGCACCGCGCAGGTGATCGCCATTGGTCAGGACGAGGAATATGACGAAAGCGTGATTCCGGAGAAATTCCATGATCACGCGCTGTTTATCGCCTTCGCGCCGGCTGATAAACCCCAGATCGCGATTGCGGTGGTGGTCGAGAACGGCGGCAGTGGTGCGAAAGCCGCAGCACCGATCGCCCGGAAAGTGATGGATCGATTTTTTCAGAAGCAGTTGCAAAGAGCAGCGCTTAAAGGGGAGAGCAATGTTTTCGGGTAGGACATTGCATCTGGACGGGCCGCTACTGATTGCGCTGCTCTTTCTCTCGGCGCTTGGACTCGTGGTCATTTTCAGCGCTTCCGACCAGGATTGGGATGTCATGATGCGACAGGCGATTCGTCTGGGAGTCTCCCTCGTTGCGATGGTGATTCTGGCCCAGGTTTCTCCGGAGACGCTAAGGCGTCTCTCACCGCATCTTTTTCTCATTGGCCTGGTTGCGCTGCTCGGCGTTCTTTTTGTCGGCGTGACCGTAAAAGGGGCGCAACGCTGGCTGGATCTCGGCCTGGTCCGTTTTCAACCCTCTGAACTGATGAAATTGGCTGTGCCGATGGCGGTGGCGTGGTTGCTGACCCGCGGCCGGCTGCCACCGCGCTTCACGGTGGTACTGGCGGCGGTGATGGTTACGCTGGTTCCGGCGGGCCTTGTCGTGGTGCAGCCTGATCTAGGTACCGCGATCATGCTGATGGTTTCGGGGATGATTGTGGTATTTTTGGGCGGGATTCGTTGGCGCCACATCATGATGCTTTTCGCGGCGCTCGCGGCGTTGGCGCCTTTTCTGTGGTTACGCCTTGACGGCTATCAGCAGCAAAGAATCCTAACTCTGTTTGATCCTTTCGCGGACCCTCTCGGGAGCGGCTATCAGACCATCCAGGCGCAGATTGCTATCGGGTCAGCCGGCGTCTGGGGTAAGGGCTGGCTGGAAGGAAGTCAGTCCCATCTCGAATTCATCCCCGAACGCAGTACCGATTTCATTTTCGCAGTCTTTGCCGAAGAGTTTGGGCTGATCGGTGTTTTGATGTTGGTGGTTCTCTATCTTTTTATTGTCGGCCGGTGTCTGGTCATGGCATACCACACCCGGGAAACCTACTCCCGTCTGCTGATGGGGGCACTGGCACTGACGTTTTTCTTTTATTTGTTTGTTAATCTTGGGATGGTTTCGGGCATTCTCCCGATCGTTGGTGTCCCGTTGCCGCTGGTCAGTTATGGAGGCACCTCCATGCTGACTCTGATGGCGGGTTTCGGCATGATTATGGGGATGCACGCAAGACGTCGACTGATGACGTGAGGAGAGTAGGGTGATTCATAAAGGTGGACTTTCGGAAGTACGATTGTGGCTCGCTGGCGCAGTCAGCGCCCTGGTGGTGATGGCATCCCCGGTCTTCGCGGTTTCTCTTGAGAAATATCCACAACTGGCCGAGTTGGCAGATCGGCTGGACGGGACCGAGGGGCTTGAACGCGAGCAGATGAAGGAATGGTTTCGCGACGCCAAAATCCAGTCGAAGATTATCGACGCAATGAACCGGCCCGCCGAAAGGCTTTCCTGGCATCGGTACCAGTCGCTTTTTGTCAATCCCGCGTCTATAAATGGCGGGATTCAGTTTTTGAAGCAGCACGCTGGCATTCTGTCCAGGGCCGAAGAGCGTTTTGGTGTCCCCGCCGAGATCATTGTGGCCATTATTGGTATCGAGACCCGTTACGGGAAGGTGCTGGGCAGTCTTCGGGTGCTGGACAGTCTGGTCACGCTTTCGGTGGAATACCCACGCCGAAGCAAATTCTTCTCTTCCGAGTTGGAGCATTTCATGCAGTTGTCGGCAGAGCAGGGTCTGGATCCCTTGACGGTCAGAGGGTCCTATGCCGGTGCCATGGGTATACCCCAGTTTATGCCCAGCAGTTACCGTAGTTACGCTGTTGATTTTGACGGTGATGGCCGGGCTGATCTTCTAAACAGCGTGGCGGATGCGATCGGCAGTGCGGCCAATTATCTGGCCCGACACCACTGGCGCCCCGGCGAAGCAATTGTCACTCGGGTCCTCAACGCTCCCGCGGCGCTCGATGCCATGGTCACACGTAAGTTGAGCCCGAACTCGCCGATTCCGGCTGTTCAGGCGCTTGATATTGCGGTATCGGGAGATGCGGAAGACAAGGTCGGTGTTATGCGCTTTGAGGGAAAGCTCGGTGCGGATCATCGCCTGGGCCACCATAACTTCTTTGTGATTACCCGATATAACCGAAGTCAGAACTACGCAATGTCGGTGTTTGAGTTGGCAGAGCAGATCGCCTCGGCCACCGGGAACTGATGACCGCGCGCGGGTGGCGCTGCGTCGCGGTGACGGTCGTGATGCTGACGCTTGCCGGATGCAGCGTTTTCCGTGATGCTCCGACGGGAGCCTATTTTGAGGATGACGGGCCCCCCAACTCCAGCCCCGATCCTTCGACCGTTGCCGATGCAGTACCTCGGGCAGAACCCTTGAGTCGCATAGGCAATGCGCCCTACCAGGTTTTCGGCACCCGTTATGTGCCGATGTCTTCAGTCGCCGTCGGTTATTCGGAGACCGGAGAGGCATCATGGTATGGCCGAAAATTTCATGGCCGGACTACCTCCAATGGAGATGAGTACGATATGTTTGGCATGACCGCCGCGCATAAAACTTTGCCGCTGCCCACCTACCTGCGGGTGCGGAATCTCAGCAATGGCCAAGAGGTGGTAGTGCGGGTGAACGATCGGGGACCGTTCCTCGGCGGCAGGATTCTAGATCTCTCCTATATGGCCGCAAAAAAGCTGGGTGTCGTGGAGTCAGGGACAGCGCCAGTCCACATCAGGGTCATTGGTACTGCAACGGATCGACAGATGTCCTCTACCAGATCAGATTCTGGTGGAGGACAGCCGCGGGTTTTTCTTCAGGCAGGGAGTTTCCGTCTCCAGGATAATGCAGAGCACCTCAAGGAGCATCTGATCCGAGTCGGTATACCCCGTGTCCGAATTGTGACGGTGGAATACAAGGGGAATCGGTATTATCGGGTTCAGGCTGGCCCGGTCACCGGCACAGGTGCGGTGCGGAACCAGCGAGCAGTTATCATGAGCGCAACCGGCGTTGAGCCGACGGCAGTTAGGGAGTGATATCAACAATGACTAGAAAGTGGGTAAGCGTGCTTCGCCACGGCATCTTGAGCATGTGTCTTGTCCTCATGTCGTCGGCAGCATTGGCCGAGATCGAGTCAGATCTTTCTGAGGCGATGCGGTCGACGATTCCGCCGCCGAAGTTAAAAGTATCCTCTTGGTTGTTGATGGATACTGCCACCGGACTGACGCTTGCGGCCCACCGCGCCGATACCCCGGTGGAGCCCGCCAGTCTGACCAAGTTAATGACGGCCTATGTTGTTTTTCGTGAGATCGAACGCGGTACGGTGAAGCTCGATGATGTCGTGTTGGTGAGCGAGAAAGCGTGGCGGTCGGAAGGGTCGCGAATGTTTATCGAGGCCGGCGACAAAGTCCAGATTAAGAATCTCCTAATGGGGTTGATCGTGCAGTCCGGCAACGATTCAGCCGTCGCGCTGGCAGAGCATATTGCGGGCAGCGAAGAGGGCTTCGCAGATCTAATGAACCAGACTGCCGCCGAACTCGGTATGGCTAATAGCCACTTTGTTAACAGCGCTGGGATGCCGCATCCGGATCATTACACCACGGCACGGGATGTGACCTTGCTGACGCGCGCCATTATCGACCAGCAGCCGGATCACTATGCGATGTACGCCATTCGCGAGTTCACTTGGAACGATATTACCCAGAAGAATCGCAACCCGTTGCTGGGACGCGACAGCAGTATCGATGGCGTCAAGACGGGTCATACCCGGTCAGCGGGGTATTGCCTGGTCGGTTCTGCCGCGCGGGACGGTATGAGGTTGATCGGTACCGTGATTGGCGCTAAGAGCAATCGTGAGCGGGCCGACGCCGTTTATTCGCTGCTGCGTTTTGGTTTTGCCGCCTACGAACACCACGATTTATATCCGGCTGGGCAGAAAATTGTGGAAACCCGTGTATTTAAGGGAGATACCGAGACCGTGCCGCTGGGTCTGTCAAACCCGATTGCGTTGGTGCTTGCCAAAGGGCTGGGAAAAAACCTGAAAGCAGGTGTTTCGCTCACCGATCCTGTGGTGGCGCCCGTTGAAAAAGCGCAGAAACTTGGGACATTGACGGTGACATTGAGCGGTGCGGAACTGCTCTCACGCCCCCTAATCGCACTTCAGGGGGTGAGAGCAGGGTCATGGATGGATCGACTGTCCGATACGGTCCGACTCTGGTTTCACTGATGTCGGCAGAGGATAAAGCCCCTGAACCCTCTGAGGAACTGCTGAGTTTCCCCTGTGAGTTTCAGATCAAAGCAATGGGAAAGCAGGCGCTCGGTTTCGATGGGCGCGTCCGAAAAATCGTCTTGCGACATCTTGGTGGCGCAAAGATTCTCGACATTCGAACCCGAGAAAGCGACACTGCCAAGTACGTCTCCGTGAGTTGCACTATCGAGGCGACTAGCCGTGAACAACTGGATGCAATCTACCTGGATCTGAACAGCGAGAGTGACATTCTGCTGACGCTGTAGCGGTGGGGCAAAATCACATACCATGATGCTGCCGTTGGAGTTTCGCCGATTGGGGACGCGCGATTACGCAGCAACGGTGGCTGAAATGCGTGACTGGACGTGTGCCCGAGGATCCCAGACCCGAGATGAAATCTGGTTTCTCGAGCATGCACCGGTGTATACCCAGGGTGTCAGTTGCTCTGAGTCCGTGCGCGCCGGTGACAGCGAGATTCCCCTGCTGAAATCTGATCGTGGAGGGCAGATCACCTATCACGGACCCGGGCAACTGGTCGCCTACCTACTGCTTGATCTTCGGCGGTTGGGTCTTGGGGTTCGCCAACTCGTTAGTCTTATAGAAGCATCACTGATTACGCTTTTGGATGAATTCGGTCTCGATGCCGTAACCAAACCTGGTGCGCCGGGGGTTTACGTTGATGGCGAGAAGATCGCGGCCCTCGGACTCAGAGTCCGCTCCGGCTGCTGCTACCATGGCCTCAGTCTGAACGTAGACGGGAACCTTGATCCTTTCTCCCGGATCAATCCGTGCGGATTCTCGGGGCTTCGTGTGACAAGTATGAAGGCGCAGGGGCTGGCGGTAACCGTAGGTGATGCTGCCGACACACTAGAGGAGATTCTTCGCGTCCGGCTTTCTGCCGAAATGGCACACAAAATCTGAGCTGAAAGCGTCAGAATCTTTGCGGTCGATTTCGCGCTATCGTGGATGACTGTGCGCTTGGTGCCGCGCCTTCATCAGTCGTTGCGGCGTGCCGATATCCATCCACGTCCCGCGATAAACTTCACCGCTCAGTTCGCCCATCTGTGCGGCACGGTTCAACACAGGCGCAAGTGGAAAACGACCCGTCTCGCAGCCTACAAAAAGACGCTTCTGGTAAAGCCCAATACCGGAATAGGTCAGGGTGAGCGACTCCGAGCTTTTCATCTGAACCGCCCTTTCGTGAAGCACAAAGTCCCCTTCGGGGTGGTGCGGTGGATTTGCCACCAGAACAAGATGGGCAAGGCTTCCGATGGCATCTGGTAGTGACGTGAATGGAAAGTCTGTCCAGATATCAGCATTCACCACGATGAACGGATCGCTCTCAATGAGATCGAGTGCATGGTGAATTCCCCCTGCTGTCTCAAGCGCCCCTTTTGGCTCATGCGAGAAATCAATCCGGATGCACTCGGGACAGGCATCGTTGAGATGATCCACAATCTTTTCGCCAAGGTGGGCGACATTGACGGTGATCTGGGTAACGCCCGCATCGGCCAGCGCGTAAAGGTGGTAGTCGATTAGTGCTTTTCCTGCAATTTCAATCAAGGGTTTTGGCGTCACCTCGGTCAGCGGCGCTAGCCTTTCACCGAGGCCGGCGGCCAGTATCATCGCGGATCGTGTTGTCATGGAGTAACTCTAAAAATCTGCCGTAACCTCTGGACAGATTTCCTGTGGCTGGAATGCTTGCCTATAATACTGCTTCGATCTGACTGATGCTGCCAGGAAACGGCAGCGGAAAGCCACTAGCAACACCGGTTGAGTCACACCGTCACCAGGATTTTCAGGATGAGACCGTTCCTGCAGGACGTTTTTAGAGCAAATGCCGATTCGTCGATGCGTCTCCTCATGGCGCTGGCGGTTCTGTGGGGCGGATTGGCTTCAGTCAGTGCCGCGGCTGATGCACCGATCGTTTTTGCTGATGAAACTACCTGTCCGGCTGACCCCATCAGAATCCCTGAAGATCTTCTCCCGTACGTCTCGCTGGATCCATCGCGGTTGCCCATTAACTTGGAGGCAGATCAGATCGACATTCCTTCGCCGGAGCAACTGCAACTGAAAGGCGGTGCGTTGGCCACTCAGGGAGCCCGAGGCATCTATGCTGATGAGATCCGCTTTAACAAGCAAACCGGGTCTCTTGAGGCAACCAACGTTATTCTTTACTCAGAAGATGGCGATCGCATCACAGCGGGAGGGCTGGTGCTTGAAATGGAAACACGTATCGGGACCGCCAGCGGCGTTACCGTACAGTTTGCCCGCCGCGACCCGATTCCCAAACGAAAGGTCGTCGATTTTTCCAACTCCACATTTGATCAATCGGGATTTACGCTTGCTGCTGCCGGGGCACTAGGGAGCCTTAAAGGGCCAGCGATGACCCCGCCCGACGTGATTCGACTCCCGTCAGGTCAAATCCTGAATCTCGATTTTGAGGACTCAGAAGATGACACGGCTTCTGGAACGTCATCTGACAAGGAGGAGTCCCTGGTGGTGCGCGCCAAGGCACGAGCAACGGCTAGCGTGCTTTTTCTGGAAGGACATGACCGCGAGCGCCTTCAGGACGTTGTGTATTCGCGGTGTGTTGCGGGTGACGACTCCGTATTGATCGAAGCCAGTGAAATTACCCTCGACCATGCGTCTGGAATAGGTACGGGAGAGCACTTGAAGGTGAAGTTTTACGGGGTGCCCATCGCCTATGCGCCGCGACTCAGTTTTCCTATTACGGACGAGCGCAAAAGCGGATTGTTGTTTCCCTCCATTGGCTACGGGGAGGATTGGGGTTTCAATTTCGAGGTGCCGTACTACTGGAATATTGCGCCCCAGCATGATGCCACATTCGCCGGGCGTTACATGGCTAGTCGCGGCGTTCTTGGATCTGGGGAGTATCGTTATATGGGGGAAACCACCAGTGGGAACTTCAGCGGTATTGTCCGCGCCGAATATATGCCGGACGACACTGACTTTGGTTCCAGCCGCTATGGCGGGAGTTATGAACATAGCCAGACTCTGTGGATAGATGAGTCTACCTTTTCCTTCAATGCAGATATTGGCGCGGTGTCCGACAAAGCCTATCTGGATGATCTATCGGATAACCTGCAGGTCAGTAGTGCCTCGCATATTCCCCAGACATTCAATCTAGCCATTGACCCAATGGATATTTTCCTGGAGGAAGAAAATCTACAGATCCATGTAGATGTATCAGCCTACCAGACTCTGGACAATTCGGTTTCTGATGAAGAGGAGCCCTATACCCGGTTGCCTGGGATTAAGGCCACCTGGGATAAAGAGTATGGATTAAATCTTGATGAATCCGGAGGCTACCTGCGTGATGACACTACCCGCTTTCAGTTTCGACCCGAGTTTGATTCAGAGCTCGTAAATTTCTCTCATGATCAGGATACGGTGACGCAGGGTTTGCGGTTGGATTTACAGCCCGCGATCTCTTTTCCGATGGAGCGGACCTACGGCGAAATCAGACCCAAACTGACGTATGCCTATACCGCCTACAGTGTTGAGAACCAGCCGGCAGATCAGCCATCGGATCCTACCCGCGGCATCTACCTTCTGGAGATAGGGTCAAAACTGTTTCTGGAGCGTAATGTAACCTGGGGAGGTGAGGACCATGCCCAGACTCTGGTCCCAAGTCTGGCGTACCACTACGTGCCCTATGAAGATCAGGATGATCTACCCGTTTTTGACTCTGGCTCGGTCGGTTTTGACAACATCGCCGATGCGTTTTTGGGAGAGGGGTTCTGGGGCTCAGACAGGATCCAGAATTTCCAGGGTTTTACGCTGGATCTTTCGAGCGAGACCTATTCCGAGGAGTCCGGCGATAATCTGTTCAGTTGGCAGCTAGCCCAGCAGATTTATCTTGCAGAGCGTGAGGTCACGTTGGATGGTGCTGGCGCGGATTCGAGTGATTTCTCCCCTTTGCTGGCTGATGCGACTTTTCATGTTAACGAAAATATCACCACTGGCGGATTCGCCAACTGGAACTGGGAAGACAGCGAGATTGGAAACTGGCGTCTAAGCGGGGTTTACAGCCCGGATTTTCGGCGTGAGCTGGGGGCACACTATACTTGGGAGGATACCTCCAGTAATCTGGAGCTTGATCTGAAATGGCCGCTCGGACCTCGCTGGCAACTCGGTGCTGCCGCCCTTACCGGGTGGTCCGATAACGACGATCACGGCTCCTATAGCCGTGTCAGTCTCGGTTATGATGCCTGCTGCTGGGCACTGCAGGTTGCGCTTGAGGATCGCCCCAGCGAAGACGAGGACGAAGGGCGCATCCAGTTTTTGGCGACCCTCAGCCTCAAGAGTCTGGGACGGATTTCCAGTAATCAGTTTTCCAGCGATCAGTTAGCGGACGGTATCACTACCACCGCACCCTCGTTGAACTAGTCAGTGTCTTTGTG
>JABJIU010000014.1 GCA_018661145.1 Pseudomonadota bacterium | reverse complement strand
CAACGGCGAACGTTATGTCACCTACTCGCCGGGTGACCCAGGGCTGGTGAACGATCTTCTGAAGGCCGATATTGTGATCAAGGCTCAAAAAGAAGAGGAACCCTCCTTGCTGATGCAGATTTTTATCAGTTGGTTCCCGTTATTGCTGTTGATTGGCGTCTGGATATTTTTTATGCGGCAGATGCAAGGCGGCGGCGGTCGTGGTGCGCTCAGTTTCGGCAAGAGTAAAGCGCGGATGCTTACTGAAGACAAAAACAATGTGACCTTCGAAGACGTTGCCGGTGTCGATGAAGCGAAGGAAGAGGTAGGCGAACTCGTCGAATTCCTGCAGGACCCGTCCCGCTTCCAGAAACTTGGGGGTAGGATTCCGCGTGGCGTTCTGATGACTGGCAGCCCCGGAACGGGTAAGACGCTGTTGGCACGAGCTATCGCTGGAGAAGCCAAGGTTCCGTTTTTCACGATTTCGGGATCGGATTTCGTCGAGATGTTCGTTGGCGTGGGTGCCTCACGGGTTCGAGACATGTTCGAACAAGCTAAGAAGAACGCGCCTTGCATCATATTTATCGACGAGATTGACGCCGTTGGGCGTCAGCGAGGAGCGGGGCTCGGTGGCGGTCATGATGAGCGCGAACAAACACTCAACCAGTTGTTGGTTGAAATGGACGGATTTGAAGGTAATGATGGAGTCATCGTAATCGCGGCCACCAACCGGCCGGACGTATTGGATCCGGCATTGCTGCGACCAGGCCGGTTTGACCGCCAGGTGCATGTACCGTTGCCCGATATCCGTGGACGCGAGGCCATCCTGAAAGTGCATATGCGAAAAGTTCCGTTGGACAGTGATGTCGATGCGGCAATCATTGCCCGTGGAACACCCGGATTCTCGGGCGCGGATCTTGCCAATCTGATCAATGAGGCGGCGCTCTTTGCGGCTCGGGCCAGCCGGCGCAAAGTATCAATGGAGCAGTTCGAGCTTGCCAAGGACAAGGTCATTATGGGTGCCGAGCGGCGCTCCATCGTGATGCCTGAAGAGGAGCGTCTGAACACTGCCTATCACGAGTCGGGACACACCGTCGTTGCCAAGGCGCTTGCGGATCGAACCGACCCGGTACATAAGGTCACAATCATTCCTCGAGGTCGTGCTTTGGGTGTCACGATGCAACTGCCGGAAGAAGACCGCTACAGCCACAATCGTGAGCATTTACTGGCCCGGATCGCGGTGTTGATGGGTGGTCGGATCGCTGAGGAAGTCTTTATGGGCCAGATGACCACTGGAGCCGCGAATGATTTCGAACAGGCGACCGGACTCGCTCAGAAGATGGTTCAGCGCTGGGGGATGAGTGACCACCTAGGACCCAGAGTCTATGGTGATAATGATTCAGAAGTGTTTTTGGGCCGCGATGTCACGACTCACAAGAACCTCAGTAACGCAACTGCGGAGCGGGTAGACCAGGAGGTAAGCCGGATCATCGAGGAGCAATATCACCGGGCGCGAAAAATTATCGAATCTCATAAAGAGATCATTGAGGTCATGGCGCATGCCCTCATGGACTGGGAGACGCTTGAGTCAGACCAGATTGATCAAATCATGAAAGGCGAGACGCCCCGACCCCCCTCGTCAGGGGAGGGTGACGGTGGCAGTCGCTCAAGTGATGACGATGGTCAACAGACGGAGCGGCCGGATATCAAGCCGAACATGGACTCTCCTGCGGGCGACTCGGCCTGACGCGGGGTCAGGCTCCTCGCCCGGGTTTGCCCGGATGCTTGATTTTCCGGTGGAACGCGATCCCCAGATCATGGGGATTGTCAACGTTACGCCGGACTCCTTCTCCGACGGCGGCCGGTTTGACGCTCATGCGTCAGCAATTGCGCAGGGACGTAGACTGGCAGCGGAAGGTGCTCACATCGTTGATGTGGGTGGGGAGTCAACCCGCCCGGGTGCAGAGTCGATTCCGGTAGGCAACGAAATCGAGCGTGTAGTTCCGGTTGTCTCGGCTTTGTCCGATGACGGCATCGCAGTATCCGTTGATACCAGCAAGCCCGAAGTTATGGAGGCAGCTGTTGCTGCTGGGGCCTGCATGGTGAATGATATCTACGCGCTGCAACGGCCGGGAGCGCTCGAGATGGCGGCGCGGTTGAGCGTTCCGGTCTGCCTGATGCATATGCAGGGGACGCCCGCAACTATGCAGAAGGCTCCTCGTTACGACAACCTAGCGAGGGAGGTCACCGAGTTTCTGAGGTCGCGAATCGACGCCTGCGTCAATGCCGGGATCGACCGGAACCATCTACTCGTCGATCCCGGATTCGGGTTCGGCAAAACCCGAAAACATAACCACACTCTCATGGGTCAACTACGGCGGTTTTCCGAACTGGGCGTGCCTTTGCTGATCGGCGTCTCGCGCAAGGCCTTCGTGCGCGCCCTCGTCCAGATCGACTCAGAGGAAATTTTAGATGAGATGAGCGCGCTGCTCGCACTTCTAGCTGTTGACCAGGGTGCGAAGTTTGTGCGCGTACACAATGCTCGTCTCACCCGCAACCTTCTCGAAAATCACTCAGTGCTGGAACAAACCTCACCGTAGTCTGTAAACTGAGAGAATGGACAAGCGGAGTTATTTCGGAACAGACGGTGTTCGCGGGCGAGTCGGCATCTCTCCGGTAACGCCTTCTGAGGTGTTGCACTTAGGCTGGGCAGCAGGTCGGGTTCTGGGCGCCGGGCACGCTCGGGGCCGTTTTATTATTGGTAAGGATACTCGGATCTCAGGGTATCTTCTGGAATCCGCGTTGGAAGCGGGGCTTAGTGCGGCCGGGGTCGATATTGCACTTACGGGCCCTTTACCGACGCCCGCGATCGCGCATCTAACCCGTCAGGTCGGGGCGTGTGGTGGGATTGTGATCAGCGCGTCCCACAACCCTTATCACGACAAT
>JABJIU010000015.1 GCA_018661145.1 Pseudomonadota bacterium | reverse complement strand
CAATATTAATTCCGTAAAATCCGCACTCCGATGGGGGATCGTCTAGCGGTAGGACTGCGGACTCTGACTCCGCCAACCCAGGTTCGAATCCTGGTCCCCCAGCCATATTTTCTCCGTCGATACCATGGCTCTTGATCAGAGAGCGCACAGAGGAACCGCGATGAGCCTGCTGGATCGAAGAGGTCTTCCAATAAGCGCGGGCGATCAGCGCGTTGTAGATTATTTTGATGATGCGGTTGATGACGTTCTGGCATTCGGTGGAGAGTCAGAGCAATTACTTACCCGGGCCGTTGAGATCGATGAGGATTTTCTGCTGGGGCACTGCCTCTTTGCGCTGACCCATGTCATTGGGAATTCATCCAGCGGGCTCGACCAGGCGAAGGACAGTATCGACCGTGCGAGTGGAATTGCGGATTCGGTTTCTGATCGTGAGCAATTGCATCTTTCGGCAGTTAAGGCATGGTTCGAATCAGATTTGGGTTTGGCGTCAGACCTCTATCAGAAGATTCAACTCGATCACCCATTGGACCTGATGGCATTATTTGCCGGTCACTGGCTTGATTTCTATCTCGGTGATACAAAGGCCCTGATGGGAAGGGTCGGTCGTGCCCTGGACCAATGGGATCACTCTACGCCCGGATTCGGATATGTCCTTGGTATGCATGCATTTGGACTTGAGGAAAACGGCCACTATGGCCAGGCAGAAGAGTTGGGTCGACGGTCGGTTGAGCTCAACCCTGCAGATGCCTGGGGTGTTCATTCCGTAACACATGTCATGGAGATGACAGGCCGTACTGAAGAGGGCATCGAGTGGTTACAGTCGACGCTGCCCGGTTGGGGTTCGTCGACGATGAAGCTGCATAACTGGTGGCATGCGCTACTGTTGCATATCGATCTTGGAGATACCGAGACCACTGTCGGACTGTACGACACACGATTGGTGGACGACGATCGGGTGGATGCCGAGGCGTTGGCAGACAGAGTCTCGGCTTTAGCCAGGTTGTCTTTGCTAGATGTCGATGTAGGTAATCGCTGGACAGCGTTGGCGAAGCTTTGGGAACCACTGATGTTCGATGCTCGGTCTCCGTTTAATGATCTGCACGCGTTATTGGCATTTCATTACTCGGATCGCTCAGACCTGGCACAGGCTTTGATGGAGTGTGTTCGGCACCAATACGACAGAACCATACCGATGATGCGAGTAGGTGCATCGGTTCTCGAAGGGGTTGATGCACTTTTTCATGGCGATAATGACGCTGCTTTGGCCTTACTGCAGGAACGTTTTTCTGAAGTCAATCTGATTGGCGGATCTCACGCCCAGAGGGACCTCGTCTCCCAGATCACCCTTGAAGCGGCTGTTCGCGCGGGTGAAATGCCGATCTCCAAGTCATTGCTGGCAGAGCGAAAATTGAAGCGCAAAACGATGCCCTATGCCTACTCTCGGCACTGCGAACAACGAATTGAAGACAAAAGTATCTAGGCCAACGGGATTTCGCCCGTGATCTTAAGCGGTTGTCTATAATGCCGCCAGAATTGTTTAGGTAAGTCAGATAAGATTGAAAATATAACGTTGTGACGCAGTCTTCCAAAACTTGGAATTGGGCTCCGAATCTCCCTATCGCGGGCCAGTCCGTCTTTGTGTTCCCACCCAATCCCTGGGTGATTCTAAAAGTACTATCGTCTGTTTGGCTTACGGTCAGTGGGCGGGTGGTGATTTTGTTGACCGCCTGCATCTCGTGGTTTTTCTTCACCCCGCCGTTGGCGCAATGTATTGACCTGGAATTAGGATGGGTGCTGCATATTTATGCCCGCAACCTGTGCCTGATGATTTTATTTGCAGGTGGGCTACACCTGTACTTTTATACCTTCAAAATACAGGGTGACGAACTACGATTTGATTCGAGGGATAACGTCAGGGATGCCTCGGTATTCACATTCAAGGATCAACTTTATGACAACATATTCTGGTCTGTCGCCAGCGGGTTAACGATCTGGACACTTTACGAAGTTCTGTTCATGTGGGGATACGCGAACGATGTTATTCCCAGAATAACGCTGGCCGGAAACCCGGTCTGGTATTGCCTCCTATTCGTACTGATTCCAATGTGGTACGCACTTCATTTCTACTGGGTCCATCGGTTAGAGCATTGGAAGCCGTTATATAAGGTCGCTCACTCAGTACACCACAGAAACATCAATACTGGCCCGTGGTCTGGCACGTCGATGCATCCCCTGGAACATCTAATTTATGTGGCCTCGCCGCTGATCCATGTCATCGTTCCCTCCAGCCCTTTGCACGTGATTTATCATTTTCAGTTCACGATGCTGGCCGCGATCATTACACACTGCGGTTATGAAGCACTTCTCGTGAGGGGTAAGAGAATTATAGAGTTGGGGTACTTTTTTCATCAATTGCATCATAGATTCTTCGACTGTAACTACGGAACGGATGACATGCCCTGGGACAAGTGGTCTCGAACATTTCACGATGGAACGGATGAAGCAACGAAGGCATTGAGAGAGAAGCAGCGGCGGCGGGGCAGGAGTTAGGTATCGCAACGCTCTAGGTCTAAAGAAGTTGTTGTCCTGGCCAGCGAGTTCGATCTGGCCTATAACACCCTAAAAAAATACAAACAAGGGAGGAGAATGTCATGGATACTCATCAGGTTGCATCTGCGGACGATTTGCGATCGCTCATCGAGGAGCGGGACGTAGAGTACGTTGTTGTCGCTTTACCCGATATGCAGGGATTACTTCGGGGAAAATATCTTTCACGAAGAAAACTGCTGGGAGCGCTGGAGAACGGTCTGGGCGTTCCACCTGTAATTTTCGCAATGGAGCCGACTGATGTGCTCTACGAAGTTGTCGGATTGTCGGATGCTTCGACGGGATTTCCCGATGTGCCTGCGCAGGTCATTCCCCAGACTCTGCGAGAAATTCCCTGGGAGCCAGCGCATCGAAACCTCTTTGTCATGCTGACGCATGGGAAGGAGGGGCTCTCATTTTGTCCTCGATCAATATGTCAACATGTTCTGGAGAGAGCCGGGTCAATGGGGTTTCGGGCATTCACGGCGTGTGAGTTTGAATTCGGTTTATTCAATGAGACATCCAGTAGTGCATTCCAGAAAGGCTATAGAAATCTTGAACTGACTGTGCCGCACAAGGGTTACAGCGTCCTGGAAAGACAAAATGCAAGATCGGAATTTTATGCAGATCTGCTTGATACGATGCGTTCTATGAGGATACCGTTGGAGGCAGTGCACGAGGAGATCGGTTTCCCGAGCCAGCTTGAAGCTTCTCTCCAATATGCCGAAGGCCTGACATCTCCAGACAATGCCGTAATGTTTAAAAGTTTTGCTAAGTCGGTCGCACAAAGACGCGGGCAGTTGTTGAGTTTTATGGCCCGGTGGCACAACGAGGTTGACGGAAATAGCGGTCATATCCATACCTCACTACGAGATACTGATGGAAACCCCGTATTTTTCGATGGACAAAAGCAGCATGGTATCAGCGACTTGATGCGTCACTTCATTGGAGGTCTGCAAAAAGTGCTTCCGGAGTTGACCGTTTTGCTGGCGCCGAATGTCAACTCGTTTAAACGTTTTGTGCCGGATCGATTCGCCCCGACCAGTGTTGCATGGGGCTTTGAGAACCGGACGGTGGGTATCCGGGCTATCACGGGCGCGCCGGCTTCACAGCGCTTGGAATGTCGATTACCCGGTGCGGATGCCAATCCGTATCTATCTATTGCGGCAACCTTGATTGCTGGGCTCTACGGAATTGAACACCGGATAGAGCCAGGCCCTGAAACAGAAGGTAACGCCTACTTGCAAAAAATTCCCGCGAAGCTTCGTCTGCCCGCATCCTACGCTGAGGCTATTGAACGGTTCAATCGCTCTAAGATTGCCAGGGAGTGGCTTGGGGATGCATTTGTCGAGACGTTCGTTTCCGGGCGAAGGGCTCAGGAAGAAGAATTCCGACACCTGATCACAGAGGCAGAGGTAGAGCGCTTCCTCGAACTAAGTTGAGCCGAACGTAATCGTCTACAGTCCTTACGGGTTGCCCCTGGGGGATGGTCAGGCTAGCGCGACATCAGCAAACGTCCCACCAGTCAATTGGTTTAGTTGGTTCGGCGTCAGGCGAAATACCGACGTCGGCGTGCCGCCGGCGGCCCAGATTTCGTCGAACTCCCTGAGTGCTTGATCTAGCACTACGGTAAGGTGGGTGTTATGGCCCACAGGTGGTACCCCACCGATGGAGAATCCGGTTGCGCTTTTGACAAAGTTGGCATCGGCACGATGGATCGGGGTCCCAAGAATCTCGCCCACCTTGGCTTCGTCGACGCGGCTTGCGCCGGATGCGATCACCAGAACCGGGGCATCCTTGGCATCGGCGAAGACCAGCGACTTGGCTATCTGCGCAACCGCGCAGCCGATAGCCGTGGCAGCCTGCGCGGCACTCGCCGTGGGCTGATCAAATTCGAGCACCGTGAAATTAGACCCGAGCGCCTCCTGAACTTTCTTCGCTTTACGGTGTTTGGCGATCTGCATGGTTTATCAGTTCAATGGATCGGGTACGGCTGCATTCGTGAAAAACCGCTATCATTGAGGATTATATCGTTCGATATTAATAGGCCTAGAACCGTATGACCGAAACCGCTGCGCCCCCTGAGAGCCGTGATACTTATCGTTTAATGCCCACAAGATTGCAGGAAACTGCGGAATCCGGGAAAACACGCTGCAACCTGTGTCTTTGGCGCTGCGGCTTAAAGCATGGCCAAAGGGGGTTTTGCCAGGCGCATGTGAACCGAAACGGCACCCTCTATAACCTGTCGTACGGGATCATCTCCGCGATGGATGTTGGGGCGATCGAAGATAAACCGGTTCGCCATTACCGGCCGGGGACGCAAGTGCTGTCCGTTGGCAGTTATGGTTGCAGTTTCCGCTGCGGTGGCTGCCATAACCTGGAAATCTCCTGGGGGACTGATGCGCTCGATGAGCTGGCCCGGGGAGAATCTAAGGCAGCTTTTGTCACGCCTGATCAACTGGTCCTTGCTGCCCTTGAAGCCGGAGTTCAGGGAATCGCTTTTACCTACTCGGAGCCGGCGGTGTGGCTAGAGTATGTTCTGGACGTCGCCGAAGTAGCCCACGACCATGGCTTGTACACCGTGTATGTCAGCAACAGTTTTGTGACTGACGAAGCATTGGCGCTTCTTCGCGGAAAGATCGATGTGCTCTGCTCGGATATCAAGAGCATGGACGATGCTTTTTACCGGAACATATGCGCCCGGGCGTCTGTGGATCAGGTGCTCAGGTCCATCAAGACCGCGCAGGATCTCGGTATCCATGTAGAGACTCGCACGAACGTTATTCCCGGATATAACGACAAAGACGAGAACATCGGCGCGATCGCGCAGTGGATTCACGAGAACCTCGGCAGTGAAAGTCCATGGCATGTCACGCGTTTTCATCCGGCGTATCGTATGATGAATGTTCCTTCTACACCGGTTGAGAGTCTTGAGCGGGCGGCCGGGTTGGGGCGCGCACACGGCCTCGAGCACGTTTACGTCTATGCGGACAAAGGCTGTGATTGCGCAACCGAAAACACCCCGGTCACAGATTATCTGCCGGGCTGGGCCTCTTTGCACGAAGTTAACAAATGTGCCGATGCGTGTTGTGGAGAAGACGGGATCCTGTTGAGCCGTTACGAGCGTGAAGCAGGAATCGTGGAAGCGCAAAGGTAGAATACGCGCCGGTCTCTAATCTGGCGGATTGATCCATGATCAAGGCAGGTATCATTGGCGGCACTGGTTACACCGGTGTGGAGTTACTGCGGCTGCTCATCGATCATCCGCGTGCCGAGGTAGTGACAATCAGTTCGCGCTCGGAAAAGGAAAAGCCGGTGACAGAGGTCTTTCCAAGTTTGCGTGGCTACACTGATCTTCGGTTCTGTGATCCGGATGATGCGGGCCTGGAAGGGTGTGATGTCGTCTTTGCCGCAACGCCCAATGGCGTTGCCATGACCCACGCCCGTGTGCTAATGGACGAGGGCGTACGCCTGATTGATCTTTCTGCGGATTTTCGAATTCGTGACGTCAGTGAGTGGGCCAGGTGGTATCAACTGGAACACGCCTGCCCTGAGCTGGTTGCCGAGGCAGTTTATGGCCTGCCCGAGATCAACCGCGAGAGGATCCGTGACGCCCGCCTTGTTGCCAATCCAGGTTGCTACCCCACGTCGGTAATTCTGGGTTTGACACCGTTACTGGAAGAGGGATTGGTGAACCCGAAGCAACTCATCGCTGACGCGAAGTCTGGTGTATCGGGAGCCGGGCGCGGCGCCTCTGTAGCGACCTTGTTGTGTGAGACCTCGGATTCATTCAAGGCTTATGCCGCGCCAGGACATCGGCACTTGCCTGAAATCTGTCAGGTCCTTACAGGGACCGCGGGTGAGCCGGTGGGGCTCACCTTCGTGCCGCATCTCGTCCCGATGATTCGAGGTATTGAGTCAACCCTTTATGGACAGCTTAACGACACGAGCGTGGATCTCACTGGGCTCTATCAGGAACGCTATGCGGGCGAACCCTTTGTCGATGTGATGCCCGAAGGTTCCCATCCGGACACCCGGAGCGTTCGTGGCTCAAATACCGTGCGGATTGCTTGTCATCGGCCCCAAAACGGCAATATGGCTGTCATCCTCGTGGTTGAAGACAATCTGATCAAAGGCGCCGCGGGCCAGGCTATCCAGAACATGAACCTGATGTTTGGTTTCGAGGAAACAGAAGGACTTAAGGCAACCGCTCTTTGGCCGTGAGAGCCCCGTTTCTGTCGCGCGCGTGGTACTGGTAAACTAGAACCATTGCTTAAAAAAATTTTGCGGAGTTATTGTGGCCGACGATAGTGGTTTACAACTT
>JABJIU010000016.1 GCA_018661145.1 Pseudomonadota bacterium | reverse complement strand
TAGGGAATAACAAACCGCCGTAGCGCGTCGATATGAACTGCGAAAATGATGCCTATCGTGATCACCGGAAGCACCGGGACACGGACTGCTCTGAGGGTTGAACCAAAAATTAACAGGGGACGCCATCGCTTGAATGCCTCCGAAGCGCAGATCGAGTTGATGCAGGCGAAAAAGAGCACGACCGGGCACATTAGGACCGGTAGCAGGTATTTCCCCTGGATCTGAATTTCTTTAATCCACTCATAAAGCGTATAGGCAAAGAACTGAAAGACGATGGCCAGGAAGAGAAGGCTTTCGAATAGCAGTCTTCTCGGACCGATTGAACGTACGCCACGGAGAGTGGCGAGCAAAACGCCCAACCAGCGTACCGGAACATATACAGCACCAATCACGAGTACGGTTGTATAAAGCAGGTATTGGGGCAGCCCCAGCCGAAGACGTAGCCAGTCCAAATTACCAATGGAAGCAACGAGCGTCTCGTCGAGGAAGTGGTTGTAATTTCTTAGGATCAGATCAGCGAGGGAAATTCCCTCTTTAGCAAAACTACGTACACGGTCTGGATCTACCGTCAAATATTGTGCGCTGATGGTTTTCCCGATGTTGAGCAGAAGCGGATCAGTCCAGCCGTAGTGCCAGATGTTGAAGCCTATCCACCAGCCACCGCCCAGAATGATTCCGATACCCACGAGCACGATGGAAAAAATCCATCGTCCGGCTACGGGTCGGGCGAACAGTACAAGCGCCAACCCGGCAACCGGTAGAAAGACCCAAGCAGTGAATTTGGACAAGATGACGAAGCCGATTGCTACTCCGGTCAGTAACGCCAGACTTGGCTTGACCGGGTCGCGCAGCAAGCGGATCAGGCAGTAGATCAAGAAAGTGACCGAGAAGATGGCCGCACTGTCGTCGTTCAGATGGGACGCGATAAAAGCAAACTGCGGCAGCAGGCCGACCAGCAGCACACCGCCGAGCGCCAACCATCGGTTGTTGAGGTATCTGTTCAGCGCGGCGAAGATCAAGCCCAAAGTCAGAGCGCACAGCAGAGCCGAGCCGGCTCGGAACAGTATCTGCAGTTCGATTCCGGTCCAGGAGAGTGAATGTGCCGCCGCCGCGGCGACGAGATACGACAGCGGCGGACGCAATACCCGGGTGGACCCGTAGGCGGTTATGTGCAGTTTCGAAGCGTCTTCGGGTAGGACGGCAAGTCGGCCCTCAGAGAAAATAAATCGTGCACCGTCAAAGTGCGCGTCATAGTCTGGCCCAGCGCCGTACGGCAAGGCCATCGCGGTTGCAAGGTAGTAGGCAAGAAAGGCGATAACCACCAGCAGGGCGCCTTTTGTTCCGGAGGAATGCTGGTGGGGGTTTACCAATGTCTTCTACCGATGGAGCGAAGCAGGGCAGCGCATCCGGTTCAAGCGCTAGGGTAACAGTAATCCTTAAACGGTGTTAGCGTGACCCAAAACGCCAGCGGATTACGCCAATAACGCTGGCCTGGTGTTTGTCTTCTTTGCGGTGCAGCGGTTGTTCGCGAACAACCATATAGGTGATGAACTGAGCCCGTTTGCCCAGTGGTTTGCGGTAAAAGAGTTCAAAACTCGTTTCAAGTCCATCGGGGACCAGACTGGTGCGTGTTGATTTGAAGCCAACAGCACCGCGCACCGGATCCCAATAGGGCGTGTTGACCTGGACGTCACCCGCAATGGTGCGAAGGGGTTGTGACAACCCGATCCCTAGACGGTCTCCAAAGGCAAAGACATTGCGTCCCGCGAGGCCAAGGCCCCAGCTGTTGCTCTCGATTTGCGAGAAATCGCTGAGCAGGCTCTTTGCATAGTCATCGGCGAAGGTCAGCCCATGGGTATATTTGCTGATGAGGGACCAGTGTTTGCCAAGATCGAGATGGCTTCGTAACATGGTGAAAAATGTTTCGGCCTGTGCTGCGCTCAAGGCGCCGCCAGAAGCCCCGCCCAACAGGTTACCGTCTTCTTCAAGGAGGCCAAGCGTCACCCCGACGCCAAAGGTGTCGCCTGCAAGTCCAAGATGTACCGCAGAGGTATCGCTTTGCAGGCCATGGTGGTGCTCATTGTCCACGGAAGCAAAAGAGAGCCCCGATTGCAGACCCTGCTTTGGTGCGTAGGCAATAGCACCATGATATCCCTCGGCGGTGAATCCGAAAAACGGATTCGCAAAAGCGTTGGAACGAAAGCCACCAGCAACACCCGCGGTATCGCTTTTTGCGGTCAGGCCCTGATCAAAAAGCGTCAACGACTGATTTAGTCCGAAGGCATATCGCAGGCCATCGCGGTGAGTGGCCTGGATCTGCATACGGGCAGGGCTTGGCGACTCTTGCGAGCTGGGATCATCAAGTATTGAAAACGTCTCGGCCCGGTCGGCCCGGTAGACCGTGGTTACCTTGAAGTCGCTGCGTTGGATAATGTTCTCGCTGACTTCTTCGGTATCGAGCTCCTGAACTACAGACTTCGCTGTCGGCCCCGGATGGCGTACGCTGATCCTGGTTTCCAGGTCGAGTTCATAAGTACGGCCAAACTCATCCAACACCAGGGTCTCACTGAGGTCTGGACTATTGCCGATAAGCGCATAGCCTACACCGCCGACCACGAGCGCTGCGAGCGCCACGCCGGCTCCCCCGCTGGAACTGCCGCTCCCCGGATCAGAGGTGTCCTCTTCCTCTTCTTCTTCCTCTTCTTCTTCCTCTTCGTCGTCTATGGGGGCGGTAATGATCCCGATGGGGGCAAGCGCCGCCTCGATATTGAGCGCTCCCACACCGGTTCGGCTGTCAAGACCAGCGGCGCCGATATCGGTCGCGGTTGATTTCAGGATAAAGGCTACTTGACTGGCGGTGAGCTTGGGCGAGTGCCCCCAAATCAAAGCCGCCGCCGCCGCCACCTGTGGAGCTGCCATCGAGGTGCCGGTGACACGAAAATAGTCGTCATCACTGCGGTTGCCTGCGGCCACAACGCCCTGTCCCAGGGCGGTAATAAAGTTGGTCTCGACGCCCGCTGCACCGTTACTGAAAGACGACAGGTCGCCTGCGCCATTATGAGAGCCCACAATCAGCCCGGCACCGCCCAATGAGCCAAAGCTTTTAGCGGGATCAAAAGGGCCGGCCTGTCCCTTATTTCCAGAGGGCGCGATGATGAGTTTTCCTTTGGCAACAGCTGTCTGAAATGATTCGAGCTCTTCCTCTGAGGTCGAAGTGCCTACTACCTCAAGCAGAATGATTTTGACACTGGGGTTGGCAGCGGCGTAGTTGACCCCCTGGCTGATAAGCTTGCCATTCGTTTCATTTTTCTCATCCGTGATCTTGACCGGCAGCACCCGCGCGCTTGGTGCAATGCCGCCTATTCCAACACCGTTCCAGTTGCCCACGATGATTCCGGCGGAAGCGGTACCGTGTCCTTGGGTGGTCGAAACCTCATCATCAAAAGGATCATCATCGTCATTGACAAAGTCGTAACCCCCGGACGCAATTTTTCCAACGAGGTCGATGTGGGTCGGACGAACCCCGGAATCTAAGTCAGCCACCACCACGCCAGCTCCGAGAAGGCCGGCGTTCCATGCTGGCACCACCTTGATACCGGCGAGATAGGGCTGGTTGAAGTACTCGCCTGAGTTGACGTCAGGGGTGGCCCCGGCAGCAGTAACGCTGAGGGCAAGCAGTACGCCAATAGCTTTTGAAGTGAAAAGGTTATTCATGACCTCAATACATGCGGCCGCGCGAGATTTCCGGCTGGTGGTCGCGGAAGGGGCCGTTTTTCTGGGGTAGTAACCTTAGTGAGTTCAATGATAAGTTTCAAGTGCTCTGGCGGGGCGGGGGTCGGATTCCTGAAGTGCGCGTTGTCCCCAACGCTTTGACAGGAGGGCCGTCGACGTGTCGTTAGGTGACGCGGTGCTCTTTTCGAAGTGCAAACACTATTCCCCCTAGGATGCCTTGTATGAGAGTCAAACCGAAAGCCGTCCATGCAAAAGCCAGTGCCTGAACATTGTCGATACCGTACAGGGAGAAAAGGAATACAAAAACTGTTTCCCGGACACCGATCGCATTAATTGAGATGGGTAGCATCATGATAAAGATGGCGACCGGGATAATCAGGAACATCGATTCAATCGGTACCTCAATGCCGATGGACCGCGCAAGTAAGGTAAAGCAAACGACTACATTGATTTGAAGCAGCACTGACAGTGCTGCGGCACGAAGCATCTCTATTCGTGCGTGGCGATAGGCCTGAAAGGACCGAAGGATCTTTGACAGGACGCCGCCAATCCGTGCAACGATCCTCCCGCGTTCTGAGCAAAATGCCTCCGCGTAGGACGCGGGAATCTTCACCACCAGCCAAGTGCTGAGAGCGATTCCGCCTAGACCCACTAACACCCAGGCTACGATAAACGGGATCTCACCGGCAACTGCGTCATCAAAGATCAGCGCTAGCAACGCAAAACACAATAGTACGATCACTCCAAGGAAACGGTCCACGAGCACAACAGTGACTGCGTCCGATTTACTATTGCCAAGACGCCACGAGTCGTACATCCGCACGACATCTCCGCCCACGGTCGATGGCAGAAAGTTGTTGAAAAAAAGTGCAACCATAAATGAGCGCACCAGGAAAAAGATCGGTGCGTCACCTCCCTGCACTCGAATTAATATTCGCCAACGAAACGCGGTAATCACGTATCCGACAAAAAACAAACTGAAGGCGAAAATCAGCAAGGACGTGCTGGAAGTCGCCATGACAGTAAACACAGAGTCCAGCGCGATATCTTCTGTGATCCAGAGGATAAGTGCGACTGAAAGCGAGATTTTCAGCAGCAGGAAAAACGTCTTTTTCTGCATGCAAGAACGCCGATAAGGCTGTTGTCAGCTGTCGTCGCGCTTGCCGATGATGCGGGCCGGCACGCCGCCGACTATCTCTCGGGCTGCAACTGGCTTTACCACGACGGCTCCGGCAGCGGCGATGCTGCCTTCCGCGAGATGTGCACCATCAAGAGCCGAGACGTTGGCGCCAAGCCATACTCCGTTACCGATACTGCAGCCATTACTGGGACGCATCCCTTGTTGGGCGATGGGGATATCTAATCGATCAGTCTGATAGTTGCCCCCGCCCACCAGATAGCATCTCGGCCCCAATATTGCATCTTCGCCGATCGTTACGGGACAGTGCTGAACTGATTGTATGATCGTGTAGGCGCCGATGCCTGTACGGTTACCGATCGTTACCGTGCCTTCTTTGCACGAGACCATCGTGTTATTTGCAAGAATTACATCGTTGCCGATTTCGATGGCCATTTCTTTTGTCGGGCTTCGGGCATCCAGTAGTACTCCTTCGCTCAACACCACATTGTTACCGATACGAATCCGCCCTGGATGACGGAGAATCATGTTAGCGCCGAACATCACACCGGTGCCACAGTGCTTGAACAGTTTTGGCCAGAAGATCTTTCTCAACATGAGGCCGAAAGCCCCGGGGATCGGCGCCAGCCAGGAGCACCATTCAAAGTAAAGCGTGGTGGCGATGCTGCGGGACCCGACCATCACGTCTTGGTAGCGGCGCAGTCCGGATGCTTCCCGGGTCACCGCCTGATGGGTTTTGAGAGAAGACACGGACAAGAGTCTTGCGCTGCTGCCGAGCAAAAACGCGATAGGCTGATCGTTCAGCCGACGGCAGGAATCTCCACCTTGGGCCGCAGCCGCTGACGCGGCGGCTGGATGGTTTGCACTGGCTGTGAAACGACCGGCGTCTTTTCGGGCGCTGGATTGGCAGGAGCTGTCGGTGTCAACGATTCGGAGGTGTCTGTAGCGGCAGTGTCTAAAACCGGTTTCGGTTCAGCAGGTTTTACCGAAGCAGCCTCCTTTGTTGGTCTGACTGAACGCTCGGGTCGACGCTGCTTGTCTTTACTGGTTCCTTTTCGCTCTCCACGGACGTTAGGTTTTCGCCCGTCAGTCTGGGCACCGGGAAGCGGTGCCTCCAGTGTCCCTTCGGATATTTCTTGGCGGGTAAGTGGATGGCCGATGTATTGCTCGATATCCATCAGCGAGAAAGCATGGTCCTCGCAGGCGAAACTGATGGCGTGACCGCTGGCCCCGGCGCGCGCAGTTCGACCAATCCGGTGCACATAGTCCTCCGCATCCTGTGGCAGATCGTAATTGAATACGTGACTGACGCTCGGGATGTGCAGGCCCCGTGCCGCAACATCCGTCGCGACGAGCACCCGGCACTTGCCCTCCGTGAATCCTTTCAGAAGTTGCTCGCGTTTTTTCTGGGGCACGTCGCCGGAAAGTACGCCGGCCGAATAACCCTGTTGTTTCAGAAACCGTCCGAGTCGGTCGCAGGTTACCCGCATATTTGCGAAGACCAGTACACGCTCGCCGTCGGTTTGGCGCATCAGGCCAAGGAGCAGTGGCAGCTTTTCGCTGTTGGCAGGGTAATAGACTTCTTCCAGCAAGTGGTCTGCGACCACGGTCTCTGAGTCAATCTTGATCTCTTCGGGATCGTTCATGTGCTCGTAGCCAAGCTCGTGAACACGATGTGAAAGCGTGGCCGAGAACAGTAAATTGAGGCGTTCTTTTGGGGGCGGCATTCTTCTCAGGATGAAGCGGATATCCTTGATGAATCCCAGGTCAAACATACGGTCCGCTTCATCCAGCACGACGACCTGCACGGCTTTAAGGTCGAAGACCTGCTGCTTGTAGTAATCAATCAGGCGTCCCGGGGTGCCAATCAGCACGTCAACGCCGCCAGCCAAGCTTTCGCGCTGTTCGTGGTAACCGGTGCCTCCGTAAACAAGGTTCAGTTTCAATTCGGTAGCTTTGCCAAGCGTCTGGGCATCACGATGAATTTGGATAGCGAGTTCCCGGGTTGGCGCCAGCACGACAGCACGTGGGCTCACTTCGCCAGCGGCCGTGGACTGTGGATGGGTGAGCAGATGATTGAAAATTGCGAGCAAAAACGCCGCTGTTTTGCCGGTTCCCGTCTGGGCCTGGCCTGCGACGTCTTTGCCAGCGAGCGCCGGTGGCAGAGCCTCTGCCTGGATTTTGGTACAGTATTCGAAGCCGGCGTCGTTGAGCCCTGCAAACAACTGAGGTTCCAGGGAAAAGTCGGTAAATCGGGTTTCGGTGAGGTAGCTAGTGTCTTCCATGTTGTTCTTTTTGGTAGGTTACAGGCATCTTGGACGGATGCCAGCAATCAGGAATCCGTGATCAGCGTGTTTTGGGTATATTCCGCCCACATCCGCTGTTGCTCCGACAGGCCCGGTTTGACCGGTATCATGAAACTGTCAGAAACGTCGGGAAAATGGGTTCTTGATTCCTGATGCGAAAATCTGGTAAAACTAACGAATCGTTTAGAGGTGTTGTGCCGTTCACGGAAGGGTGCGGTACAATTTCACCCTTGCGGAAAGCGGGAAAGCAGTATATCACACCCCCCGATCACCGCGCCCCATACCTTATTTGCTCTTCTTCTGTCGCATTGGTGACGGAGCGATATTAAGAAAAAAGGAATTTTTTGAAAATGTCCGATAACATTATTCACGTTAGCGATGATTCTTTTGAGCAGGAAGTTCTGCAGTCAGAGAAGCCGGTATTGATTGATTACTGGGCCGAGTGGTGTGGTCCGTGCAAGATGATTGCCCCCGTGCTCGCCGAGGTGGCCAGCGAATACGCTGATAGGATCCGCGTCGCCAAACTTAACATCGACGAAAACCCGGCAACACCACCCAAGTACGGAATCCGGGGCATCCCTACGCTGATGCTGTTTAAAAACGGCGAGGTAGAGGCAACCAAAGTCGGCGCCGTCTCCAAAGCCCAGTTAACCGCTTTCCTGGATGAGAATATCTGAGACCCAAGTCAGTACACACCGATCAGCGAAAACTCTAGCGGGTGCCGATACCGAGCAGGCGCCCGTCGACCCCATAACCACAAACTCAGTTAACTTAGGGCCGCTTGCCCACCCCACCACTAGAATTCATCAACCCCTAACCCTGCATGCCGGAAGACCCCATGGTCACGCGGCCAACCGGGTTCCCATTCCTACCCCTTACCGAGGCCTGTACCGCCATGTCCCTGAGCCTTTCAGAACTAAAAGAGAAAACCCCTACTGAACTTGCAGAGTTCGCCCGATCGCTCAAGTTAGACAATGTCACCCGCCTGCGTAAGCAGGATCAGATTTTCGCCATCCTGAAGTCTCAGGCGAAGCGCGGCGAGAAGATCAAGGGGGCAGGGGTCGTCGAGATCCTGCAGGACGGCTTTGGCTTCCTGCGCTCGGCGAGCAGTTCCTATCTCGCCGGCCCCGACGATGTTTATGTATCTCCCAGTCAGATCCGCCGTTTTGGACTCAGAACCGGCGATACCATAGCCGGCCTGGTGCGTCCGCCAAAGGATTCCGAACGCTACTTCGCACTGCTGAAAGTTGAGACCATCAACTACCAGCCTCCCGAGGAAGCCAAGAAAAAAATTCTCTTTGAAAACCTTACTCCCCTACACCCGGATGAGCGTATCCGACTTGAACAGGGAAACGGGTCTTCTGAAGACCTGACAGGACGGACTATCGACATCGTTTCACCGATAGGCAAAGGCCAGCGCGGGCTGCTGGTTTCTGCACCGAAGACCGGCAAGACCGTGATGTTGCAGCAGATCGCGCACGCGATTACTGCATCCGAGCCCGACTGCGAGTTGATTGTTCTGCTGATTGATGAGCGTCCGGAAGAAGTGACGGAAATGAAGCGCACCGTCCGCGGTGAGGTCGTCTCCTCAACGTTCGACGAACCGGCGAGTCGCCATGTGCAGGTGGCCGAGATGGTGATCGAGAAGGCCAAACGTCTTGTCGAGCACAAGAAGAATGTGGTGATTTTGCTGGACTCCATCACCCGTCTGGCGCGTGCCTACAACACGGTGCAGCCGGCGTCGGGCAAGGTCCTGACCGGTGGTGTCGACGCTAATGCTCTGCAAAAGCCCAAGCGCTTTTTCGGCGCTGCACGCAACATTGAGGAGGGCGGCAGTCTGACGATTCTCGCGACGGCCCTCATTGATACCGGCTCGAAGATGGACGAAGTGATCTATGAGGAGTTCAAGGGCACGGGCAACATGGAGATACACCTGGATCGCCGGATCGCGGACAAACGGGTGTACCCTTCTATCGTGATCAGTCGCTCCGGAACCCGGCGTGAGGAACTGCTGACCGACCCCGCGGAACTGCAGAAGATCTGGCTGCTGCGAAAACTTTTGCACCCGATGGACGACATCGATGCGGCCGAATTCATGTTGGACAAACTGCGGGCAACCAAGAGCAACGCCGAATTCTTTAAATCCATGAACCGCTAGCCGCGAACTTGCGGCCCGGGACGGTTTCGCCTATGATCTCGTCCCCCCGCGGACCGCGCATGCTGCAACCCCCACGGTTTTTGTTATGAAGTCAGAAATTCATCCATCCTACGACACCATCAAGGTGGTCTGTGCCTGCGGCAACAGTTTTGAGACCCGATCCACGCTGGGTGAGGAACTGCATGTTGAAATCTGTTCGGCCTGCCATCCCTTTTACACGGGTCAGCAGAAGATCGTCGATACTGCCGGGCGCGTTGGCAAGTTCCAAAAAAAGTACGGCCGTTCGGCCTGACCTCCAGCCCCGCCAGGGCAACCTGGTACCTTACCGTCTTTGAACGCCAACCCTGCGGGATTTTCTCGCTGTTGTGGTGCCTTTTTCTTTTTGTCGCTCTGCACACCGTTGCCGAAGCCGAATGGCGTCGCGGTGAGGTGGCCAAGTTCGTCGATGGGGATACTCTGATTCTGGATTCCGGTGAGACGATCCGTCTCGCGGGAATCAACACACCCGAGATGGCCACAGACAGCCGACCGGCAGAACCCCTGGCGTTTGAGGCACATGAGGTCCTTGCGACGCAACTTGCCGACCGGCAGGTACTGATCGAGGATGCGCCACAGCGGCTTGATCGATATGGCAGGACTCTGGCCTACCTTTTTCGAACCGACGGGGTGAGCGTACAGGAAGCCTTGCTTCGCAAAGGACTGGCAAGCGCAGTGGCCATCGCTCCTAACGACCGCTATCTCGACCAATTTATCCAGGCCGAGCAGGCAGCACACCGTGCAGGGCGCGGTATCTGGGCGGTGGAATACTATGTGCCGGCGGCGGCGGACAAGGTCCGCGGCGGCTACCAGTTTATACGGGCCCGGCTTTCGCGCATCGATATAGGAGAAAAATGGTTCGCTTTTTCAGTTGAAAAAGATCTTGTTATTCTCGTTCGCCGAACTGTCTGGGAGTCCGGATTTAATTACTCCCCCGGCGCACTGGATAAGACGAAGATCGCGGTTCGCGGGTGGTTTTCCAAAAAGAAGACTAGAGCGACTCTGGTGATCAACCATCCTTTTATGCTCGAACGTTGTGGTATCGATCCGCAGCGGCTGTGCAACGATGATTGACAAGTCCCTGATCTGCATCAGGTGTCTGAGAGCGACAGCCGGGGATCACAACCCCTTTTTCCAGGCAAGGCGGGTACACTTCGGCCCGTGAAGTCTGGACAGATCAATCGGGCGATGCCGTGGCTGGCCGCTTTGTTCCTGGCGGTGCAGCCATTGTCAGGACTTTTTGCCATGAACCACCCTGGTCCAGTGCAGTGGATGACGGTCTGTACGCTGCAGGGTACACATCAGATCAAGGTGGTGTTGCCCCGCCCGGACGACGCACCGGGCGCCCCAGAGGTCGTGGGCTGGGCCTGTCCCGATTGTGTCTCAACGCCTCCAGCGGCTGCCTCTTTTGCCGGTACAGACACCTTCGTGCCGTCACCCTTCCCGCCCGCGCTTGGGAGCGCCCAATCAGTACTTTTGCATCTTATCTCGGCAGCAGGGCCTGCTTTCCCGGCACGGGCACCGCCGTTAGCGGCGAACCTCAACCCGTAGTTGTTATCCCCAAAAGGGGCCATGGGCCAGTGCCGGCTGTCAGGCCAGCGATCGCCGTCCAACTGAACTGGGAGACCAACATGACAAAAACAGTTTCTATGCTTCTCGCCATGGTGATCTACATGGCAGGCGGACCGGCATGGGCTGGTACTTTCGGTATCCACGCGCCAATGGTCCGGATGGTGCCGCCCGGCCAGAGCGTGAGCGCAGCCTTTATGATCCTGCACAATCACGGTATAAAAGAGCGGTCCGTTGTCGCGGCATATTCTGATGTAGCTGCTGCAGTTGAACTGCACAACCACATCATGGAGGACGGCATGATGAAAATGCGCCGAGTGGATGCGATCGTTATACCTGGGCACGGTGAAGTAGTACTGCAACCCGGCGGTTCTCACATCATGCTGATTGGCCTGACCCGCAGTCTCGAGATGGGTGAGAAGGTCGCCATTGAACTGGAGTTTGCCGACGGCGAACGCCTGTCCTTCGAAGCGCCGGTACAGATGGCGCCAGGGGGGCATGATCAGGCCAATCACGGCGACTGATCCGGCACGCTACTGTTTATTTCGGGAGATTAGACCATGCTGAAATCCTGGTATGTGCCCGTACTAGCTATGATCGTTGCTACTGCGGTCGGCCTGGGTGCCGGTTTGTGGTGGCATCACCACGGTGTCCAATCGGCCAACCCCTATGAACACCTCGGCGGGGATTTCACGCTGGCTTCGGCGGGTGGCCCGGTGTCGCTGAAGGACTATCGGGGCAGGGCGGTAATGCTCTTTTTTGGCTATACCACCTGCCCGGATGTGTGCCCGATGGATCTTTCCAAGATCAGCGCCGTCATCAGCCAGTTACCAGAAAAGGAAGCACAGCGGGTAGCGGGGCTCTTCGTCAGTGTCGATACCGAAAGGGATACGCCTCAACGAACGGCGGAGTACGCCGCCTTCTTTCACCCACAGATTACGGGGGCCAGTGGGTCAGCGCAGGCGGTCGATGCCGTAGCTAAGCAGTACTATGTGTTGTACCAGAAGGTCGAAGACGCAGGTTCCGCGTTGGGCTACACCGTCGATCATTCCGCCACCACCTACCTCATCGGTCCCAAAGGAAAGGTCCGGGATCTTTTAAAGCACGATGCGACGGTTGAGGAGATGGCCGAAGCGGTGCGCACAGTGCTTGCCGGATAGAGATGCTTTGACCATTCGTCTGGAGCAGCAGGTTGAGCAGGTGGCCAACGCCCTCAATGCGGCGGGCCTTTGCT
>JABJIU010000017.1 GCA_018661145.1 Pseudomonadota bacterium | reverse complement strand
GCGCTCCTCATGCGTAAGTTCGAGAAGATCGCGTCCATTTAGCTTGATGCTGCCACCGACAATCCGGCATCCAGGCTTACTGTAGGCCATGGCCGACAATGCGGTGGTGGTTTTGCCGGAGCCGGACTCGCCAATCAATGCCACAACCTCTCCCGGATGCACACTGACGCTGACCCCTTCGACAATCGGGTGGAAGTCTCCACCTGACGAGCGGGCTTCCACGCAGAGGTCTTGAATATCGATAACCGCGCTCATCTTGGGTCGCTGTTAATTCATCAGTTCCTGTGCGACATCACCGCCCATGCGCCTCAGAAACCAGTCCACAATCAGGTTGACACCCACTGTCAGCGAAGCAACAGCAGCGGCTGGCATAAGCGCGGCGGCGGAACCAAACAACAACCCCTGCAGATTCTCTTTCACCATCACTCCCCAGTCAGCAGCTGGTGGTTGTACGCCCAGGCCCAGAAAACTCAGTGCGCTGATAAAGAGAATCGCGAAGGTGAAACGGATACCGAATTCAGCGGTAAGGGGTGCGAGCGTATTCGGCAGAATCTCGCGGACGGTAATCCACCACAAACTCTCTCCTCGGGAACGGGCAACATCGACAAAATCCATAACAGAAATATCCATTGCCAGCGCGCGCGATAGGCGGAACACCCGAGTCGAGTCGATTACGGCTACCGTCACGATCATGATCATCAGAGAGGTGCCCAGCGCTGACATCACGATAAGAGCAAGGATCACAGACGGAAAAGCCATCAGCGCATCGTTGACCCGACTCATGAAGCCATCGATCCAACGGCCGCTGATCGCCGCGGTAAACCCAAGAATGACACCAAGGGAAAAAGACAGCAGTGCTGCCAAAAGCGCAAGTCCCATGGTCATACGTGCACCGTACAGCAGCCGCGAGAATACATCCCGGCCGAGGTAATCGCTACCAAGCAGACCTACCTCACCTGCAGGCGCATAACTCATGTCGGTGACGATATCGGACTCCAGATGCGGGGCCAGCGCAGGTCCGAACAGGGCCACCAGCAGCCAGAAACCAACAATAACCAATCCAACCACGAACGATGGCGTTAAATTTGATTTTGAGGCGGGCTCGGACGGAGCCTGAGAACGCACGCTCATCGTGGATGCCGCAGTCGAGGGTTAGCTATGATCGCCATAACATCAGCGAGCAGATTGAAACCAACGTAGGTTACGCAAAACAGCATCCCGATCGCCTGTACGGTCGGAATGTCCCGGTAAATGACAGAGGCAACCATAAGCGTCCCGAGGCCTGGAATCCGGAAGATCGCCTCAACCACAACCACGCCGCTGACAAGATAGGCAAGATTGAGTGCGATTACATTGACGATCGGTGCCAGGGCATTAGGAAGCGCATGCCGGATAATCACTCGTCGTCTCGAGGCGCCCTTGAGGATCGCCTGCTCAATATACGGAGACGACATTACGTTGAGCACCGCCGCACGGGTCATCCGGGTCATGTGCGCAAGGACGGCGAAAGTCAGTGTTGCGATCGGCAATGCAAGCGCTTCGACAACTTCAAGAAAGTCTCCTCTTGTCAGGTTTCGATAGTTGGCCACCGCAGGCAGCCATCGCAGCTTCACTGCGAACAGGTATACCAGCAGTACTCCGGTAAAAAACTCAGGTACCGAGATAAAGCATAAAGTGCCGATTGAGATTCCCCGGTCAACCGAACTCTCTGCCCGGATGGCTGCAATAAGCCCCAACACGACGGCCAGCGGGACGGCAATCAGGGCCGTCAACCCCGCGAGCCGAACGGTATTCCATGCACGAGCACCAATCTGATCAGCGATCTGAAGATCATTCGCCAACGAGGTGCCCAACTCGCCGGTGACCAATCTGCCAAGCCACTGCAAATAGCGGGTATGCATAGGCTGGTCTAACTGGAGACGCTCGCGGCAGTTCTCCAGGGATTTTTCAGTTGCCCCCTGCCCCAGGACCGCATGGCAGACATCTCCCGGCAGCAATTCTGTCGCGGCGAAAATCATCATCGAGACGACCCACGTCACGACGACACCGAGCAGAATTCTTCGAATTAGAAGTTTAAACACTACGCCCAATCAGCCGCACAGGAAGGTCGGGGGCGGCTTTGAGCCGCCCCCATCCATTTCACTGAGATGACAAAACCCTTCGTCTTAAGCGAAGGAGATATCGGTCGCGAAAAAGGCGTCGCGGTTATACCCAGCCGGATGCGGATCGAATCCCACCACGTTGTCGCGTCTCGAGTCGATCATGTCATAAAACCCGAGCATTCCGACACCACCATCATCATGAAGCAGACGCTGCATTTCGCAGTACATGCCCTTGCGCTTTGCCGCGTCGGTTTCACCGCGTGCCGCAACCAACAGTTCATCGAAACGCTCGCTCCCCCATGCCGTCTCATTCCACGAGCCGTCAGACTTATTGGCTATGGTCAGCATTAGGTCGGCGGTCGGTCGGGCATCCCAGCCAGAAACACACAGCGGCACCTGCATCCAGACCTTACTCCAGTAAGAGCCCGGAGGCGCCACCTGAACCTGCAAGTCTATTCCGGCCGCTTTCGCGCCTTCGGCGTAGATCAACGCAATAGCTTCTGAGCCCGACACTGCCATGTCAGAGGTATAAAGGGTAAGGTTTGCGCCCTCCATTCCTGCCTTCTTGAAGTGATGTCGTGCTTTATCAGGATCAAAAGTGCGCTGCGGAATATCGTCGCAATAGAAAGGATCCGTTGGCGACACCTGGTGGTCGTTACCGACCATGCCATATCCCTTAAAGGCATTCGTGATCACCTGTTCGCGTGGGATGCTGTATTTCAGGGCCTGCCGGAGATCATGGTTACTGGTCGGATCGCGGTCAGCCATCATTGCAAGGTTGGTGTGCCGTCCCGATGCAGAAGCAACAATCTCCACCCCTGGAGCGCGCTGCACAAGGTCAATCAAGTTTCGATCTACTTCCGTCGCAATGTCATACTCACCCGCCATCATGGCGTTCATGCGAGCAGTGCCGTCGACGTTGGTGATCCACTCCAAAGCGTCGAGATAGCAATCACCCCAGAAATTGGGGTTTCGCTCGACGCGCGCGTAGATGCCGACCTCGTATTCCTTCATTATGAACCCGCCAGTCCCTGAAGGATTGACGAACTCTTCCTCGCCCTCCTGTGAAATCATAAACTGCGGTTGGGTGAAAAGAATCGGCAGGTCCGCATTAGGCGACCCAGTCTTCATCCGCACTACATGGGCCCCATCCGCTGTCATCTCTGTCACCTGCTCCAACAAGGGCTTGCCGGGTGACTCCGACTCAGGTCTTAAATGCCGTTGCAGGGAATAAAGAACGTCTGCCGAGGTGAAGTCTTTTCCGTTACTGAAGGTCACACCCTTACGGAGATTGAACACCCATTCATCTGCAGTCGAGTTAGATTCCCATGACTCTGCAAGTGCCGGTATGGGCTCCATACTGGGATTGAGGGCGACCAAAGGGTTATAGATTGAGTGTCCGCGGGCATAGTCGCCAGTCGACAGGAACTTAGTTGGATCCAAGCTGTCTGTCTGGCCGCCGCTTGCGATGCACACCCGAAGCGTGCCGCCGGATTTACGGCTTGCAGCTGACGCAGTCGCGGACGCCAAGAGAGTAGATGTCGCCGCCGCGCTGATACCAAGAGCTCCCGCTCGCTTTAGAAACTGTCGTCGTGATAGCTGCCCTACTGCCAACTGATCACGCAAATCATAGATAGTGCCGTTTGCCATTATTCTCTCCTTCCTTTGAAATTAGACAACGATTTTTGTATTACACCACGAAAACTCTACCACAGTAATCAGCATAGGTTTCGAGCCAGATATTGGTAAAAATCCCATACGTTCCCTTCGTAATCAGCCGGGGCGAGTGGGGCTGTTTGGGCGCTTTTCGACTTAAGACCTTTCTGCAACGCGCTCAACTGACGCATGTCCTCAGCCATGGTCCGCTCAAAAAGATCCACGGCGGCTTTGAGTTCTTCGTGTGGGATCTCCGGGTCGAGAAATGCAATCCCCCGCTTGACCTTAACGGTGTCTGACGTATGAGGTTGCAGATACAGATAGGTCACGATATGTCCCGTGAGACTGCCGACATGTCCTGGTGGTACAGCGAACATAACAGAACGCTGTCTTTCTTCAGCGGTCAGGTCTGAATGATAGGCCCCGCGCTGCGCAAGATCTTCCGGGAAATTTGAGAAATATCCAAAATAACCCTCACCGGGCGGGTAGTGCCGGCAAAGTCGGGTAGGCGTGATCGAGTGCAGCGTCTTCTGATGCACACTCGAAAGATGGTACCCCTCCATGAAATTTTCCACGAGACACTTCCAGTTGGTATTCCAGATGTTCTCCTCGCCATGGAGCTCGACCATCTCATCCATGTGATAGTGAGTAAGGAGTTCGCTTAAACCCGCCAACTGTGGCGCAAGCGGCGGCGCTTCATTGCTCAGGTTCACGTAGATAAAACCGCCCCAGAGTTCGCAGGCAAAACGTGGGAGCCGGCAATTCTCGACATCAAAATCGGATCGTTCCGCAATGAGCGGCGCCCTAAGCAGCTTGCCATCGGTGGCGTAGGACCAGGCGTGATAGGGGCAGATGAAATTCTTTGCGGTTCCGGCCCCTTCCGCAATTAATGACCCCCGATGCCGACACACATTCGACAGAATGTTGATTTGGCTATCCTGCCCTCGAACCACGATCAACGGTTCACCGACCAGATCCACCGTGAAATAGTCGCCCGGTTTTGGAATCTGATCCGCACGCCCCAGGCCAATCCACTGCTCACGGAAAAGGGAGGTTTTCTCAAGTTCAGAAAATTCCGAAGAGGTATAAAAAGCGGGCGGCATTGATCGGGCTTCACTGTGATCCCTCCCCACACAACGGCCAAGGGCTGAGAGAATATGCTGAGAGGAATCTGTCATACGTGAGTCCTGGGGATAAATCTCTTCTGAAGAATAAAACGAAAGGCCCGATAGACTAATTGAAACTCGCCGCCAGCGCTACGCCATCCCGCGACAGCCGCCTATTAGACAACTTGAACCTGATATACTCGTTGCAGGTCGTTTAAACCCGCCATCCAGATTCCAGGAGGACTTATGCCTGCTTCGTTACAAGTGCTTTACCCTGTAGGGAAAGACACCCATTTTGATCATGATTACTACGCAAACAAACATTTCGTTATTGTTGACGACTGTGCCGGCGAGCACATTCAGAGTCGCGTGGTAACTAAGGGTAACGCCAGCGGCCCCGATACACCACCGGGTTATCATGCCATTGCAACAATTCTATTTGCCGACCAGGCTGCGATGGATGCGGCGATGTCAAAATTAGGCCCCGCGATCGAAGACATCCCCAACTTCACCAATAGCCAGCCCGAGATGCTGATCGGGGAAGTTACTGCCTGACCTCGCTCACGTTATTACTTGGACCTTCGAGCGATTCGACAACAAAAATCGCGGATAAATATAGAGAATGAAGAAAAAAGGCATAATGCATCTCGTACTAACGATCGTCGTCGTCGCCATTCTGTATTTCTGGC
>JABJIU010000018.1 GCA_018661145.1 Pseudomonadota bacterium | reverse complement strand
TTTCCCAGCGGATCAATGGGTGGGTGGCCCTGGCGCTCAGTATCGGTGGGGCAGGGGCCATCTGGGTTATCTTCCGGGCCGACCTGGGCGCTCTCCTGACCTTTGAGATTGGCCGCGGCGAAGCCATATTCTTCTTCGGCTGTGTCGCGCACGCGGTTTATACCCCTCTGGTGCGCAAACTTAACCGGGGCCAGTCGCCCATCGTCTTTACCTTTGGCACTATTGCAGGTGCACTGGTTGTATTGCTTGTTTATGGGGCTCGGGACCTTTGGGTAACCGATTACAGCGTGTTGCCGCCCATGGTTTGGATAACCTTGGCCTACCTTGCGGTATTCGCCAGTGCGCTGTCATTTTTCTTGGTGCAGTACTCGACGCTTCACCTTCCTTCAGCTAAAGTGATGGCTTATACCTACCTCACCCCGAGCTGGGTGATCCTCTGGGAAGCGGCGCTGGGAAATGGTTTTCCGGCTCTAGTGGTACTGGCAGGCGTCTTTGCCACGATCCTCGCACTGACCCTTTTGTTACGAGATGAAACCACGAGTCAGACTTAAGGATGTCGGTTTTCTGCGCCGGCAGCAGACACGGGACATACAGATAACCTACCTTTATCACCTTTCCAGCACGTGATTGCTGGGCCTTGGCTGCCGTTAACGATCCTGATCTCACTCGGGTTGCTTTGGGGTGGGGTCACCAACGTGGCAAGGTATATCGGCCTCTCCGAAACACCGCCATTAGGTTATGCGTTCTGGACGGTACTGATCGGGGCAGTCCTGCTGTCGCTGGCCAATATTATCCGCCGCCAGCGGGTCCCCCTGTCTGCCCGGCATATTAGATACTTTCTGATTGCCGGGACCCTGACATCGGGGCTTCCCACCGCCAATATGTTTTTGTGCCTCAGTTACGTCAGTGTGGGCGCGATGTCACTGGTGCTCACCATGGTGCCGCTGGTGACCTACTTATTGGCCGTCATCTTTGCGTTGGAGCAACCGAATCTAAAACGGGCATCTGGTATTGGACTTGGACTTCTAGGGGCCCTGCTCGTGGTGCTTCCACAAAACGGTCTGCCTTCGGATCAGCCGATCGGTTGGTTTTTGCTAGCTTTCGTGTCGCCCATAGGCTACGCGGCTGGGAATGTCTACACGGCCAAGTTTAAACCTGCGGATATTGATTCGCTGGTCGGCGCCAATGGAATGATGTGCGGCTCGGCGTTAGTGCTTCTGATTGCGACTCTGGCCTCGGGCCAGTGGTTTCTGCTTTGGGACGAGGTCTCTCTGATCGATGGGTTGATCACTGTTCATGGCGTTATCTCAGCCGTGGCTTTTACGCTGTTCTTTGTTCTGGTCCGGATAGCCGGCCCGGTCTATTTCAGCCAGGTGGCCTATCTTGTGACCTTTTTTGGTATCGGCATTGCCATGGTGGTCTTCGGTGAACGTTACAGTCTTTGGCACTGGGCCGCGCTGATTGTTACGGTCTATGGGGTCTGGCTGGTCAACAGCGCCCAGACGCGGACTGTTCCGGCAGAGCAAGAGGGTTGAGAGCCGGGGTGAATCCGCGGAGGGAATGCCTACTCCCGGAAAGAAGCATCCTCCCGATCGAGCATCCGGATAAGCGCCTGCCAGTTGCGCTGCAGGTAGTTGTTGGGATCGTCCGTGCCCGCTTTGCCAATCAAGCTGAACCGTTCCATGTTAGCAATTGCATTCTGATTGGGGATGATTTGCTCTGCACCTGAAGCCATGACATCCACCTGAATCTTGCACGCGCTTTCCAGGGTGTAAAGAAGATAGAAAGCCTCTGCCATGTCCCTTCCGACCGAAAGCAGGCCGTGGTTATTCATGATCATTGCCCATTTATCGGCGAGATCCTCGCCAAGGCGCACGCACTCATCTTCATTGTCGGTCGCAAGATCATAGCGGTGATAGCAGACGAGATTACTAATCTCGTTCGCCTGCTGACTCAGCGGCAGCAGTCCGCACGCCATGGCGGAAACTGCTGTCCCGGCACGGGTATGAGAATGCAGAGCTACGTTGATATCTGGCCGCGCCTTGAGTACCGCCGAATGAATTGCGTGGCCCGCGTCGTTGTAGGGATAGTCACCGGATACCACCCTGCCTGAAAAGTCGACCTTGATCAGATTCGACGCAGTGATCTCCTGAAAGAGCAGTCCATAGGGATTGATCAGATAGTGATTCGGTTCTCCCGGAACCCGGGCACTCAAGTGTGTGAATATGAGGTCGGTCCAGCCATACTTGACGAAAAGCCGGTAACACGCCGCGAGGTCCTGACGTAATGCCCATTCCTCGGATGAAATCTGCTGGTGAATTTCAGGGTTTGACGCCATCGTGATCTCCTGGAAGGTTATATACCGGCGTTATGTCACCGGTTCGGTCTCGAGACAGAGGTAAACCCTGCCGTCTTTTATCACCACGGGGTAGGTTTTGAGGTCAACGCAAACGGGCGCAGACAAGGCTTTTCCTGACCGGACATCAAATCGGCCCTGATGCAGGGGGCACTCGATCACGTTATCGATTACGATGCCATCCTCAAGGTGTTGCTCTTCATGCGTGCAGTATCCGTCGCTTGCAAAAAACCCGTCCGGAGTATGGTAAACGCAATAAGTCTGGTCCTCGTAATCAAATCGTTTGACGTCTTCTTCATCGATATCGGCAGTTTCACAAACGTAGACCTCTTTGGTCACTCGGGCCTCCTTTTTTGTCCTGACATTCGTTTCATATCACATAGTCCTTTTCGAAATTTAAGGAGCCGTACCTCCATCGGTGATCATATGCGGCGCCTGACGAATGGTCCGTGCCTTGGTACCACGTCCAAGGGAGCGTCGCATGACGACCGATAATACTTCGATATTGGTTCGCCAGAAACCGGGATCAGGAGTCGGGAGCTGATCTTTTAGTTCCCGGTGAAGAGCCGGTAGTGCAAAAAAGGGAACCTGCGGGTAGAGATGGTGTTCCACATGATTCTCCATATTCAGATAGAGAAAAGATGCGATCGGACTGCTTTTGCACGAGCGTGTGCTGTTGAGAATTGACGGCGAGTTCTCGGCCATCTCAACGTGTTGAATCACGGTAAATAGAAGCATCACCGTGCGCCCGAGCAGTGTCGGCAATACCAGAAACCACCACAGCCATGTTGCGCCCAAGCCAATGGCGACGCCAATAGCGACATAGAAACCAAGAAAGCACCAGGCGTTACGACGGAGTCGGGGAAATTCATCTGCAGGTATCACCGATTTCATAGTCTCCGTATAACGAGCTGCGGCAAGTTGAGTCAGTATGCGAAAGTGACTTCGGATTAGGCCAAAGCCCGAGACTTCGTCCAGCCAGATGGGGAAAGTCATCGGAATATCAGAGATCTGACTGTCTTTGCCGACATGCCAGGTGTAGGTGTGGTGATTGGTGTGGGTGTAGCGCCGGTGGAGTGGTTCCTCGAGATAGAGCAAGGCACATATCCACATGACAGTTTCATTAAGCCAGCGGCTACGAAACGCGGTGCCATGAGCGGTTTCGTGGCTCATGGCGTATACCGGTACCGACAAAACCGTGCCGTAAATCAGCGCCGCTAGCCAGACCCATGTGGTTCCAAGTGCAAGATAAACCCCATAGCCTGAGATCACGAGGGCTAGCGCCCATTTGCCAAGGTAGATGAGGCCCGGCAGATCCGACCGCCTGCAGAGCGCTTTCAGGGTCTTACGCTCAAGCGTAATTCCGCTCGAGGCTGCGCCCGTCGCAGCAAAAGTTTCTACAGTCAAGACCTCACTCCTTGTTCGAGGTTGTTGCTATGTGGATTTTGCGGATAATTAGATAAAAGTAAAATTGAAATTTATAACCACGGTGATAGAAATCTGTTATGTCAAATCTTGATTCACAAATCCAGACTTTTCTGGGGGTAGCTCGTCTGGGAAGTTTTCGACGTGCGGCAGATGAGCTTTGCGTCACGCAAGCAGCAGTAACAAGTCGAATAAAGGGGTTAGAGGACTACCTGGGGTTTCCTGTTTTTCATCGGCATCGTCGGGGCGCCAAACTTACGGAACAGGGTGAGCGCTTCATTGACTATGCGCGAAACGCTATCGACACGATTGAGCAGGGTCGAGAGGTCGCACGTCGAGCAACCAGTTATCGCGCTCATTACCGTTTTATGAGTCAGTTCTTGTTACTGGACGAGCTTGTCCCCGACTGGTTGCACTGGATGAATCAGACTGTACCGGACGTTTCGCTTTCGATCGATTGCGGCTACTCAATGATTGCTACAAAAGAGATTGCAAATGGCCAACTGGATCTTGCTGTTGGGTATCAATACCAGGTAACTAACGGTGTGATATTTGAACCCCTCTTCACGGAGCGCCTGGTGTTGGTAACCAGCTTTGAAGACGTTGCTGATTGGCGAGAGAATTACATCTCCATTGGGTGGGACGAGGCATTCGACGAGGAGCATCGCCGCTTTGTTGCTGAAAGCGAGC
>JABJIU010000019.1 GCA_018661145.1 Pseudomonadota bacterium | reverse complement strand
CGATGTGGGTATGACGGGCTGTTACAATTCAGTTATCGGTATGGAAACAGCCGGTGTGCTCAAACGCTTTGTCCAACGCGTGCCTGAGCGCTTCGAGGTAGCCAGCGGCCCCGCTTCGGTCTGTGGGGTAATCATCGATATTGATGAAACTACCGGTAAGAGCCGGAGCATCGCGCGCGTGCGCGCTAACGAAAAGGACTGAAACCCATGGCGTACTGGCTGATGAAAAGCGAGCCTGATGTGTATTCCATAGACCACTTACGTTCGGAAAAGCGCAAGACTGATCACTGGGACGGGATCCGGAACTACCAGGCAAGAAACTTCATGCGTGACCAGATGCAGCAAGGAGATCTTGCCTTTTTTTACCATTCCAACTGTGCAGAACCCGCTGTTGTGGGGGTGATGGAAATCGCCTCAGAGGCATATCCCGACCATACCGCCTTTGACTCGCGTGAGAAGTACTTCGATGCTGGCAGCGATTCCGAAAACCCGCGTTGGTTCATGGTGGACGTCAAGTTCAAAAAAAAGTTCAAGCAGCCGGTGACGCTCGCCGAAATTAAGGCGCAGAAGAAACTTGCAGATATGCGGCTGGTGCAGCGGGGTAATCGCCTCTCGATTCTCCCGGTCACTGCGGCAGAATGGCGACATATCCTCAAGATGGCTGGTGAGTCGTGAAAGGTTTCAGCCGGACAAGTCCCATGTGTAAACTCCTCAATGCTACTGCACGGAGTTTGGTTATTTTTTCATTTTTCTGTAGCGCGGGTGCTGCAGCATCAGATCAAGGAGACAATATTATGGTGGAAATGACTACATCCAAAGGTGTTATCACCTTGGAGCTCGACGCTGAGCGCGCGCCAGTGACCGTCGCGAATTTTCTTGAGTATGTCAACAGCGGCCACTATGACGGCACTATCTTCCACCGTGTGATTCCCGGATTTGTGATTCAAGGGGGCGGGATGGAAAGTGGTATGCGTGAAAAAACGACTCAGGCGCCGATCGAAAACGAAGCCGATAACGGACTCAAGAATCTGACCGGGACGATCTGCATGGCGCGCACCAATGACCCGCACTCGGCAACCTCGCAGTTCTTTATAAACCTCAAAGACAATAGCTTTCTGGATCATACTGAAAAGACCCCTTCGGGTTGGGGTTACGCGGTCTTCGGCCGGGTCACTTCCGGAATGGAGGTCGTTGAAGCGATTGCAGCCGTGCAAACAGGTAACGCAGGACATCATCAGGACGTGCCGCTTGAGGATGTCGTGCTTGAGAAAGCTGCCGCCTCCGAGTCGAACGACTGAAACCACAAGCAGCAGTTCTACTGTTCCGGTTGACTCGTCATTGAGGACATCTGAAATTCGTGCCTGACTGGATTACGCTGTCGAAATTTCTGCCGCAACTGGTCTATCCATTTAATCTGGCGCTGCTGCTGTTACTTGCCGCATTGCTGCTGATTATCCTTGGTCGACGCCGAAGTGGTGTGCTCACGGTTTTTCTCGCATTTGTTATCCTCGTGGTGTGCGCTTCCCCCTTGCCGCTGGTTTTGTACCGCCAGCACGAGCTTCGGCATGCACCCGTACCGATCTCCTCTTCGCCAACCGCAGATGTCATTGTCCTGCTGGGGGGTGATGTGGGCCTTCCGGTGCCGCCGAGGACGGAGAGCCAGTTGCACGGCAACCGGCTGCTGCACGCGTTTCGCCTTTTTCAGGCTGGTAAAGCCCCACTGATTCTGGTGACAGGCGGTAACGTATTTCCTCAGGAGGGCCTTTCCGCTGAAGCAGCTTACAGCAAAGCTATATTAGCCAGTTGGGGGGTTCCGGATGATGCCATCCTTACCGAAAGCAAAAGCCGTAATACTCGTCAGAACGCTCTCTACAGCCATCAGATACTGAGTGCGCAAGGCATTGATAGAATACTGCTGGTTACAAGTGCCTTTCATATGCCCAGGGCGGCTGCGGGTTTTCGTCATGCCGGGTTTGAGGTGATGCCTTCACCCTCCAGTGTTTCAATAACAGACTACCGCCGGCCAAAACTGCTTGACTGGTGGCCGAGCCTAGGGAATCTAGGTAAAGCGCAGGCGCTGATGCGTGAAAGGCTTGGAATTTTAGTATATCGATTGCGCGGTTGGATTGAATAAATGATCACTGCCTCTCTAAAACATCTCGTGCTCGATGCAAGTGCCGTGTCTGTCCTTTGTACGCAAGGGGATCAATCGGAATTAAACCGAACGCTGAATTCCGCTCAGGGAAAAGGTATCCGGATCTGGCTCTATGCCGGTGAATACGCTGACCTTGTTCGTTGGTCGAATCTCGAAAAGCGGGGCGGTAGCGATTCAGAGGGCACTAACGCGCTGTCGCCCCTGGAAACACTTGAGCAGATACAGTCGGGTGGCCAATGGTTGTCAGCGCTGGCGGGCGATCTGCAAGATAACGATGACCCTGATCCAATCGCGCTCGCACTTACTCGAGCGGCGGCACGTCTTGCAGGCCAGGCATGGATCGCAACCGCTGACCAGAGCCGAGTGCAACGAGGCGCACCTTTTGTCGCAGTTGAGAATCTTGTGGTCCCGGAACTTCGCAGCGAGGTTCGCTTTATTGATCTTGAGACGCAACAGGACCTGATTAGGACAGACCTTGAGGAAGGGATACACCGCGTACTTCACCATGGCCGGTATGTGATGGGCGAGGAGATCAGTCGGCTCGAGGCGCAGCTTGCAGAGATGTCCGGCACAGCCCATTGCATTTGTGTATCGAGTGGCACCGACGCACTGCTGGCGTCCTTGATGGCGATCGAGATTAAACCTGGGGATGAGGTGATCACTTCCCCGTTTACCTTTTTTGGTACCGGGGAGGCGATCG
>JABJIU010000263.1 GCA_018661145.1 Pseudomonadota bacterium | reverse complement strand
CGATGCGAAAGCCGCTGGGCGTTGGCCTCACGGACACAACCTGCGTGTGATCGTGAAGCACTAATCCGTGACGCACAGCGGCGCGGGCAAAAGCGGGCGCCACAAGGCGAGGGTTGCCTGATCCATCCTGGGGCGAGAAAGAGCCCGCAATTGCATCCTTCGATAGAAACGGGAATCGCCGCTGCATTTCTATCTGATCCAGCAACTCGATTTCTAAACCGTGCTGAAGTGCAGCCGAGGCGAAGTTCTGCATATCCTTCAACGCCTCTTGGTGGAAAACCGCGCGGACATGTCCGGTGGCGCGAAACTCTATATCACTGCCTAGCAGAGTCTCCAGCCGGATCCAAAGAGCCAACGAGTGATGCGCCAGGGCCATCTGCCGAAAATCGCGCCCCTGCCGGCGTACGTTGCCAAAGCTGGCCACAGTCGCGGCGGCCCCGATTGCACCACGATCAATCAAGGTGACTTTCAATGATCTGGGGGCCTTGGGATGTGTCAGCAGGAAAAACGCACTGGCTGTCCCCATCAATCCGCCGCCAAGAATGGCAATATGCATGGTAATACTCCTGTTCCCGCAAATTACATAATCTTGGCCCTTGCGGCAAAGATTGGTTTGCGGGCACTATATAAGTTAAACCTATAGGAGATTAGACATGCGTGCCAGGCAATTGGAGGTTTTCTGCGCCATCATGCGCGAAGGATCCCTCACCAGTGCATCCAAAGCACTGAATACATCGCAGCCAGCTCTGTCCCAGCTTTTGCGCCATGCCGAGCATCAGTTGGGATTTGCATTGTTCAAGCGGATCAAGGGGCGGCTCGTGCCAACTCCTGAAGCGCATGAAATTTATCCTGAGGCGGATCGGTTGTTTCAGGACCTCGAAGCGCTACGCCGCCGTACGAATGATCTAAAGACCGGACGGCGTGGACTGGTGCGCATGGCGGCCTCAGCTCCACCGGCCATGTCGCTTGTACCGCGGGCTCTGGCCTTGTTTCGTGCCCAATATCCCGAGATTGTTGTGCGCTCACAAATCGCACCATTGGATACGTTGATCTCCATGCTGATGCATGGCGATGTCAGCCTTGCATTGTGCATGAGTGGCGAGCAGTTCGCCGGACTGCACACGGAGAGCCTAGGGCAGGTGGGATTTGTCTGCCTGATGCCCGATACCCACCCGTTGGCTAACCAGGATGCGCCGTTACGATTTGAACATCTCCGAGGGGAAGCCCTGATTGCCTACAGGCATGCCACATTGCCAGGCCGATTGTTGGCTCAGACAGCACAGCGTGAAGGTGTGATCTATCGACCTGAAATCGAAATCGATATGTCGATCTCGGCTCCTTCCTTTGTTCAGGCAGGATTGGGGGTGGCCATCGTCGATGCGCTTCTTCCATGGGAGGAATTTCAAGGCCTGAGGGCCCGTCCGTTCGCCCCGGATCTGATTTTGCCGATCTCACTTCTCACACGAGCCGAGCGCGCGTTGTCCATTGCAGAGGCCTTGATGCGCGACAACTTACGGCAAGCCTGCTCAGGATCATCGCCATAAGGTAGCCTTATGAGGCCTCGCTGGATAGGTCTTGGATCAGCGGTGTCCTGGTCCTCTAGAGTGTTGGCCAATCGATATAAGAGGCTTTCATGACCTGGCACATCGGCGTCGATATCGGCGGCACATTCATAGACTTCTGCGCACACGACAGCGACACGCAGGCTCTGCATACAATCAAGGTGCTGACCACCCCCGACCATCCCGGTGCAGAACTACGCCAGGGGCTGGAACTTTTGGCGGCGAGTCACCAGGTCAAGCCTTCCGAGACAATCCGTTTCGTGCACGGGACCACCGTCGGTATCAACACCATTCTCCAGAAGAAGGGTGCAAAGCTGGCCCTGATTACGAACGCCGGGTTTGAGGATGTTCTTGAACTGGGTCGGTTGCGCATGCCCGACATGTATTCGTTATTCTGTAGCGCGGCCGAGCCTTTGATTCCGCGGGACAGGATTTTTGGTATCTCCGGGCGCATGACCGCGTGGAGGGGTGAAGGCGCGCCGTTAGAGTTGGCCGAACTAGTTGAGATCATCGCGACATGCCGTAAGCAAGACATTAACGGCATTATCATATCAATGCTGCATGCCTATCAATCCCCTGCGCATGAGGACGCGGTAAAGAATGAGATTGAGCACCTGGCCCCTGATCTATTCGCTTTCACATCCTCCGAAATCTGGCCGGTTGTGCGTGAATATGAGCGCACCACGACCACGATCCTGAATGGCTATGTCCACCCCCGTGTTACCGGCTATCTGACCGGTTTGGAAGACACGCTGAGTGATCTGGGCATGCCCGCCCCCCCCTTGCTGACCAAGTCCAATGGCGGGCTGATGCGGGCCGAAACCGGTAAGCGGAACTGTGTCTCGATGTTACTTTCGGGCACGGCTGCAGGTGTGACTGGGGCCTGTTGGTTGGCCCGACAAGCTGGGAATGACCGGGTTTTGACGTTGGATATCGGCGGTACTTCTGCCGACATGGCATTAATTATCGACGGGCAACCGCAATTCGGTAAGGACGAGAAGATTGGGGATTACCCCTTACATATTCCGTCGGTTTCGGTCAGTTCTATCGGTATTGGTGGTGGGTCGATTGCTCGGGTGGACGCATTTGGGGTTCTGAAAGTGGGTCCTGAAAGTGCAGGATCTGCGCCCGGTCCGGCCTGTTATGGCCGTGGTGGAATGCATGCAACGCTGACCGATGCCTTGGCGGTTTGTGGATACCTGGGCCACGCACCCATGGCCTATGGACAGTTAACGCTGGAGATTGAGCGGGCGAATTCCGTCGTTGAGAAGATTGCACTGGCACTGGGGCGGGATGTTCCTGCTACTGCCGAGGCGATCATCCGTGTTGCCGTTTCAGAAATGTTTGTCGAGGTTGAAAAGCTAGCCTCTCGCGCCGGCATTGATCTGCGGGACTACACGCTGATGCCTTTTGGAGGCGGTGGGCCGATGCTTGGAGCAATGCTGGCTCGTGATCTGGGTATGGGTCATATTCTGGTGCCGCATCGTCCCGGTTTGGTTTCGGCCCTCGGTGGCTTGGTATCGGACTTCAAGGGCGATTTTGTGCGAGCGCTTTTTGTTTCCTGTAATGATTCATCGGTAGAGGCGCTGCAAAAGGCCAGTGACGACCTCATTGTCGATGGGAACGCCTGGCTGTACCAGAATCAGGGATTTGATGCCGTGGGCGAAACTCTATTTTCGGCCGAGATGCGCTATGCCGGGCAGAGTTTTGAAGTCGATGTCGCCTTGGCTCAAGAGTGGATTGCATCGGGTAATGTCACGGCAATTCGCAGCGCCTTTGATAGGCGACATCAGGAGTTGTTTGATTTCAACGATCCTGAGGCTGACGCCGAGATTGTCAATCTATGCTTGATCGTGAGTGGTCAAAGCCCGCCCTTGGACATGGGTCGGCAACCCTTGCAGGCTGCTGAGGCGAAGATGTTGAGACGCGCACCGATGCGGATGGAGGGTGACGAGCGTCAGGTCCCGATCTTTGCGCGGGATGATCTTGCTGCTGGACACAGATTTGTCGGGCCCGCCATCGTCGCGCAAGAAGACACAACCTGTGTCATTCCAACCGGCATTCAGGCTTATGTCGATGG
>JABJIU010000195.1 GCA_018661145.1 Pseudomonadota bacterium | reverse complement strand
TTCACGTCATGGTGGTGTTTATCGTTCAGGGCGTGGGGATCGGTTTTGGGGGGACTGTGGCCGGTGGCCTATTAGGGGTGCTCACGGCCATCAATATAGAAACCCTGGTACCTTGGGTAGAGAATCTTTTTGGTATTGAGTTTTTCCCGGCGAGTGTTTATGTCATCAGCGATTTCCCGGCGCAACTTCGGTGGCCTGACGTTTACCTGATTTCCGGGGTTTCCTTTTTCGTCTGTTTGCTCGCTACTCTGTATCCTGCCTGGCGTGCATCTCGTACGGAACCGGCCGAGGCGTTGCGCTATGAATGAGATTCAAGCGGCGCTTGAATGTCGCGATGTGTCGGTCAGTTTCTCCGAGCCTGGGCTATTGGTAAATGTTCTCCAAGGCATCAATCTGCACATTCAGAGTGGACAGAGCCTATCAATTGTCGGGGCTTCTGGCAGCGGAAAGAGCACGTTGCTTCACACCCTCGCTGGCCTGATGATGCCGACGGGGGGTGAAGTGTTCCTGACTGGCCACCCTTTAAAGGGGCTCTCTGCGACACGCCTCGGAGAGTTACGCAATCTCCATTTGGGATTCGTGTATCAATTTCACCATCTGCTTCCAGAGTTTTCTGCGCTCGAAAACGTAGCGATGCCTTTGCTTATCCGCGGAGCGTCAGTTTTATCCGCAAAAGAACAGGCATGCGCCATGCTGGAACGCGTTGGACTTACTCATCGGATAAGACACAAACCCTCCGAACTCTCTGGAGGTGAACGCCAACGTGCCGCCGTTGCTCGGGCGCTTGTCACGAAACCTGACTGTATTCTGGCAGATGAGCCTACTGGTAATCTTGATCAGAAGACCGCTGGGGAGATCCAGAGTCTGTTGCTGGAACTGGTCGATGGTGAGCAACTTGCGTTGGTGGTCGCCACACATGACCTTCAATTTGCACGATGCCTGTCCCGTCAATATGAATTACGGGACGGACAGCTGACCGAGTTGGATCCTATCTAGACAGTTCTCGCTATTGTCCTGCCGGACCTAGCACACCCGATGATCTATGCGGCGGTGAAAACTTCACAGTGGCGTCGGCCACTGTACTCCTACACTTCTCCGGACTGCTCTATCGGGTCAGGTTGGACTGAATGGATAAACGTCTTATATGGGTGTTGGCCTTTTCTGTCGGCATTTGCACTGTGCTTCTGCAGAGATCCCTGATGCCCGCCACGATACTGGTCGCGCTCTCGGTAATCAGTATTGGACTCTTCATTGAGGCCCGCGGTGTCATTTTATCCGCGTTCATCCTTGGATCGGTCTGGGGAAATGTTGCGTCTCATCATGCGTTAGAGCAGCGCGTTTCCAGCGCTGATTTTCCCGCCCAAAATATTATTATCGGCACGGTAATGGGGGTCCCGCAGAGAAGGGGCGGACTCGTTCGATTCGATTTTCAGACAGACCAGACCGTAACTAAGGAAGGCGATGGTTATCCCAGTCGTCGGGTCAGGCTCAGGTGGTATGAGACTGACGAAGCTCCAGTGTCTGGTGAGCGGTGGCGCTTTAACGTCAGACTGCACCCACCTCGAGGGTACCGGAATAGGCATGGATTCGACTACGAATATTATCTTTTGCGCAGCGGAATACATGGTACCGGGTATGTGCTAGAGGGGGAAAGGTATTCCAAAAGTAACGGGCGGATCTGGAGCGCGGTAGACCGTTTTCGTTCGAGGTTCAAAGAATCCCTCGAGGGATTCTCGGCCATCACCAATAAAGGAATTCTTACGGCCCTTGCTGTTGGTGAACGATCCGGCATTGATTCTGAGACTCGACAACTCTTACGGGAATCCGGATTGAGCCACCTAGTGGCTATTTCAGGGTTACACATTGGTCTGGCGGGGCTATTTGCCTACGGGATTGCCTCGGGATTATGGAGAGTGTTTCCCTGGGGCTGCCAACGTGTGCCCGCCCACTTTTCGGGTTGGGCGATGGGGGTCACGACTGCGTTGGGTTACGCCTTCGTTGCAGGTTTCCCGATCTCTACAATTCGAGCCTTCGTCATGGTTTTGACTGGAGCATTTCTTTCTTTGTCCTGCACCAAAACCTCTCCCGAAAATCTGTTGGCAGTTGCGATGCTCTTCGTTTCATGCCTTTGGCCGCTAAGTGTGCCCTCTCCGGGATTCTGGTTGTCGTTCAGTGCCGTATGGCTAATATTCAGATTTCTACCCGAGCGGCACTCGGATCGTTTCGAAGAACTTGGCGGCGAAATACACACCCATTCGAGGTTTATGAGAGTTTCGTTGCGGTACTTTATTGACCTGACCAAACTTCAACTGATACTCCTTATTGGGATGTCTCCATTGCTGGCATTTTGCTTCGGGGAGATTCCACTGTCGGCGCCAGTGACCAACTTGTTGGCGGTGCCGGCTTTTGCCTTTTGGGTCGTCCCTTCAGCGCTGACAGCTTTAGGCGTCCATCTGCTGGGATACAGCCACTGGATCCCCTGGGTGCTGTGGCCAGCAGACCAGGTGATTACCGGAATCGTGTGGACTGCAAAGTGGTTTTCACAGGCTAACCTATCGGTAATCAGGGCGACCCCGAACGTGGGTGCGATCCTGCTGATTGGAGTCGGGGTTATTTTTATAGGAAAACTTGGCGCAAAAAAACTTGGCGCGATGCTTTTGGGCCTTGGGATCTTCTGGAGCGGGAACGCCTTGTTAGGTAAAGATCAATTGAATTTTGGGGAGTTCAATATTGCGATGCTAGATGTTGGGCAGGGTCTCGCGGTCGTGGTGACCACTCGCCAGCATGTTCTAGTTTATGATTTTGGCCCACGGTTTGGCGACTTCAGTCTCGGCGAAGCAGTGGTGCTCCCCCATATTCTGGGAGAGAATCTCAGCAACATCGACGCGGCTGTCCTCAGTCACGGTGCGAACGATCATGTTGGAGGTTTTCCTGCTGTAGCGGACCAATTCGAGATTCGACGCCAATTCAGCGGCGATCCTAAGGCGGTTGAGGGCATTAGTTGCCACACTCTACCTCAGCCTAATTGGACCTGGGACGGCGTCGATTTCACCTTCCTTAACTCGAGGCCGGCCAATGTTCGTAATGAGAACGATTTTTCCTGCGTGCTTCAGATTAAAGGAGAACATGGAAGCGCTTTGTTGACCGGCGATATAGAAATGGCTGCGGAAGCCGCGCTCGTGAAGCGTTATGGTATGGGGCTTTCGACCGATGTACTGCAAATTCCGCATCATGGATCAAAGACGTCCTCCACCAACAGCTTTCTCAAAGCTACAAGCCCGGACTACGCGCTGTTGAGCAGAGGAAGACGAAACCGATTTAGACACCCTTCACGAGAAGTGATCAACCGTTACGACATTGAACAGATCCATATCTGGGATACGGCCAAAGAGGGCCAGATTGACTTGCAAAGTACCGGGAGAGGTTGGGAAGTCAGAACTTTTTCAGCCGCTTCGGCAAGATTTTGGCATTAATCTCGGGCCCGGTTCGGTAATAAATCGGAAGCGAAGGTAGAATCGGATTCCCGGCTAATTGTCGTGGCCCCATATCCTTTCTTCTAAAAGGTAGACAGCGTGCTTGAGTTTCTTCGAAGCGGGGGGTGGCTGATGTTGCCGATTCTCGCTTGTTCAGTCTTCTCCCTTGCGATCATCATCGAGCGGTCCTTAGCGCTTCGGCGAAGTGTCGTAACGCCGGCGGGCCTTTCCGCAGATATTGATCGGGCGATTGACCAAGGGCGACTGGACGTGGACCGCATCGCGTCGCTCAGGAGGGGTTCCGCGTTAGGCCATGTTCTCGCAGCCGGACTGGCAACTGCCCAGAGCGATCCCAGCCGCGTTCAAGAGGCGGTCGAAGAGGCTGGACGACATGTAGTCCACGGCCTCGAGCGGTATCTGAACGCGCTGGGTACCATCGCCGCGACAACGCCGCTTCTGGGATTGCTGGGTACGGTTATCGGTATGATCAAAGTCTTTGCGGCAATCACCACCTCTGGGGTAGGGAACCCCCAAGTGCTCGCCGGCGGAATTCACGAGGCCCTCATCACGACCGCCGCGGGACTCTCAATCGGCATTCCCAGTCTCATGTTTCACCGATACTTTCGGGGCAGGATCAATGAGTTGACGGTGGAAATTGAGCAACAAGCACTCAGGTTGTTGGACCTGCTGCGCCAAAGAAACTTCCGATGAAGTTTGCCACGCCGGTAGCCGAAGAGGTGTCGATTAATTTGACACCGCTGATTGATATTGTCTTTCTGCTCCTGATCTTTTTTATGATCTCGACAACCTTTCAGCGGGAAACAGAACTGGAGATCGCACTACCGGCGGCCAGCGCAAAAACGCAAGCGCTGGGTGTTGTCAGTGCCGCGGTCCTTGAGATTGATTCAAATGGGCTTTATCGACTGGGAAGCCGGACGGATGGGAAATCGTCCGAGTTGATCTCGGTGAATCCTGCTAGGTTGTCGGAAACTCTGGGAGGAATTTCCACGAAACACGGGACGACAACGCTGATCATTAAGGCGGATGCCAAGACGAGTCACCAAGCCGTAGTACGCGCACTCGATGCTGCGCAAAAAGCCGGGCTTAAGAAAATCAAGTTCGCAGCAGAGATAACCCCGTCGTGACCGAAGACGACACTCCGGTTAAAGGTTTTTCACTTTATCGACGTCTGCTGGGCTTCGTCTGGCCGTATAAGGGCATCTTTCTGATCAGCGTTCTTGGGATGGCCATCGTGGCGCTTTCGGAGGTCGCATTCGCCGCTTTGCTCAAGCCGGTTATGGATGGCGGGTTTGTTGAACGGGATCAGGAAATAATCCGAATGACTCCGTTTCTGCTGATGGGGGTTTTTGTCGCGAGGGCGGTCGGCGCCATTGCTGATGAATACTGTATAGCATGGGTGAGTCGACGCGTTATTTTTGATCTTCGTGAACTGCTCTTTGCCAAGATACTTCGTCTGCCGGCGCGGTATTTCGACCTTAATCCGACGGCGGACCTGATTTCACGGCTTATCTATGATCTCGAACAGGTCTCCACCGCATCGACCATGGCAATACGGGTTATGGTCAAGGACATTCTGCTTGGACTTGGACTTGTGATCTGGATGTTTGTCCTCAGTTGGCACCTGACGCTGATTTTCCTTCTGGTCACACCCCTGGTCGCATTAGTGGTCCGTAGAGCATCCAACCGATTCCGACGCTCCAGTAAGGGAATTCAGGACTCCATGGCCGGTATCACTCACATTACCAAGGAGGCGTTACAAGGTCAGAAGGTTGTGAAAGCCTACGGAGGGTACGCAGAGGAAGAAAGTGCTTTTCTGGAGGTCAATCAGGCAAACCAGCGTCGGTCTCTGCGAAGAGCCGTTGTTGCGGCCGTCAGTGTACCGATGTTGCTTTTGATCTCAGGTGCTGGGGTGTCCGGAATAATCTACCTTGCACTTACCGGCACTGTTGGCGAGTTCGTCAGTGCGGGAACGTTTGTATCGTATATGGGCGCCATCCTGTTGTTGATGAGCCCCATTAAACGTCTTGCCCGCATCAATGAATTCATCCAGGCCGGTATCGCGGCCGCAGGCAGCGTTTTCAGATTAATTGACGAGCCGGAGGAACGCGACAGTGGAATTGACTCCGGGAGGCAGCTCACGGGGCAGCTTACGCTTCAGGATGTCGTTTTTGAGTACCCGAGGGGCCAGGCGCGTGCGCTCAACGGGGTGTCGTTTCAGGTCGCTCCGGGCGAAACAATCGCGCTTGTCGGCGAGTCCGGCAGCGGAAAATCAACAGTCGCCTCTTTGCTGCTCGGGTTTTACCGGTCCACTGATGGCGAGATTCTCCTGGACGGAGCGCCGATAGAGAGCTATTCAAAAAAAGAGCTTAGAGAACAGATTGCGTTGGTTCCTCAGGAGGCAATTCTTTTTGATGGCTCAATTGAAAAGAATATTTACTATGGTTCTGGCCATGATCCAGACATTGATGCCGCGACCTTGTTTCAAGCGACGGGAATCGATCTTTTTTGCGCGGACAATGATGGCGTGGGGGAGTTTGGGTCAAGACTGTCGGGTGGTCAGCGTCAGCGGGTTTCGATTGCCCGGGCGTTGTCGCGAAAGGGCGCTTTGTTGGTGTTTGATGAAGCGACTTCGGCATTAGATATGCTGTCGGAGCAGGCAATGAAGCAGGCTATCGCTCAGTTTCGGAAGGCCAGGACAGTGGTCCTGATCGCGCACAGATTGAGCTTTGTTACTCACGCAGATCAGATTCATGTCTTCGCCGCCGGGAGGATCGTCGAATCCGGTACGCACGACGCTTTGCTCTCACAAAACGGCACCTACGCAAAGATGTGGTTTACACAGCAGGCCCAGGCACAATCGGACGAGAGTGTCTAAATGGACTCATGAGCCTGTCCAGCCGTTTGCAGCAACACTGGTCTCGCGTTGACGTTGTAAGCATTTTGTTGGCGCCGCTCAGCTTAATCTATTGGGCGATCATTCTGGTGAGAAGAGCTGCTTACGCGCTGGGGATCTTCAAGGTTCACGAGTTTTCTGTCCCGGTGGTAGTGGTAGGAAATCTTACAGTTGGGGGCACGGGCAAAACACCTTTCGTCATTTCTCTCGCTGAGCAACTCAAACAGCGAGGTTGGACGCCAGGGGTGATCAGTCGGGGCTATCAGGGGAAGGCCTCGCAGCCTGCAGTCGTGCCCTCTGATGGCGACCCCGGGTTTTTCGGCGATGAGCCGGTTTTGATTTCAAGAAAAACGGGAGTTCCCGTGGTCGTGGCGCGCAGGAGAAGTGACGCGGTTAATCGAATTCTTGCTGAATCGGTTGATCTTGTGATTTCGGATGACGGTCTTCAGCATCTTGCCCTGGGGCGCGATGCTGACATCGTCATGATTGATGACATCGAAAGATTTGGAAATGGCCTGCTGCTGCCTGCGGGACCCCTCAGGGAGCCTGCAAGTCGACTCAGGTCCGTAGATATCCGCGTTCGTAGGGGTGGCAGTGCCCACTCCGGGGAACACGCCCTTGGAACGCGTCTCGGCGCGGCTCGCAACCTCGTGACCGGCGAGAAGGTGCCGCTGGCCTTTTTTCGGGACCAGTCGCTTTCGGCCGTCGCCGGCGTTCACCGCCCGGAGCGGTTTTTTGAGATGTTGGAGGAGCAGGGCTTAACCGCAGTCAAATATCCGTTTCCCGATCATCATCATTTTTCGCCGGATGACCTCCCTGTCGGCACGACGGTCCTGATGACTGAAAAAGATTCAGTCAAGTGTGCTAGTTTTGCGAATCCGCATTGGTGGGAGGTATCGCTTTTGACAGAGATTCCCGAAGCGCTGATCGACGAGCTAGAACGGCTTCTCGTTAAAAGTTCACAATCGCTCAAATGAACGAAACATATACCGTCATTATCCCGGCCCGCTTTTCGTCCGAAAGGCTCCCGGGTAAGCCACTTCGTGATATCGCCGGCAAAACTCTTATCCAGCGGACCTTTGAATCGGCAGGGCGTTGCCGTGCCGACAATATTGTGGTGGCGACCGATGATGAAGGTATTGCGCAAACCGTTCGAAGATTCGGCGGCCAGACGTGTATGACTTCGACGTCTCATCAGAGCGGCACTGACCGGGTCGCCGAAGCTGCGCGGATCCTCGAGTTAGACCCGGCCGAGATTATTGTGAACGTACAAGGGGACGAGCCCGACATGCCTGGGGAACTTGTCGACCAGGTAGCAGGTCTATTGAGCGCAGATCCGGCGGCGAGTGTGGCGACCGCGTGCTGCGCGCTCGACAACCCGCAACAGTATGTCGACCCGTCAGTGGTAAAAGTGGTCTCGAATGCACAGGGTCACGCGATTTACTTCTCTCGTGCGGCCATACCGCACGCTCGAGAAGCCGGAGGTCACACGCTGGATCGGGTCCCCTGGCAAAACGTTCGGCGCCACATCGGTATCTACGCCTACCGTTGCGAATATTTACAGGCACTTGCACAAGCACCAGCATGCAAGCTCGAGACTACAGAAGGGCTTGAACAATTGCGGGTGCTCTGGATGGGAGACAAGATTGCGGTCGCAGAGGCGTGCCGTTCCCCAGGGCCCGGGATCGATACGGTCGTTGACCTGGAACGGGCAATCCGGGATTTCTCCGGTCAATAGGAGTTCAAATGCCCGGCCAGTTAATGGTAAGTATTAAGGGCGTCACGCTTGATATATCTACCCGAACAAGACTTTCGCAGTCCGATGTCGGTGGCGTCATCCTTTTTGCCCGGAACTTCGCCTCTGTGGATCAACTCGTCAACCTTACGGGGGAAATCAGAGCCGTTAAAAACCCACCACTATTGATTGCGGTTGATCAAGAAGGGGGGCGTGTCCAGCGATTTCAAAAAGGATTCACTTCCTTGCCCGCGATGAGTGTGATTGGGGAGCATTACGACACGGATCCTGCCGACGCATTGGCTCTTGCGCAGGCGACCGGAGTGGTCCTTGCTGGTGAGTTGAGGAAATTCGGGATTGATTTCAGTTTTGCGCCGGTGATGGATCTGGGTTCAACTAACCGGGCAATCGGTACAAGAGCGTTTCATCAAGATCCGACGGCGGTGCAGGAACTCGCTTTGCAGGTGGCGAAAGGGATGGGGTCATGCGGTATGCGGGCTGTTGCCAAACATTTCCCGGGACACGGTGGGGTGGTCGAAGACCCTCACGACGAACTGCCTCGTGATGAACGAACACTGGACGCGCTTCGCGTACACGACCTTCGGGTGTACCAGAAACTTGACCCGGAGCTCGTGACCGGACTCATGAGTTGTCACGTGTGCTTTCCAAGAATAGATACCGTTCCCGCGAGCCTCTCTAAACAACTCCTCACCGGCGAACTTCGGAAAAGAATCGGCTTTAAGGGCCCATTGTTCTCGGACGATCTCATGATGGGCGCGCTGCGCACATTCGGCGATGCATCGACTCTGGCCAGGATGGCTATCGACGCGGGCACCGACATGGTGCTTTTATGCAATGACGACACAGCAACTGACGGCGTGCTTTATGGGAACAGTTTGCCGCCTCAGTCCGAGGCGAGCCGTGAGAGACTCGAGAAAATGCGGCCTACATCGGTCGACTTGCTCGATGCCGAAGCCTTAGAGCAGGCGAGGAAGTTGGTCAGGAAATACGCCTAAGTCTCCGAAGGATAGCTAGGCGACTTAACCGTCGGCACGCTCCATGTACTCCCCAGTATCCGTGTTGACCCGAATTTTGTCCCCCGTGTTAACGAAGGGCGGTACGATTACACGAAGACCAGTCTCAACGATCGCCGGTTTGCCGGATCCCGCCGCAGTCTGACCCTTAACGACCGCCTCGGTCTCTGTGACCTGAAGCACCACACTTGCCGGAAGTTCAATGCCAATTGGCTGGTCGTTATAGAAGTTGATCTGAACCTCCTCGTTGGGTAACAGAAAGTCCGACTGACCATCAAGGCCGTCTGACGCGATGGGCAACTGCTCAAAGGATTCCATATCCATAAAGACGAAATCATTGCCCTCGGGATAGAGGTACTGCATCTGTCGTGGCTCGACATGAGCCTTCTCAAGTTTATCCTCGGAGCGAAAGCGCTCGTTTAACTTGGTATTATCCGATATAGCCTTCATTTCAAGCTGCGCAAAGGCGCCGCCTTTACCCGGTTTTACGTGAGCCTTTTTTAGAATTCGCCAGAGCTTACCCTGATATTCGACAAGATTTCCCACGCGTACGTCTGAGGCTGATATCTTCATAAGTTTGGTGTAAGGACTATATTCGGCGCCCGGCATTTTAATGGTTTGCCGACAGTACAACAACCGAACGGGTTACCCCATGTCAGGAGAGAACGTGATCAACGAGCCGCGGGCATCCTTATCTAAGCGGTACTACAACGTGAAATGCGCAAAGTGCCCACGCCTCGCCAATTTCTTGAAAGTAGTGCGGACACGGCATCCTGGCTATGCCTGTCGACCGGTACCGTCATTTGGCACATTGGGATCTCGCCTGCTCATCGTAGGGTTGGCGCCAGGGCTGCATGGGGCGAACGCGACCGGCCGGCCGTTCACAGGCGACCATGCCGGGATCCTCTTGTACAAAACACTTTACAAGTTCGGGCTGTCCTCTGCATCGGAGTCGAGACCCGGTGACGATCTCTGTCTCAAGGACTGCGCTGTGACCAATGCCGTTAAGTGCTTGCCCCCGGAAAATAAACCCGTGGCGGCGGAGGTGAATACCTGTCGGACGTTTCTGATTAATGAACTGGAAGCGGTGCCGTCCAAAGGGGTGATCCTTGTGCTGGGAAAAGTAGCCCATGACAGTGTCGTTCGGAGTCTTGACCTCAGTCCCGGCTCGCTCCGGTTTAAGCATGCAGGAGAGTACGCCTTACCTAATGGGCGTACACTTGTGTCGAGCTATCATTGCAGTCGCTACAACACCCAGACCGGACGTTTGACCACCGAAATGTTTGAGCGCGTATTTACGCGCGTAAAAGAAATTCTTCGCTGAGAGATGCCAGTAGATAAAGAGAGCGTCGTTAAAGGATTGAGCCGGGGACCGGGGGTCTATGTCATGCGGGACCTAGCGGAGAGGGTGCTCTACGTAGGGAAGGCAAGAAATCTTAAGGCTCGGGTATCGAGTTACTTCAACGCACCAGAGGAAAACAGTCGGCTCAGGTTAATGATGAGTCAGGTTGATGGGGTTGAAATCCAGCGGACCCGAACAGAGACAGAAGCACTTCTTCTGGAATGCAATCTCATTAAGGAGTTGCGACCCAAGTTCAACATCCTGCTGCGGGACGACAAGAGTTATCCCTACCTCAAGGTGTCAACCACTGAACGGTTCCCGAGACTGTCGTTTTATCGGGGCAGCACTAAGGTCGAGGATCGTCTATTTGGTCCTTACGCTAATGCAGGGTCGGTGAGGATCATGCTCGCGCAGCTTCAGAAGGTGATTCCAATACGTCAATGCGATAACAACACCTTTCGTAACCGCAGTCGGCCCTGCCTTCAATATCAGATTGGTCGGTGTTCCGCGCCATGCGTGGGGCTAATATCTGAAGACGAATATCGCGAAGACGTGCGGGAGTTGATGTTGCTGCTCGATGGTAAAGACAGTGAGATCAGTGATGCCTTCGCTCGCAAAATGGACGAAGCGTCCTCAACCCATGACTATGAGTCCGCCGCGAGATATCGCGACCGGATTCTCGCGCTCCGGACTCTTCAGGAGCGCCAGTATGTCTCCAGCGGCCAACATAATGCGGACGTTGTCCTGCTTGCCGTTGAGGGTGGCGCGGTGGTCTTTTCGGTCATGAAGATACGAGGGGGGCATAATCTTGGAAGTCGCCATTACTCTCACAAAAACCCGTTGGATCGTCAGGAAGGGGAGGTGCTTCAAAACCTACTGGTCCAGCACTATCAGAATCATCCCATTCCAAGCGAAGTAATTGTTATATCAGCCGTTCCTGAGCCACAGTTGCTTGAGGACGCGCTCAATGATATTGCGGGCCATCGGGTCCGAATTAAGTCTCGGGTCCGTGGCATAAGATCACAGTGGGTACGGATGGCAAGCCTCAATGCAACTGACCACTTGAAGCGTCAACTGGCCTCAGACGCAGATCACCTTCAACGGCTCAAAGCTCTCACAGAGCTGTTGGGTCGTACGGAACGACTAGAGCGTATCGAGTGCTTCGATACCAGTCATAGTGCAGGAGAGCACCCAGTGGCGTCATGCGTGGTGTTCGAGGCGTCTGGGCCTGTCCCGGCCGAATATCGACGCTTTAATATCAAAGGGATAACGCCGGGCGATGATTTTGCCGCGATGGAGCAGGTTGTCAGCCGACGAATTGCCCGTGTCAATGAGGGCGATGCGATTCGTCCCGATCTTATGGTCATCGATGGCGGCCCGGGCCAACTCACACGAGCGCTAAAAGCGCTGGAAGATAATCTAGCCACGGATGTGGCCCTAATTGGAGTGGCGAAGGGGTCTGGTCGGCGGTCGGGGCGGGAGAGCCTCTATCTGCCAGGCCGTAAGGCCCCATTATTACTCGATGCCAACTCTCCGGCACACCTGCTCTTGCGGCAGATTCGCGACGAAGCCCACCGGTTTGCCATTACGGGGCATCGGAAGAAGAGAAATGCGTCGCGCACCAGGTCAAAAGTCGAGGATATCCCTGGAATTGGCGCGAAGAAACGCCAGGCGTTGCTCCGTCACTTTGGAGGGATCAAGCCACTCGCGCGAGCCACTGTCGAGGATCTTGTCCAAGTAGATGGAATCAGTGTTAATCTCGCGCAGCGTCTTGTTGACCACCTACGCACGGGCTAATTGATGCGCTGGACTATCTCCAACATCCTAACGCTGCTTCGAGTCGCATTGATTCCTGTGATCGTGGCGCTATACGTTGGGGGAGCGTCCGGCTATCTCACCGCTGGCGTCTTTCTGTTGGCGGGTGTGACGGACTGGGCGGACGGGTTTCTTGCCCGGCAGCGGAACGAGGAGTCGCCTTTTGGCGCGTTTCTTGACCCTGTAGCAGACAAGTTAATGGTTTCAGCCGTGCTGGTGCTGATGGCGGCTGATCCGCAGATGCGCTCGCAGATATTCAGTCCGGCACTCTTCACCATCATCGTTGCGATTATTATCGGCCGCGAAATCACGATTTCGGCGCTGCGCGAATGGATGGCAGAACTTGGCCGGCGCGGAGTAGTTGCTGTAGGTGGCATTGGGAAGGTGAAGACGACTTTACAATTTGTCGCAATTACTGTTTTGCTTTTCGCCCAGGCCGGGTTGCAGAAATCGGCAGTCGTTTTTGGTGAAGTGCTCCTGTACGCAGCCGGCGCGCTAACGCTGTGGTCAATGGTTGTTTACCTGCGGGGCGCATGGCCGTCTTTGTCCGAGCATTAACCCTGGCAACTTGACAAGGTGGTCGGGCCCGATAGAATTCCCTGTCCTCGTGCGGGAATAGCTCAGTTGGTAGAGCACAACCTTGCCAAGGTTGGGGTCGCGAGTTCGAGTCTCGTTTCCCGCTCCACAGTTTTCTCCTCGGCTGGGTGGCAGAGTGGTTATGCAGCGGCCTGCAAAGCCGTGGACGCCGGTTCGATTCCGACCCCAGCCTCCATCTTTATTCGAGTCGAGTCCGCAGGGAGCACACCCTGAAGGCTCGGAGTGCTCTTATCTCGACAATACGAACGCAAAAACGGCCAAGATAAAGAGTAACAAAGACCTAAATCCTTGCGGTTTTTGCAGCGATCACCGCTCTGATTCCGTGTTGCTCTCTTGCTTGCTCCTGAAACCTTTGACGAACCACGCCCTTAACCCACCTTTTCTAGGCTTTAAGGTTTTTACAAGCCAGACCTAGAGTAGGCGGTAAATCGTGGCGCGAAAAAACAAGCGTCGTTTTTGGATTAGCCGGCTTTTGGGGTGCCACTTGTTAAAACACGGCCCTCTGAATTCCAGCAAAGGTTTGCCTGCACCCAGATCAAGATCCTTTGCTTGGATCGGCGGGAGAGGATGGTTAGAAACTATGGAACACGCAAAATATTTTGATAAACCTGCCCAGCGTGTCAGGACAAGGTGAGGAAGGGTTTAAAATTGCCTCCGTTATTTTTGAGTGCACAGGAGAACGGCAATCAAGTGGGCACTTATCTTCTTAATAGGGACGGGCGGAACCTTTGAGACAGGTTTGACGTTTGATAATTATCTGCACTGCATGGCGACCGCAAATCAGGCGTCTGAACATGTAGGAGCAGTCGAATATTGCGCGGAAAACGAAGAGTCCCTCAGTCACCAACCGAGCCGAGATGAAATCGAGCAGTTTCTCGAAGACGTTGAGCATATCGAAGGTGTCGAGCAGGAACCCCGTCTTTGGGTATGGCCTGGCGCGAGGACACAACGACAAATGATGAACCAAAACTCACGGAGCACGGCGATCGAATATTGGGAGCACTCGGGCAAATCTCATCCCACTGGCGGTCTTTACGTCACCGCGTTATGCCTGCCAACTAAATAATCCCCTCCCAATTTTTATGAACTACCAATGTCGGACCTTGGGTGCGTAGCGAATTAGAAAGGTTGGGCCACGCATCTACCGCAACAACAAAGAAGTCCTACCGTAGTAATGTCACGAATGTGACTCCAATCTCACCTCAGATTTCAGCCCGGGTACTACAGATTAGGTCACTTTAGCGATAGGTGTTGATGATGCTAATGAGTCTACGGATGGGTTTGTGAGGGCCCGCATAAAAATCCATCTGATAGCGGTACAGGTCGCGGTTGGGGAAGGGGAGTGGTTGCGTCATCCGGACCAGAGTACTGTAACCATAATATAATCAAGAGCCTTACTACCAGTAAATAATACAATTATTCAGATCCCTGAACACGACGGTGAAAATACTCTGTAATCAGGGTGCGGTATACGACTTGAATAATGAAATCTAACCATGCCCGGGTGGCGAAACTGGTAGACGCAAGGGACTTAAAATCCCTCGGCCTTGCGGCCGTGCCGGTTCGAGTCCGGCCCCGGGCACCACTAATTTGATATCCCTATGACCTCCCTCGTATCCCGAGAATCATTTTCACTCGAGAACTACCACAAAGTCGCCTGGCTTGGCGAAAGTGTCGAAATTAGTGATTCGGCAATAGCGAAGATTGACGGGGCAAGGAGTGGGTTCTTGTCGTTGTTGGAAAGCGATGACGACATCGTCATTTATGGAGTTACCTCCGGGTACGGTCAGAACGCCTACCAACGTTTTGACAAAGAGCAGCGCCAGACTCATGCGAGAAAGGTGAGTTTCGCTACGTCGGCGGCCTTTGGTGATCCCGCCCCGGAGCGACTAGTGCGCGGGATTGTTTTCGCCAGACTTGTGAATTTTATTGAAGGACACGCTGCGGTTTCCTCAGACCTGGTGGGCCGGGTCGCCGCGATGCTTGATGAAGGCTGCCTGCCTCCGGTACCTACTAGGGGAATCGGGTGCGCCGGGGAAATTCAACCCCTAGGACACCTCTTTAACCATCTCTCGCAAGAACGGGTTATGGGTGTTAAAGAGAACCTTGCTCTGGTCAATGGCTCCCCCTGTGCCAGCGCACTTGCCGCCGATGTTGCGCTATCAGCCCGGCGACGTCTGGACCTGGCCTACCGGTTTTTTGCTCTCTCTATTGAGGCGTTGCGAGCCCCGCTAGAGGCCTGTGACCCCAGCCTGGATTTGCTCTGGACCGCACCAGAGGAGCTCCGTGCGCTTCAACAGCTTAGAGATCTCACTCTGGGCGGAGACCCTGACCGTCGCTCGTTTCAGGCGCCTGTGTCCTGGCGGATAGTTCCTCGGGTGCTGGCGCAGGCCGAACACACTGTCGGTCGCCTGGAATCGGTCGCGGAGTCGTCATTGTCGAGTATTACGGATAATCCGGTATATATTCCACCCGATGCTGATAACCCCTTAGGCCGTGTCTTTTCAACCGGGGGATATCATAACGGCCTGGCGTATCCCGCGATTGATGGCGCGACAGCGTCCTGGGCAGATCTTGCAACCCTCGGCGATCGGCAGATCACCAAGCTGCTTGACAGCAAGGTTTCTCATCTCCCTGATCAGCTGCTCGCGAAGGAAGATGGATACATCGGTGTCGCCGGGATGGCGGCTGTTGCGTATCAGGAGGAGGCGAGGAGGGCCGCTCAAGTTACTTTGCTACCCGGTTCGGAGGGTGGTGGTTTCGGGCAAAACGACATCGGGGTACCCACATTCTGGGCTTTCAATCAATATGGAACAGCGGGTCGTGCGCTTGATGCCGTTTTGGCTTATCTTGGAGTTACTGCAAGTCAGGCCTTGCACGTGACAGACAGGAGCGCGCCTCCCGCTCTTATAGAATTCTTGGAGGCCATTCGATCGATGGTGCCGCCAGTGACAGATTCAAGGGCCCTAGGGCCAGAAGTTGAGATCCTCGCTGAACAAATCAGTAAAGCTGTTGTCAGCGCATCCTCTACCGCAGACCTAGAGGTTTTGTAATGAAATCTCGAATACTTGGAATTGGTCTCGTCTTCGTAGCGGTCTTTGCGCAGGCAGCCGATGATAAGCAGGGGGGATTTGCCCGGTTTTTGACGGATAAGGAGTGGGCTGTGGCTGAAGTTGGCGATCCAACCGGACTCGTGCCCGATTCCATCGTGCAACGTTTTGAACTCCGGCCCGGGGATTGCCTCTCTGAACCACCGTTCAACGATTGCGAGAAAAGCGTTGAGCGCGCCGAGCTTGCTCAGGATATGAGCCCGCCCAGTTCCTCTACCCAGGCGTTTTGGTATCGCTGGCAGGTCTTTTTCCCGGAAGATTTTGAAGGCAGTTATCCTGCCCGCAATCGACACGGGCAGTTCATCGATGAGGCTACCGGTGAGGCGGCATGGGTGTTTGAGCTTGGGAGTACCGGCACGCTGTGGTTCGGTAGTCGCTTCGACGATGAGTCCCGGTTTTACTCTCTAATTAGTGAGCGCGAGCTTCGCGGTCAATGGCAAGACATCATTGTGGAGGGGGTCTGGAGTAATCCCCATGGCAGAATAAATGTCTGGGTAAATGACGAGCAACGGGTTCGGTATCGAGGTCCGACCTGTGAACGCTGCAGAATATTCCTGAGTTACGGCATCTCCCGGGTCGGGGTGGATGAGTTCAAAAAACGTTACCCGGAAAAGGAATTGCCCGCGCAGGTGGTCTACTACCTTCCGGCCAGGAGTCAGGCCGAAGATCCAGGCTGGATTGTGGCACCCTCGCCCGAGCCAAAGGATGAAGTCGAGGGGGATCTAGAGAGAACTCCGAAGAATGAGGTCGAGACACTTGACGCAGAAGAGACCGATGTCGCTGAGGGAAGCACTCCAGCACCCGAAACCGAAATACCTGACGAAGATCAGGAGGATACCGACGGCACCGTAGATTCCAGCGTTGAAGACACGAAGGAGGGCGTTACAATTGTGTCTGAACCCGAGGCCGATACGAACGAAACGACCAAGGCCGAGTCGCAGGATACCGATATCGCACCAGAATCAAGTGGGCAGATTCTCGACCCAGAGACCACAGACGAAAGCAACCCCGACGCAGATACAGAGACTGAATCAATGAGTTCGGAAGACGGCGCCTTTGATGGGCAAGTTAAACCGGACCCAGTCGCTGATGACGACGATCGGCGTTGATTAATAGCACTCATCAGGTAAGTCATGATTGAAAAGACCTTCATTTCGGCAAGCGAGCTTTTACGTGATTCCTTTATGCTGGGCAGGAAAATTATCGAAAGTGGATTCCGCCCCGATTTCATTGTGGGGGTCTGGCGGGGCGGGACTCCCGTGGGAATCGCGGTTCAGGAGTTGCTGGAATATGCTGGAATTTCAACAGATCATGTGGCGATACGCACTTCTTACTATCGTGGGATTGCGGATACCTCAGATGCGGTGCAGGTGCACGGGCTCGGGTATTTAATCCGCAAGCTGGATCGCGAGGATAAACTCTTGATTGTCGATGATGTGCTGGATTCGGGCCGTAGTATCGAGGCGATCGTGGATGAACTGAAGGCGCGTTGTCGACGCAATTTTCCGGAGGATCTCCGGGTGGCGACGTGCTGGTATAAGCCCTCCAAGAGTGAGACGGGTAGGGTTCCAGACTTCTTTACCCATGAGACGGACCAATGGCTTGTGTTCCCCCATGAGCTGCAGGGACTTTCTGAAGACGAGGTAAAACGGGGCAAGCCTGAAGTCGCTGACATTGTCACCGGATTGTTATAGCAACTCACGAGAGAATTTCTGGCTCAGTGATTATTGGCCCGTGAGCGTCGGCAACGACACTACTACGTCAACTCCAGTTCCTCCACGGCGGTTTCTTGCCGCGACTGTTCCTTTGTGAAACTCCGTGACTAACCGCACGATATAGAGTCCGAGACCCAAGTGGGTCTTTCGTGCATCGCGGGTACTAGAAACCATCGGGTCGAAGAGGCTGTCAGCAATCTCAGGGGGCAGTGTCGGCCCATCGTTGGACACGGTCAGCTCCAGATTATCGCCGCCGTGCCGAAGATTCACGATTATGAGACCATTTTGTGCGCCAAAGGCAATGGCGTTGTCGATGAGTTTGTCGAGCATTTGTGCGATACGATCCGGCACTCCGAAAATCCAGGCAGAGGTCGGAGCCAGGGTCGCCACAATCCGATAGCCAGGATTCGCGGATTGATAGCCCTCCACACAGTTCTGGATGAGTGAGCGAAGGTCGAACCGTTCCAGTTGCTCTTGTTCCTGACTTAATGCCTCTTTGAGGCTGGCCGCTTCCGTGAGACTTGTGATGATGGAGCGCAGGCGCCCAATCCCGTTTCTGGCCCGTTGCAGATGCTTGTCATCCGTGAGTTCGCGGTGGTTGTATTGCAAGTTTTCCAGAGAAGAATTCACCACGTTAAGAGGATTGTGCAGTTCATGCGCGAGCGTGTCGGGTAGTCTTTCCAGATAACGGGTGTACTGGCCGAGATTGTGCAGCATGGAGGAGATACTTCGGGTGAGACTCCCGAGCTCGTCTGAAGAACGAGCGCCAGCACGAATTCGATCCTTGAGCAGTCTCCCTTCAGACGAGGCAGCCTGCTCGGTCTCCCGTTGGAGGCGACCGACTCGATACGTGAGACGCGTTGAAAATATAAGGATTGCGAGAGAAAGGAAGACAAACACAGCGAGGAAGAGGATCGTGAAACGCTGCAGGGTCTTGTACTGTAGTGCCAGAAGTTTATTCGCGCTCTGTTTGATGAGCACGGCTCCTTCGATCTCGCCCTGAGCCCAGATTGGGGAGGCGGTGACAATGAGCTTTGCCTCTCCATAGCGCCGGCGCTCGGTGCTCGGTTCCCCTTCGGCCAGCACCCGCGCTAAGACCCGTTGGTCCTCCGCGCTGGAGTCGGCCGGCATGTCGGCGAGACCTCGGGCTGGGCTCCTCAGAATCCAGCCAAGAAAACGTATAAGCTGATCCTCGGCGCGCTTGAGAAGTGACGCTTTCTCGGGCGGGGTCATACCAAAGGCCTCTCTTGCGGGCGGCACCACCGAACCAACCTGGGCCCGAACGCGGTAGGATCTGTCCCACACCGTAATGTTCGCCTCCGAGATATAGAGTGGTTGTATTAGCTTGGCGAGTTCGGGCGTGACCAGACGGACACTACCGAATTCGTGAGAACCCGGGTCTGGCTCGGTACTGATGATCTGCTCAATCTCGCGGGTGTTCCGGTCGTCAATATCAACGACCTCAAACTTTAGGCGCGCACCCACGCCAAGCAGGTCCCGCGGGATCCGGACTTTTACCGCGAAGCCGCCGGTGAGTGGGTCGAGCGTTCCGACAATCTCTCTCAGGGCTTCGCCATCGACCACGTCCTTCCAATTTGCGCGCATCAAATAGACACTGAGTCGCCCTGGCGCCTGAGCCGTCAGCAGATATCGGAGGATTTCACCGTTGTTTCGCTGGATGGTCATCCGGATTTGATCGTTTGCATCCAGCGAAAGCAGAGTGGGATCTCGAAACACTAGAACATCGTCGTCGATTTCAAAAAATGCAAAAACAGAGTCAGGGCCAAGGGCGAGGCCGTGGCGGACGGCTAGTGACTCAGGTCGGTATTCGGGCCCACACTCGAATAGGCCAAAACCCGAAAAATGGGTGAGCGGCCCAACACTTGCCGCCCAAATTTCGGCGGGCGCATCGATCGCGAGCGGTTCCTCTATCTCGCCAAGAAGACTGGTTAGAGGTCTCCCTATTATTTCCGGGACACCCACCCCGGGGTCGAAGAGATCTGTGCGGTTGCCGAGGATACTTGAGATACCTTGGGTAGTAAGTTCCAAGGCCTGCTCCTGACCCGCCAGGAGGAACTTCTCCATCTCCCGAACGGACTCATAACCCATCCAAGGAATAACGAGAAGAAGGAGAACGAGCAGTAGAAGTTTGGTCCGGATCTTGAGGCCGGGCCGGATTTGGGGCGCCCCTGGGGCCACGCCGCCATCGGGCAACGCTTTGGCCGAGCGCGAACCGACGAGCGAGTTCACCCGTGGTCCTGCTCCCATTTGTAACCAGTGCCGTGAACGGTTTGGATGCGGTCGAAGGCAGGATCGATTTCCCGGAATTTGTTACGAATTCGCCGAATGTACCCATTGATGGTATTTCGCTCCACCAGACCCTGCCGCGTAACATCGCTCAAGGCATCATAGGTTTTGACATGCCCAGGGTTTCTGCTTAGGGATTCTATAATCCAGAACTCAGTCAGGGTCAGGTTGACTGGATTTTCCTTCCAGTGAACCAGCATGCTTTTTTCATTGACCACCAAAGATCCGACCGAGACATTATGTTCAGGTTCGGGTTGAGATTGGAGTTGCTCAGAAATACGAAGTAGGGCGTGCACACGCGCGACCAGGAATTCGAGACTGACAGGTTTGGTGATGTAGTCCCAGGCCGTCATCCTTTGCGATGAAATTCTATCGGCGTCGCTGTCCCGCGCCGTT
>JABJIU010000161.1 GCA_018661145.1 Pseudomonadota bacterium | reverse complement strand
AGGGGGATATCGTAATGCGCAACAGTCCTGAGACCGAATTTCTCGTCCGGGCAGACAAGAGCGTGCGTTATGACGCCGTGGTACAGGCGATGGTGCTGTTGCAGCAGGCGGGTGTCCCAGGGGTTGGGCTTGTAACCGATTCCTTAGATAACTGATTGCCGGTGCACCGCACTTCGCGAAACGTCGGCACCCCTGTGCGGGCATTCGTCTATGCAGTTGTCATTCATATCATCTTCGGTGCGCTCCTTGGCGTCAGTCTTCTGATTCAGCCGCAGGCCGTAACCCCTGCGCCGGCGAGTCCCGTACAGGCAAAGGCGATAGACCTTGCCGCAATTGAACGGGAAAAGCGGCGGATCGAGCAAGAGAAGAAAAAAGCCCAAGCAGAGAAAAAACGTAAAGCCGAAGAAAAACACAAAGCTGAAGAAAAGAAGAAAAAAGAGGCCGAGCGTAAGAAGAAGCTAGAAGCCGAGAAAAAGAAAAAAGCCCAAGCAGAGAAAAAACGAAAAGCCGAAGCGGAAAGAAAACGCAAGGAGGCTGAAAAAGCGAAGAAGGCCGCAGAGGCCAAAGCCCAGCGCGAACATGACGAAAGTGACGCGGTGTCAGCTTTTGGTGCGGTGGCTTGGGCCATCAAGGAGCAGGTCAGCAAAAACTGGAGTGAGCCAGGTGATTTTTCCGGACTCAGCGTCGAGTTTCTCGTTAAGGTGGACCGAGAAGGCAATGTAAAGTCGGTGAAAATGACCCGTAGCAGTGGCGACGCCCGTTTGGATGAGTCCGCGGAAAATGCTATTTTCAAGGCATCCCCGCTCCCCTTCCCGGGAGAGGCGCGTTTTTACGAATATTTGAAAGAATTCAACTTTATCTTTAAACCCGAATCATGATCTCTAGATGGTGACCTCAATGAAAGGTTTTCAAAAAGCGCTGGCGCTGCTTTTCGTAGTCGCGATGGTATTTATTCACCCCGGTTCGGCCGCAGCTGCGCTGACGATCGAGATCACCCAAGGTGAGAGATCAGGGATTCCGGTGGCCGCTGCTCCCTTCCGTTGGCAAGGCACCGGTGATCCGCCTGAGAATCTGCGCGCTATCGTTGCGGCTGATCTACATCGATCAGGAAGGTTTGACCTGCTGTCGCCCGCAGATTATTTAAGCAGTCCGAGTGAAGTTTCTGAAGTGCGTTACAAGGATTGGCGTCTGATCAAGGCAGAGGCGCTGGTGGTCGGTCGTATTACCGAGAAAGGGCCTGACCAGTTCGAGGTCAGTTTTCAGCTTCTGGATGTTTATCGGGAGCGGGTCAAGGTGGGTTTGCGCTATACGGCGAACGCGGCACAGTTAAGGCAGGTGGCACACCAAATCAGCGACCGGATCTTTTACGAGATGACCGGTATCAAAGGGGCGTTTGATACCCGGATCGCTTATGTCACGATGCAGCTCAGTGATGGCGGTGACCGGGTTTACCAGTTGATGATTGCTGATTCGGATGGTCATAATTCCCAGCAGATCCTCAAGACCACCAATCTGCCAGTGCTGTCTCCAGCGTGGTCACCCAATGGCCAGCGGCTGGCTTATGTCTCGTTTTCAGATAATCAATCCGGGGCGAATGTCTGGCTACAGGACATCAGTGCCGGCACTCGACGGCCTGTCGCGCGTTTTGACGGATCCGCGAGCGCACCAGCCTGGTCCCCTGATGGCAAGTCGCTCGCGTTGACGGTATCCTCGCGGGGCAATACGGATATCTATGTGCTGGGGGTCGAGTCAGGAGAACTTCGTCGCCTGACCAAACATCCCGCCATCGACACGGAGCCGGCCTGGTCTCCCGATGGGCGATATTTGGTCTTTACCTCTGACCGCAATGGACGTCCCCATATTTATCGGGTGAGTCGAAATGGGGGCAAGGCTGAGCGCCTGACGCGTGAGGGTAAGGAGAATGCCGGCGCCTCCTACGATCCGACCGGTAAGCGACTGGTGCTGGTGACCAATCGCGGGCAGGGCGCGGGCTACCAGATTGGTGTATTCTATCCAGAGAGTGGTAGAACTGATGTGCTTACAGACGGTACACTTGACGAGTCGCCGACGTTTTCGCCCAATGGCGCGATGATTTTGTATGCGACGCGCATGGGCAGGGATGGTGTCCTCGCTGTAGTATCAGCGGACGGTCGGGTAAGGCAGGTGCTTAAGTCTACTGAGGGTGATGTACGGGAGCCGGCCTGGGCCGCGAGTCGCTGAGGCGGCATTTTTGGGAAATGCGGCTTATGAGCCAGAGAGTTAAAGAAAGAGCGCGAGAAAGCTGGACTCAGTTTTTCGTTCTGAACATAGGAGATTGACGATGCAAAGATTCTGGACGATTTTACTGGTGCTCTTTCTCGGCGTGACGTTAGCCGGTTGCGCAGCCTCGAAGAAAAAAGGTGGAACGGTTGAAGTCGAGGACGCAACAATCGACGGCAGTGGGGCGGATGTCACTACCGGCGCATCGGCATCGGGCGTGGACTCAGATGATGCAACCGCGGGCGAAATCATCATAATCGATCAGAACGACTCCGATGTGGACGATCCGCTGGGGCAGCGGGTTGTGTATTTTGATTTCGACAGTTCCAACCTGACTCCCGAAGCTCAGCGGGTCGTTGAGGCACATGCGCAATACCTTACCAGTAACCCCGGGATGGCGGTTGTCCTTGAAGGCCACGCAGACGAGCGCGGCACACGTGAATACAACCTTGCCCTGGGCGAGCGACGGTCAAACGCCGTCAGTCAGATCTTTCAGGCGATGGGGGTTGCCCCGGATGCGATTCGTACCATTTCCTATGGAGAAGAGCGGCCTATATCGATGGGCCAGGATGAGAGCGCCTGGTCACTCAATCGGCGCGTCGAAATTCTTTACTAGCGACTTTTCTTTGGCGTCCTAAGCGCGCCTCGCGATCGACATCGAATAGGTTGGTCGTGAGACGCCAGTTCAGGGTCTTGCGCGGTTTGTGGGTAGTGCGGGGTTATAACGCGCTGCTGATATGGTTCTTTTTGGCGCCAGGTATTGGTCAAGCGCAAGAATTAAACAAAGAAAACAAAGAGTTAAATATTATCGCGCAGCCGGCGCCTGCCGTAGAGTCGGTGGAGGTCGGGTCTGGTTCGGGCACCTCACATACAGCCACCATCCTTTCGGTGGTGGCATATCGACCGTCGGATTCGAGCGCGTCTGGCGCAGTAAGCATCGAAGAGCAGAGTAGTTATGACAGTGCGCTGGGACAGTTTCAGCAGGCGCGCTACCTTGACGCCGCTAAGCAGTTTGTTGCGTTCCTTGAGGATCACCCGCACAGCATACTCGCGGACCACGCATGGTACTGGCTTGGGGAGTCTCGTTATCTTGATCGCGGTTTTGATGATGCGGTCACCGCGTTGACAACTCTGCTCGAGTACGTTCCTGCAAGTACTCGTGTCGGGGCCGCGCAGTTAAGGCTGGGTTACAGTTACCACGAGTTGCGCCGATATCCGGAGGCGCGAAGAGCGCTGGAAGGTGTCTTGGAGGTGTTCCCTGACAGTAAGTTTGCGGTTCTTGCTAAAGGGATCTTGGAAGACTTGGACGCACAAGGCCACTGACCGCAGTCACTTTGATTTCTGGCCTCGATGAAGACTGAGGCGTCTGACGGCTTCTGCGAGTTCCGGGGACTTGAGACTGTCAGCCGTCTGAGCGAGTAAATCGGCTGTTTCCGAATCCAATGTTCTTGAGGTTAGTTTTGTATCGGGCGCCGGCGCCGGTGCCGGCGTGGCGCGCGGACGAATCTTGATCTTCAAAGCGCTAACCTGAATGTTGGCTCGGTGAAGTGAGTTTAGTATTTCTTCCTGGCGTTGTCTGACAGCGTCGCCCCAGACAGGAGAGTCTGCAATGACCTGCCAGCAATCCTTGTTGGGCCTGACGACAGTGTGGTTGGAAATATCATTTCCGGCGGCAGTACGCCAGGCGGTCTGCTGCGTGTTCGTTACCTTGATGGCGAGATCTTCCTCAAGTCCCGGAACGGCAGAGAGTAGACTTCCCACCCGGATGAAAGGATTGTTGGCCATGATAAAATTTAGCGCTTTAGCAATGTGTTTTCACAGTATGAGGCCAGTGCTCTTGGCCGCGGCCGGAGTGCGGTGTCGTTCTGACTGCATGCCCATTTAACCATTTTCAACAGATCGAATCGATGCTCAGCAAGGTAGCAACTAAGATTTTTGGTAGCCGCAATCAGCGGCTTCTGCGCAAGATGACCACTCTTGCCGACAAGATTAACGCATTCGAGCCGTCGCTTGAGGCACTTTCCGATGAAGATCTCAAGGCAAAAACCGGCGAGTTTCGCGAGCGTTCGGCTGCGGGTGAAGGTCTCGAGGAGCTTCTGGTGGAAGCCTTCGCTGTGGTCAGAGAGGTAGCACGTCGTACGCTGAAAATGCGCCACTTCGATGTGCAGCTAATCGGCGGAATGGTGCTTAACGACGGCAAAATTGCAGAGATGCGTACCGGAGAGGGTAAAACGCTTGCGGCGACGCTGCCTGCATACCTTAATGCGGTCTGCGGTAATACCGTTCATGTCGTCACGGTGAATGATTATCTCGCTCAACGTGACGCAGACTGGATGGGTCAGATCTACGGCTATCTCGGCCTGTCAGTCGGTGTGGTCCTCTCGGGTCAGGACAATGCGGCAAAGCGTGCCGCCTATGCCTGCGATATCGTCTATGGAACCAACAACGAGTTCGGATTTGATTATCTGCGTGACAACATGGCCTTCAGCGCTGAAGACCGCGTCCAGCGTTCACTGGATTTTGCAGTGGTTGACGAGGTCGACTCAATCCTGATTGACGAGGCGCGCACACCGCTCATTATCTCGGGACCCGCAGAAGATAGTAGTGAACTCTATACCCGAATCAACAAAATCATTCCTGCCCTCGAGCGTCAGGCCCCCTCCGAGGAGCCCAGTGATGGCCAGGAGGAAGAAGAAGGCCCCGGGGATTTCAGCGTCGACGAAAAGACCCGCCAGGTATCACTGACTGAAGCCGGCCATGAAAATGCGGAGCGCCTACTCTGTGAAGCAGGCCTGCTTGACGAAAACTCAAGTCTTTACGATGTCGGCAATATCAGCCTCATGCATCATCTCTACGCGGGATTACGCGCGCATTCGCTGTTTCAGCGGGACGTAGACTACATTGTCAGAGACGGGCAGATTGTCATCATCGATGAGTTTTCGGGAAGGATGATGCCTGGAAGACGCTGGTCGGAGGGGCTGCATCAGGCGGTCGAGGCCAAAGAAGGCGTGGCGATCCAGCACGAAAACCAGACGCTCGCTTCTATTACCTTCCAGAATCTCTTTCGACTCTACGACCGGCTTTCCGGGATGACCGGTACCGCTGACACCGAGTCAGTCGAGTTTCAGCAGATTTATGGGCTTGAGGTGGTGGTGATTCCCACAAACCAGTCGATGATCCGCGAAGACCTGTCCGACCTGGTGTACCGCACCCAGAAAGAGAAATTCGAGGCCATTATTGAGGATATCAAGGCCTGCCAGTCCAGAAATCAGCCGGTTCTCGTCGGAACTGCTTCAATTGAGACCTCGGAGTATCTGTCGGGACTGTTGAGTAAAGAGAAGATCGATCACGAGGTGCTGAATGCGAAGCAGCACGAGCGTGAAGCTCAGATTATCGCGCAGGCAGGCAAACCGGCAGCGGTGACGATCGCCACCAACATGGCCGGGCGGGGCACTGATATCGTACTGGGCGGCAATGTGGCGATGGACCTTGAGGCGCTTGGCGATGGTCAAGCGGAGCGTGCCAAACTGATTGAAACCGAATGGCAGGGCCGTCATCAGCAGGTAGTTGAGGCAGGTGGTCTCTATGTGCTTGGGACTGAGCGCAATGAGTCACGCCGGGTCGACAACCAGTTGCGCGGGCGCTGCGGGCGGCAGGGGGATCCGGGAGGAAGCCGTTTTTATCTTTCGCTCGAAGACAACCTGCTGCGGATCTTCGGCTCGAACCGGGTATCCGGCCTGATGGAAAAACTTGGGATGGAAGAGGGTGAGGCGATCGAGCACTCGTGGGTTACCCGAGCGATTGAAAATTCCCAGAAGAAAGTGGAGGGTCGCAACTTCGATATCCGCAAACAACTCCTCGAGTATGACGATGTGGCCAATGAGCAGCGCAAAGTCGTGTACGACCAGCGCAATAGCCTGATGGCAACGGAGGACATTTCCGGAACCGTCACCCTAGCTCGAGAAGAGGTGATTGCCGAGATTATCGACCGGTCTATTCCGCCGGAAAGTCTTGAAGAGCAGTGGGAGGTGCCCGGACTACAGCAGGATCTCCAAACGCATTTTGGAATCGCACTGCCGGTGGCCGAATGGTTGAAGGCCGACGACAACCTTCACGAAGAGACACTACGCGGCAGGATCTCTGAGAAGATCACTAAAGCTTACGAGGAGAAGACTACCGCGGTCGGAGAGCCGGTGATGCGCCACCTCGAAAAAGCCGTAATGCTGAAGACGCTGGACGAACAATGGAAAGAGCATCTCGCCCAGATGGATCACCTTCGCCAAGGAATCGGACTGCGCGGCTACGCACAGAAGAATCCTAAGCAAGAGTACAAGCGGGAAGCGTTCGAGATGTTCTCGGCCATGCTCAATCAGGCCAAAAACGATGTGGTGGGAATACTTGCCAAAGTACAGGTACAGACCGAGTCGGAAGTCACTGATCTTGAAGAACGCCAGCGCCAGCAGGGTGAGCAGAACCGTCAGTATCTGCATCCGAGCTCTCCGGCACCAGCACCGACCGAAGGGGCGACCGGCCCGGGCCAGGGCGTGGATACGGGTACAGCGGGTCCGGCAGCTGAAGCCTCACAGCCTTTTGTCCGCTCTACGGCCAAGGTGGGTCGTAATGAGCCATGCCCCTGCGGTTCCGGTAAAAAGTACAAGCAGTGTCACGGTAAGCTGTAGCCGGGGGAATCTACCAGCACCGTGGCCTCCCTCAAACGTTCTGCACTCGCACCGGGACGGTTTCCCCGGATGCCGGCGATTGCCGGTGTTTCCCTGCAGGTGGCCCGGGCGCGGATCAAATACGCTGGCCGTGACGATCTGCTGCTGGTGACGCTGCATCGCGGCACTAGCGTTGCCGGTGTATTCACCCGCTCAGCGACGGCTTCGGCGCCGGTGCAGTGGAGCAAAAAGGTCGCCGCGTCAGGCAAAGCGAGAGCGATCCTCATCAATAGTGGAAACGCAAATACCTTCACCGGAGTTCAGGGTGTTGCCGACGTCAGATCCACCGCCGCTATGGCCGGACGTGCTGTGGGATGCCGTGAAAGCGATGTGCTGATCGCGTCCACGGGCGTGATCGGAGAGCCTCTGCCGGTTGATCGGGTTCAACGCGCCCTCGCGGGAATGGAGTCCGGGAGCCGGTCCGCGTCCTGGATTCGGGCGGCAAGAGCGATTGGCACCACCGATACCTATCCCAAGGGTGCCGTGCGCCAGGTGAGAATAGGCGACACCGAGGTCAGCCTCTGCGGTATTGCCAAGGGGTCCGGGATGATCGCGCCGGATATGGCAACCATGCTGGCATTTGTATTCACTGATGCCAGATTGCCGACGCCGGTGTTGCGGACTTTACTGAAAGAAGGTATCCGCACCTCTTTTAATTGTATTACTGTAGACAGCGATACCTCAACGAGCGATACCGTCCTGCTGGCGGCTACCGGACGGGCCTTGAATGGGATTCCCCAATCGGCAACAGCACCTGAACTTAAAGCGTTCCGCGGCGCGCTTAAGGAATTGCTTACTGATCTTGCGATTCAGGTCGTTCGCGATGGTGAAGGCGCCAGCAAGTTCATTACGGTGGATGTGAGCGGAGCCGCGTCCAACGCTGAAGCGCGAAAGGCGGCACTTGCTATTGCCAATTCTCCGCTAGTCAAGACCGCCATCGCGGGCGAGGATGCCAATTGGGGAAGGATTATCATGGCCGTGGGCAAGTCTGGAGCGAGGCTTTTCCAGAAGCGTCTCGCGATATCTATCGGGGGAATTACCATCACCCATGCTGGTGAGCGAGTCGGATCGTACGATGAACGTAAGGTCACAAAGCATCTCAAAGGCACTGAAATATCGATCGCGGTAGATCTTGGCGTGGGACGGAGCAAGTCGAGGGTCTGGACGTGTGACCTGACGCATGACTACATCCGCATCAATGCCGACTATCGAACTTAAAGAAACGCTGGTTGTTGCGGTCGGGATCGTGGTGGATGCACAGGGACGCCTTCTTGTCGGTGAGCGACCCGCAGAAAAGGATTACGCCGGCCAGTGGGAATTTCCGGGCGGAAAGCTAGAACCAGGCGAGAGCGTTTTTGATGCGCTCGTTCGTGAATTTCGTGAAGAACTTAACCTGCAGGTTGACTCAGCGTACGCACTTTTTTCCTGTGAACATGCCTACCCGGACCGGCAGGTGGAACTGCATTTCTGGCGGGTCACGGAATATCAGGGCGAGGCCGAGGGACTGGAGGGGCAGAGTCTTAGGTGGGTGCAGGCTGACGATCTTGCGTCTCTGGATTTTCTGGAAGGCAATCGGGCGCTGCTCGAGAAAGTATGCGCGCTGGTGTTGCCACGCTGATTCTGGTGGGTCTTAGCTCCAGGCGAAGCGTGGTTGACCCAGATGACCCACCCGGGTGTTTCTGCCCAAAAGCGCAACTTCTCTGAACTGGTAGAGAATCGCGGCAGTCGGCGCATACACCTCATGTCCGACGGTTGGCAGCATGATTGAAAAGCCGTCCCGTACCGATTCATCGGTTTCTGACGTCGAGACTTCTGTCTGTGCGGCGGTGAGTTCCTTTAAGGGTATATGAAAGACCCGCTCTACCTCTGCAGGGTCGGGTGTCGGCGCAAGCGCCGCGTTCATACAGGCCACTACAGGTGTGATACAGAATCCCGATTCGGTCACAAAATCATCCAGCACGCCGATCACGTGATCGGTTTGTGGTTGGAGTCCTATCTCTTCGTGGCATTCACGAAGCGCAGTTTCAATAGCCGTCTCTCCCGGTTCAGCCCGCCCGCCCGGCAACGCATATTGGCCGGCGTGTCGGCGTAGGGTTTTCGCGCGGCGGGTTAGTATCACCGATCCCTCACCGGTATCGGGTGCGTGCGTAACCAGAACCATAACCGCGGCACGGGCTAGAGTTTCACCATTTTGCGGGATGCGTTGAAAGTCCGCGAAATTTTCTGCAAGGCGGTGGCTTAAAGACATAAGTGAGAATCCATTCCCTTGTCCGTCACGCTTCGGCCGTTTGCGCCTTTCTTCGGGAGAGAGCGGTCAACCGTTGATGCAGGGCATCAACCTGCCCATAGAGTGATTGAAGGCTGCCGTCGTTTTGAATGATGTCGTTCGCTGCGCGCCGGCGCTCTACATCACTCGCCTGCGCGTCATCGATGGCTGAAAACGCATCATGGTCAAGACTGTTTCGCTCAAGGACCCGATTGGCGCGAAGCTCATGCGGCGCCTCAACGACGACGACGTGGTCAAAGTTTTCTGCCTGTTTGGTTTCTACCAGCAGGGGGATTGAAAAAATGACGTATGGGGTGATAGCGCGTTTTGCGGCCTCGTTCATTTTTTGACGGACGCGTGGGTGCACGATTGCTTCAAGTTGAGCTCTTTTTTTTGGATCGGAAAAAACCAACTTTCGAACCGCAGCTCGATCAAGGTCGCCATCTGGACTGAGCGCACCGGGACCCAGGGCTTTTGCGATTTCATCGACTGCCCCTTCGCCCCGGGCGGTCACCTCATGAGCAAACTGATCCGAATCAAGGACCGCTACACCAAGAGACGAAAGGTAATCGGTGATGGCGGTCTTACCGCTTCCAATTCCGCCAGTGAGAGCTACCTTGAGCATGTGATGTCCTAAAGTCCAGTGACCTTCAGGTAGTAATGGTTGAAGTCCACGCCCCATAGCAGTGCCAGCCATCCTGCACCGGCAAGATAGGGTCCGAATGGAACCTGCTGGCCGCGTTGGTGTTGTTGTAGGATTAGCATCGTGATACCGATGATGGCTCCGGTTCCTGCGCTTAGCAGGATGATCAGTGGAAGCATTTGCCATCCCATCCAGGCGCCCAGAGCTGCCAGCAGTTTGAAATCACCGTGACCCATACCTTCTTTTCCGGTCACGATACGAAAACCGTGAAACACGATCCAAAAGGAACCGTATCCAGCAATTGCGCCGACGAGGGCTGAGATCAGATCGGTAAATGTATTTACGGCGTTAACGCCCAGTCCGATCGCCAGAAGCGGCAGGGTGAGACGGTCTGGCAGCAGGAAGTGTTCAAGATCAATAAAGGTGAGTGCAATCAGGCCCCAGGTAAAGATAAGAGCTGCAAGCGTCGTCCACTGCGCCCCCATGACGATGACAACTACCAAGGACAGTCCGGCACATAGCGCCTCGACCAGAGGATACCGCCCGGAGATCGCAGTATTGCAGGAACGACAGCGACCCTTGAGTATCAGAAAACTGATCAGCGGCAGGTTGTCGCGCCAGCGGATCGGCTGCTGACAAGATGGGCAGCGTGATACGGGTCCGGCGACCCCAGCGGGTTTTGGTAACCCCTCTAGCTTACCGCGCCATTGCCACTGTAACTGTTGCGGTACTCGGGCAATAACGACGTTAAGGAAACTGCCCACCATCAGTCCGATGACAATCGTGATCACATACAGCCACGACTCGTCACCCAGGACATTAACCAGGGTTTCGATCACTGAGCGGTGGGAGGCGTTGCCTCCATTACATAATTGAGCCCATCTTGAAGATAGGCAGATACATCGCGATGACCAGGGTGCCGACCAGCCCCCCCAGGACGCTGATCATAATCGGCTCAATCAGCTTGCTCATGTTGTCTACAGCCTCGCGTACCTCTCGCTCATAAAAGTCCGCAGCCTTGTTGAGCATGGTTTCGAGTTCGCCGGATTCCTCACCAGTGCTGGTCATCTGCAGGATCATGGATGGAAAGAGGCCGGTTTGCGACATCGCGCGAGAGAGGGATTGCCCGCCGCTGACCACCTCCCGAATGGATATGCAGCCATCTGAATAAACGCGGTTACCGGTTGCTCCGGCGACGGACTCCAGTCCGTCTACCAGCGGTACTCCAGAGCCAAACATCGTGGCCAGCGTACGCGCAAAGCGCGAGATTGCAGCTTTACGGAAAATTATGCCAAAAACCGGCAGACGCAAGGCGATCCGGTCTACTCGATAGCGCATAGCTTCTGAGCGCCGGTAAGACATCGAAATGATAATGATGGCGCCAATGATGATGCCGAAAATCTGCAGCCATAGATCGCGAAAATTGCGCGACAACTCAATTACGATGGCGGTCAGCGCCGGCAGGCTGGCGCCGAAACTCGAGAACAGGTCCTCAAACTGCGGGATCACGAAGACCAGTAGAAGCACGCTGACGATAAAACCTACAGCGAGTACAGCCGCCGGATACCAAAGGGCGCCTTTGACCTTTGCTTTGATCTCCTCGATGTTCTCCATATAAAGCGAGACCTTATCCATCAGGTCGTCAAGGTTTCCTGATCGTTCGCCGACCGCGACCAGGCTGGTATAAAGCGGGTCGAACTGGCGGGGAAATTTCTGAAGCGCCTCGCTCAGAGCGGTTCCGCTTTCAACATCAATCCGAACGGCACCAAAGATCTCCCGGACTTTTGGGTGATCCGTTCCCTCGGCGATGGCTTTATAGGATTGCGCAATCGGCAGACCCGCTCCCAGCATGGTGGCAAGTTGGCGACTGGCAATCGAGATATCTTTGGGTTTGATTTTTTTGCTGAATAATGTCTTAGGTTTCTTGCGCACCGAGCGGGGATTAATGCCTTCCCGCCGCAGCGTGCTGCGCACATAAGCCGGCCCCTGCGCTTCCATTTCGCCGGTGACTTTCTTGCCCTGGCGGTCGGTTCCCTTCCAGGTAAAAATTTCATGGGCCTTTTCTGACTTCTTCGCCATGGTTTCAGGTGTCGGTGACCCGCAATATTTCCTCGAGAGTGGTGACGCCGGCACGTACTTTGACAAGCCCCGCCTGGCGCATCGTCATTACCCCTTCCGCGATGGACTGTTTTTCGATTGCTTCCTGCCCGGCGTTTTGCACGATCAGTTCGGCAATCGCTTCGGTGACCGGCATTACCTGAAATACCCCCGTTCTTCCTTTATACCCTCGGGTGCACTCGTCACAGCCTTCGGGTCCGAAGAGTTTGAGATTCTTAAAGCTCCCCGACCCTGAAAAACCGGCACCGGTTAGCACCTCTTCCGGATATTCGACTGGTTTGCGGCAGGCGGCGCACAGTTTGCGGACCAGTCGCTGAGCGAGGATCAGATGAACGGATGCAGCGACATTAAACGGCGCCACCCCCATATTAAGGAGTCGAATAATGGTCGAAGGCGCGTCATTGGTATGCAGCGTCGATAGCACCAGGTGCCCGGTCTGCGATGCCTTGATGGCGATGTCTGCTGTTTCCAGATCACGAACCTCGCCGACCATGATGATGTCCGGATCCTGGCGCAAAAAGGCACGCAGGGCAGTCGAAAAACTGAGGTTGGCTTTTTCGTTGATGTTGACCTGATTGATCCCTGGAAGATTGATCTCAATCGGATCCTCGACGCTACTGATGTTGACTTCCGGGGAGTTCAAGGTGGACAGTGCTGAATACAGGGAAACTGTCTTACCGCTGCCCGTTGGTCCGGTAACGAGAATCATGCCGTGAGGCCGATAGATGGCATCTTCATACGCTTTGAGCTGCTCAGGTTCCAGCCCCAGCGCAGACACACTGAGATCGGCGCCGCTGCTGTCCAATACGCGAATAACGACTTTTTCGCCAAATTGAGTGGGTAGCGTGCTTACCCGAAAGTCAATCTCATGCCCTTTTGAGAGCGTCAGTTTGATCCGTCCATCCTGGGGAATGCGCCGTTCGGCGATATCCAGATGTGAGAGGATCTTGACCCGGGCTGTGATCCTGGCAGCGAGCGATAACGGCGGGTTCGCGATCTCATGGAGCACACCGTCAAGCCGGTACCGGATCCGGAGTGTTCCTTCATAAGGTTCTATATGAATATCAGAGGCCTTCTGGCGAATCGCATCCATGAGGATCTTGTTGACGAAGCGCACCACGGGGGTGTCGACTTCAGCGGTTTCGGTGCTGGAGGGCGCTGCTGTTTTCGTCGCCATATCCTCAAGACCGGGATCCTCGTTGAGGTCTGCAAGCTCAGAACTGATGCCGCTGACGATGTCACGAATAACCTGGGTGAGTAATTTGGGATCAACCAGAATGGCTTCGACCCCGAATCCGGTCTGAAACGTGAAGGCATCCAGACCGGAGATATCGCTTGGGTCCGGTACGGCGAGGAAGACCTTGGATCCGCGCTGAAACAGCGGCAGCACGCCGTGGGTTTCTAGAAACCGGCCATCAACGATTTCTTGTGGCCGACAGCCTAGATCAAAGGCTCTGAGATCCATCAGGGGCATACCTGACTCTTCGGAGGCGCATCTCAACAACGCTGTGCGGTCTGCGTCTCCCTGATCAAGCGCCTCCTGCAGAAATGAGCGGTGGCTTTTCTGTGCTGCTTCGAAAGTTTCGCGGGCACGCTCTTTGGAGAGCAAATTTGCCTCGACGACCCGTCGCGATAGTCCTGACAGGGTAGTTCCCTGGACCGAGATGGAAAATGGGGACTGACTTGTTTCCATGATTGAAGAGAAAAGCAAAGTCCAAAAGCGTTAGCGAGAACCCCTCGAAAGGCTAATGGACGACGTGTTCAGGAGATTTAACCGGGTTATTCCGGAGAAATCATCGAAATTGAGCAATATTCTTACGACACTTTAACAGAATAAGCACTTTGCTTTGGGGGCATAAGTCATACAATAGCGGTGATTTTTAGCAATGAGCGTCATTGGTTTGGGAGAGTGACAGCATAACTTGAATGCTTGCTCATCATGTGACGGTTGTCACATCGGTGATATGCTAAGGAAGTATAAATTCAACGTAGTAATTGCAAAGACCAAAGAGGGGCGTTAATGATGATCTTTTCCAAACAGGTACAGCCGGAACAGAAAAATGGCCGTCAGCGGGGTTTTACGCTGATCGAACTCATGATCGTGGTAGCGATCATCGGTATCTTGGCAGCAATCGCGATTCCGCAGTACACCAGTTATGTTGCCCGCGCCCAGGTAAGTGAGGCATTGTCACTAACTTCGCCACTGAAGACAGCAATTGCTGAATACCGCCAGACGGCGGCAGCCTGGCCCACCACTAATGAGATGGCGGGCGCTCCAGCGACTATCACGGGTAAATATGTGGCCAGCGTCGTTACCATTGCTAATGGACTTATTACCGTCACTATGAAGGGCGCGGCCCCCGTGAGTAGTGACCTTCAGAGTAAGACTCTTACGCTGCAAGCAACTGATGCGACTGGCGTAATCAGTTGGGTATGTGATGGTGCGCCCGCAGGAACAAAAATCGACGATAAGTTTCTGCCATCCACATGTAAGTAGTAGGATTGGCCACAGAAGTTTGAGTCAGTCGAAAGCCCCGGCAATGCCGGGGCTTTTTTATTTAGTGCACCGGTGATTCCGTTTGGGGGGCTCGCCAGTTCGCGCACACACCCACAGATCCACCCGGGCTGCCCCTGCAAGCTTTAGGACTTTACTGACTTCATTGGCGGTTGCCCCGGTAGTGAGAATATCGTCGATAAGTGCAATATGCTGACCCTCAAGCCGGCGTTTGCAGGTAAAGACACCAATCAGATTGCTCCGGCGTTTTTTTGCGCTGAGCGCGGACTGCTGATCAGTATTTCGGACTTTCTTTAGAAGTGATATGTTCACGGGGATGCCGAGCGTTCGACTAGCCAGCCGTGCAATAAATGCTGACTGGTTCAAGCCCCTTCTACGAAGCGCTCGTCGGGTCATTGGTACCGCACAAAGGAAGTCTGGTTTTTTTTGACCCCGTGCAAGCACGGTATCAACAATAACACCCGCTGCGGTTCGAGCGAAAGACAGTTGCTGGCGGTATTTCAGGGCGCAGAGCATCTTATCGACAGGGGTTTCGTAAAATAGCGGCGCCGCAATATCATCGAAACTTGGTGGCTGTTGCTGACATTGTCCACAGATGCCCGCCTGCACAAGTGCTCGGCCGCAGTGTGAACAGCAGGAGTCAAGAATAAAAGGAAGCGCATTCCAGCAGTTCTGGCAGAGGCCATGGCGATACTCCGGCTGACCATGACAAAAAAGACAACACGGGGGCGTCATCAATCTGAGCGCAGATCTCCCTGCCATCCTCAGGAGATTCGCCCACGTTGGTGTAGGACGGTTGATTCCTGATAAAAAAGGATGCGCCACATGGCCAATCTATAGATAGTGCGCCGGCATTGCTGTGCCCTTGTTTACAGTCTGGGGTTTAACATTAGCGTAACCGCAGTATTGGATTAGAAAATGAAGCAGACGTCTTCGGAACTTGATGCACGTTCGGTCATGCAGGCATCCCGGCGTGCAAGCCGATTCGATCCGCAGGACACGATCCTCGCAAGACGATCAGGTCAGGAGCTTATTGACCGTCTGGCGCTTCTAGAGATTGTTCCTGAAAATATCCTGGATCTGGGTTGCGGCACCGGTATCGAAGCGGCGATGTTGTCACATCGCTACCCCAAAGCGCACGTAATAGGCCTTGATATTTGCCCTGTGTGCTTTCAGCAAGAAAAATTCACCCCCTGGGCTCCGCTGGTCGGTGATGCTGCGGCCCTACCATTGAGTATGGGTACTTTCGATTTGGTCTTTGCCAATCTGGTGGTGCCGTGGTGCGAGCCGGTGACCCTATTTCATGAGATCGCCAGGGTACTAAGACCCGGCGGGGCCATCGTAATCTCCACGCTGGGTCCAGATACCTTAAAGGAGCTCCGGGCCGCCTGGGAGACTGTTGATGAACATCCGCATGTTCACCCCTTTGCAGATATGCATAACTTGGGTGACGCTTTGCTGCAGGCCGGATTTTTGGAACCCGTCGTCGACGTTGACGTGCTGTCTTTCACCTACCGAAAGCTTGCCGGTCTCATTGATGATTTACGCGCGTTGGGCGCGACCAATGCTATGACACACCGGCGACGGACGCTGACAGGTAGATTCCGCTGGCAGGCCTTTAGAGATGCATACCCGCTGCTGGAGGGCGACCAGGGTAGATTACGCGCGAGTTTCGAGGTGGTTTACGCGGTGGGATGGGCCAGGGATAGTTCGGATCGTCGACAGGCCGGGGTTCGTGTCGATTTACCCCAGTAGAGAGCGTTTAACTCACGGTATAGATTACCTCCGAAGCCGACAAATCTTCATAGAGTAATTTGCTGAGCTATAGAGCGTGATCGAGGTCAGGACAAGGTGATCATGCTTGATGGTCCGGTTGCAATTATGCTAGTGTTCGCCGCAGTTTAAGGGCTTGAATCAATCGGGTTGGGTGTCTTTCGGAGCAGTCTGGGCGACACATGCCAACCACGGTGTTTAGCGTAGCAAATGACTCTCTTTCAGACCGCTCCGGATGGGCGCGATTTTCGTCTGTTGATTAGACCCGATTGCTCGTTGTCACCTAGTGGCGTAAGGGCCATTGTTCTGATTTTCAGTTTAGTCGCTTTCCTCATTGGTGGTTTTATGCTGATACTCGGAGCATGGCCTGTCTTGCCTTTTCTAGGCCTTGAGGTGGCGGTACTGGCCTCGGTCTTTTTGATGCTGCAACGACGTTCTACATTTTATGATCTTGTTGAGGCGAGGGGAGATCACGTCAATCTCCGCCAGAAGAGTCAACACGGAGAAACATCGGGAACCTTAAATCGCTATTGGGCACAGATCAAGTTGTCAGGGGGGCGCCATTGGTATCCAAGCAGGTTGCTGGT
>JABJIU010000080.1 GCA_018661145.1 Pseudomonadota bacterium | reverse complement strand
TCCAGTTCAGCATATTCCTTTGAAGCCGTGTATCCCAGCGGTAGGGTAATCGCCGCGAGCACAATGACCAGTTGCCATCCCCAGAAGGTGAACGCTGCGAGGGGTCCGGCGAATAACCGCGTGTGACAGGTTCGCTGTACCACATAGTAGGAAGTAGCGAATAATGCCGACCCGCCGAAGGCGAAAATTACGGCGTTAGTGTGCAGCGGTCTCAGTCGGCCAAAACTGAACCAGGCAGTGTCAAAGTTGAGTGCCGGCCAAGCAAGCTGGGCCGCGATGATGACTCCTACCAGCATTCCAACGATTCCCCAGACCACCGTCATAATGGTGAACTGGCGTACTACCTTGTAGTTATAGGCTTGCTCTGTGGTCATTCCGATTACCTTGGGAGAAGTTAGCGGCCCAGACCTGCTGATATTGCCGATGGCACAAGGGACGAATCCTTTTCGGTTTTGTAGCGACGGTTTGCTTTCTGAGTGTGCAGATAAGACCTATCCTTGATAGAGCTTGTTGGCTGCTGGGAGTTTTGGTGTTGCGTTATGATCGGTTTGCCCCTCAGGCTTGGGCATGAATTCAGCTTTAATACTAGTGCGGCCCTTCAACCTGGGTTGTTGACCCGGATCAACTTCGGTCAATAAAACTTCTGAAATACTAGTGCGACCTTTCAACCTGGGTTGTTGACCCGGATCAACTTTGGTCAATAAAACTTCTGACAACACTAGCGTTTTGGAGCGCGCGGACCGGGTCGACTCGCGGGCCGCAAAGGAGTGTTTTCACTGTGGGCTGCCGGCGCCGTCCGATGGCCCTAGCCTCACGGCCGAGATCGATGGTAAGTCGTACCCCATGTGCTGTGCGGGTTGTGCTGCGGTGGCGCGGGCGATTGAAACCGCTGGGCTTTCGCGTTATTACCGTGAGCGAACAGCGAGAGCATCGACAGCACAGGATTTTGCAACTGAGTCACTCAGGCAGCTTGAAGTTTTCAACAACCCACTAGTCCAACGGAGTTTTGTCAGTTCTCCTACCGAAGGCAGTCGCGAAGCGGCCCTGATTCTGGAAGGTATCCAGTGTGCAGCTTGTGTCTGGCTTAACGAGCAGCATCTTAAGGACTTGCCAGGGATGCTCGAAGTTCAGGTCAACTACGCGACACGCCGCGCCCGTATCCGTTGGGATGAACAACAAATTCAACTAAGTGAAATCATGCGGTCGGTACGCGATATTGGCTACGAAGCGTATCCCTATGACCCTGGACATCAGCAGGAATTGCTGGATATCGAGCGTCGGAAGTTGCTGAAACGCTTGGCGGTAGCGGGTGCGCTCGGAATGCAGGTGATGATTCTTGCCGTAGCGCTGTATACGGGAGTCTGGACAGGCATCGAAGAGCGCTACCGCGACTTTTTTCAGAAACTGAGCCTGCTGATAACACTGCCGGTGCTGTTTTACTCAGCCCAACCGTTTTTTGTCACCGCCTGGCGAGATCTTTCCAACCGACGGGCCGGTATGGATGTTCCGGTGACTTTAGGTATTTCGCTTGCCTTCGCCGCAAGCACGATGTCGATTGTGACCGGCACGGGAGAGGTCTATTTTGATTCGATCTGTATGTTTGTGTTTCTACTGCTCGGTACCCGGACACTGGAGCTTGGGGCACGCAAAAGTGCAGCTGATGCCGCAGATGTGATTGGACAAGCGCGTCCGGCCGCAGCGAATCGCTTGGACGGTGAAGGAGATATTGAGCAGATTGCAGCCGTCGAGCTGAATCCAGGCGATAAGGTGTTGGTTCGGCCTGGCGAGACCGTTCCGGCTGACGGGATCATCATCCAGGGGCGATCCAGTATCGATGAAGCAATTTTGACGGGCGAGGCAATGCCGCAGTCGAGGCGGGAAGGTGACGAAGTGATCGGCGCCAGTATCAACATAGAAAGTCCCATCACAGTCGAAGTCATGCGAACAGGTGCCGATTCAGCACTGTCACAGATTCAACAGTTGCTGGACCGGGCGCTAATGGGCAAGCCCCGAGTGTCTCAGTTAGCCGATCGAATCAGCGGGATATTTATTATGACGGTATTGCTGATCGCAACCCTGGTCGCGGGGTACTGGTGGCAGACGGGTGCCGAGGACTGGTTGTCCATTACGGTTTCGGTGCTCGTTGTTTCATGCCCATGCGCGTTATCGCTCGCAACACCTGCTGCAGTGACTGCAACCGTTGGGCACCTGATGAAAAAGGGCGTGTTGCTGACGCGCGCACGCACGCTGGAGACCTTGGCCCGGGCCACCAAAGTGGTTTTTGACAAGACGGGCACCTTAACCCTTGGCGAATTGCGGTGTTCGTCAATCAGAGTAGCCGAGGGTGTTGATCACAATGATGTGCTTCAGATTGCCGCGGCACTTGAGCAGCATAGCGAACATCCTGTTGGACGAGCCATCATGCGTGCTGGAATCGATTTTGAGCTTCCTGAGATCGATAATGTAGTGAACGAACCTGGCGGTGGAATCTATGCCGAGATCAAGGGAGATACTTATTGGATCGGTTCGCCGCATTTTATTCAACAGAAAACGGGTGCGGTGTCGGAGTCGATTGATGCAGTATCGAGTACGACCGTTCTTCTTGCCGATAGCGACTCGATCCTCGCGGAATTTTTATTCTCAGATGAACTTCGTGAAGACGCGCCCGAATTGATTGAACGCCTGCGGAAACTGGGATTAAGGCTGGCCATGCTTTCCGGGGATCAGTGCGGACCAGTATCGGTAGTGGCGGATGCCCTACAGATTGAGCCGGCCCAATGGCAACTCTCCCCGGCAGACAAGCTCAAGGCGGTTAATCATGACCAGAAACTGGGTGAGACCGTGGCTATGGTCGGGGACGGCGTCAATGACGCGCCGGTGCTTGCAGGCGCGGATGTTTCTATTGCGGTTGCCCGGGCGTCTCCACTCGCCGCCGCAACCGCCGACGTCGTGATCCTAAATGACGACATTCGTATGGTTGCGGAAGCCATCCGGGCGGGGCGGCGCACCCTTGGAGTGATTCGTCAGAACCTGGCATGGGCGTTGGTCTACAACCTCGCTGCATTGCCGGCAGCTGCGTTCGGATTTGTACCTCCATGGCTCGCAGCAATCGGGATGTCGGCAAGTTCGCTAATTGTGATCGCCAACGCTCTGCGTCTAAGATAGCGTTCTCGGCCATATAGTCCGGCCGAGCAGGTCATCAGTATTCTGAAGGCGATTTTGCTAAGCAAAATGCCAAACTTGATTTCGACTTCGCCCGCTTAATTGCGACTACCAGCTGATCTCAGTAGTCTCCCAATCTTCCTGAGGCTGAAACCTCAGGGTGCCTGACTCGGTGGAAACTTCTTCATCGACAACAAGAACCTTGCTGTCAAGAGCATTTTGTCTACAGGGGTGGCCCCAGATCTTCACGGACTTTCCAACACAAAAGTGTCCTGGATCAGGGCGGGCTCTTTGGGAGTCTCCTATGATTCGCGCAAGCCTTCGAGGAGTGCCTGATTAATGAAAGCCTTGTATACGCCTTACAAGATTTTTCATTTTCCCGAGAAACTTCATAGTCTTCCCCGTGAAGGGGTCGCTACAACAGCCCCTTTACATATTCGGATCAAGCCGACGAATTTATGCGGCCACCATTGTTGGTACTGCGCATACAAGGCGAAGGATCTTGATCTTGGCGCCGAGATGGTCGAGCGAGACCAGATCCCCCCTGAGAAAATGAGAGAGATTGTTTCCGATATGGAAACCATTGGTGTGCGTGCGGTGACCTTTAGTGGCGGCGGGGACCCGTTTTACTACAAGCCAATACTTGAAACGGTAAAGCGACTCGCAGACGGTCCTATAAGGTTTGCAAGTCTGACCAATGGCGCACGCCTGTCCGGGGAAATTGCTGATGTTTTTGCTCATCATGGCACCTGGCTGCGGGTCTCGATGGATGGCTGGGATGATGCCAGTTATTCCCGATACCGTGGGGTAAGGCTTGGTGACTACACGAAACTTATGGAAAACCTGTTAGCGTTCAAACGTCTAGGTGGAAGTTGTCATCTGGGTGTCAGTCTTATCGTAGATCGGGATAACGCATGTTACGTCGAGGAGAGTGTGAAACGACTACAGGACATTGGTGTGAACAGCGTGAAGGTGTCCCCCTGCATTACCAGTAATGATGGCAACGTCAGCAATCAGTATCACAAACCTATCTTCTCAGCAGTTCGTACTCAGCTGGAAAAACTGAGAGCAGGATTGGTCAATGACTACTTCGAGCTTTTCGATTCCTATCATGAACTGGATGAAAAGTTCGACAAGTCCTACGACTGGTGTCCTTATTTACAGGTCCTTTGCGTTATCGGTGCGGATCAAAAAGTTTATTCTTGTCAGGACAAAGCGTATACGCCAGAGGGATTGTTGGGTTCGCTGGAGAATCAGTCATTCTCGGAGTTCTGGTTTAAAGATAAAGAGAAATTCTTCAGGATCGATCCTCGCCGGGACTGTCGGCATCATTGTGTAGCAAACAAGAAAAATCACATGCTTGCAGATTATTTCTCTGCCAACCTGGATCACCTGTTTTTCGTATAACGTCTTTTCATGGTCGGCTACCTCCAGAATGTCGACTGGCCTGCTGAACATTCCGGGAAAGGTTCCCTCGCTACGATTGCCACCTCAGTCACGAGGTCAATGGCATCAGGACGACTGAGGTTTGTCCGGGTCCTCCACGAGCCTGAAGAAAAACATCCCGGCAAAAAAGAGCAACGCTACTGAAAGGATGCCAAGGCGTGGGTTGCCACTGAGGTAGGTGATTGTGCCCATCATCACGGGGCCGAATACTGCCGCTGCCTTGCCGACCACGTTGTAAAAGCCGAAGAACTCGGCGTTTTTCTCCTGTGGAATCAGGTGACTGAACATCGACCGACTGAGCGCCTGAATGCCGCCTTGTACGAGACCGATCACTGCGGCAAGGATATACATCTGAAGCGCGGTCTCCATGAAAAAGGCAAATACCGTGACCCCCACATATACCCAGATGCAGATCCATATCCCGCGCTGCGCGCCGTAGCGCTCGCCCAGGCGGCCGAAAACGAGCGCTGCAGGAAAGCCAATAAACTGGACCATCAGTAATGCGACAATCAGGTTATCGGACGACAGCCCAATCGTCAGGCCAAAATCAACCGACATGC
>JABJIU010000232.1 GCA_018661145.1 Pseudomonadota bacterium | reverse complement strand
CTTGATCACCTCGCCGTTGTCTATTTTGACGTGACACTGGTTACCCTCTATCGCCTCGATTGATCCCATCAGCCGGTTGTTCTCACCGATGAACTGCGCAACAAACGCATTCTCAGGGCGCTCGTAAAGATCGCTTGGGGCAGCGAGCTGTTGAATCACGCCATCTTCGAAGACAGCGATGCGGTTGGACATGGTCAATGCTTCGGACTGATCGTGGGTAACGTACACGACTGTCACCCCAAGACTTTCATGGATGTGTTTAATTTCATATTGCATCTGCTCACGCAACTGCTTGTCGAGCGCCCCAAGGGGCTCATCCATAAGTATGAGGTCTGGATCAAAAACCAGCGCCCTCGCGACAGCGACCCGCTGCTGTTGTCCGCCAGAGAGTTGTGCAGGACGCCGATTTCCAAAAGCACCCAGTTGCACCATGTCGAGAGCGCGCTTGGTACGGGTCGCAATTTCGGACTTGCTAAGTTTGCGCACCTCTAGCGGGAATGCGAGATTCTCGTTCACCGTCATGTGGGGAAAGAGGGCATAGTTCTGAAACACCATCCCAATGCCCCGCTTATGGGGCGGTACCGCATTGATCGGCCGGTCGCCAAGATAGATCTCGCCATGGGTCGCCGGTTCAAAGCCGGCCAGCATCATCAGGCAAGTCGTTTTACCAGACCCAGAGGGCCCCAGCATCGTGACAAACTCACCGCGCTCAATGTCCAGATTGAGGTTTTTGACGACTAATATTTCGCCGTCATAACTCTTCTGGACTTCTTTGAAGCGGACAAAGATATCCCCCGTGCTCATGTCGAGATTAAATCCTTCCGTTGGTGATTTGTTTATTATTGGCCCAGTAAATCTCGGCCAGATGAACGACCTCAGGTCAGTCTAGTAGTTTAGGGTCTGATTCTCAACAACCTTGCGGATATTCACGGAATTTAGTATTTCTGTGGCCGATTCAGAGAAGACCGCATTCGGCCGTTGTCTAGGGGTTGTTTTCAATCCGCAGTTGATGAAAATCACTTTGGGAAAAAGACGCACCTTTCAGAGATACGCGCGAGGCCCAAAACCTGAAAAAAAGGAGAAATTCCAGGTGCTGAAAAATAATGATAAAGGAGCCGTGATGCTTCTGAAAACCGATGCACGGGCTCAAGCGTGGGTCGATGCCTTCTCAATGGCGATGCCGGAACTTGAGGTGCGCCTCTGGCCTGAAACGGGTGACCGGAGTGAGATTAACTGTGCACTGTTATGGGGTCCGCCGCCAGAGTTATTCGATCAGCTTGATAACCTGGAGGTGATCTTCTCAATCGGCGCGGGCGTTGATTCGTTGTTGGCCTGCCCGAATTTGCCGGCGCATCTACCGATTGTGCGCATGGTGGAGTCGGAGTTGACCGCGGGCATGGTTGAGTTTTGCCTCTTTCATATTTTGCGCTTTCACCGGTTGATGCATCTTTTTGAAAACCATCGTGTTAGACGGCACTGGGAAGAGTTGACGCAGGTTTCGGCAAGCGAAGTCACCGTAGGGATTATGGGTTTTGGTGTATTGGGTCAGGCCCTTGCGCGTCAGTTATCTGCGCTTCGATATCGGGTTATCGGCTACCGGCGCGGGCCAGGTGAAGTGGAGGGCATGGAGGTGTTTTATGGCACTAATCAGCTCGAGGAATTTATGGGGCGTAGCGACATTCTGGTTGCGCTGATGCCATCGACACTTGAGACGAAAAAGATGATTAATAGTCGAACGCTCAGCTGGTTGCCGTCCGGGGCTTACTTCATCAATGCGGGGCGTGGCGATCTTGTTGACGAAGAGGGTCTCGTTGAGGCATTGGATCACGGGTCTCTCGCTGGCGCAGCGCTGGATGTTTTTGAAACAGAGCCTCTGCCGCAGGAAAGTATTCTGTGGGCACACCCCAATGTCTACATCACGCCCCACATTGCCAGCATCACACACCCGCCGACAGCATGCCGTTACATTGCGGATGCTATCAGCCGTCACCGACAGGGCGAGCCCTGGCCGCATCTGGTCGAAACCGGACGGGGCTATTGACGAAGCAGACTAACCGCCGAAACGATTGTCGGAACTAATTCTCCAGAGGGTTCTGGCGCAGAGCCCTCTGGTGTCACGACATCTTCGGCAAATCTTTCTGGAGAGCGTACCGGTACCGATATTTGTAAGGTCATCTGCCACTCACCCGCGGCGGCCCGATGCCAATACTGCTCAAATGCTGTGGCCCCCGCCTGATTCTCTAAAGTCATCCATCGAGCCAGCAGCCGTTCTTGCTTACCGGGATAGAGGACAAGATCGGTAATGACGGCGGTTCCGTTGACTCCATCATTTATGGTCCATGCTTCGTGGTGGTCGCCTGAGAGAGATTCCATTGAGCGGTCTGCTGACTTGATAATCGACGTGAGGATGTCGTTTCTTGCCTGTTGTATCTTTTCTGCCTCGATCCATTCGGGGTTGTCATCGATCACGATTGGAATATCCCGGTGTGATCCAAGTTGGGTTACAAGCTCCTCGAAATCCGGATTACTCAGCGTAATGCACCCCTCGCTGGCGCGCGGACCTCGGTTGATCCAGCCAGGCTCTGTGCCATGAAGCCAGATCCCGTATCCCGTCCGATTCAGAAACCGGTCGAGCGTATTGGGGTAATCGGTGGTGAGGGCGCCCGCTCCATAGCGGGCATGCAGCTGCGTTCCCGGAATATAGCCGTCAACATGGTAAACCCCCACAGGGGTCTTGAGGTCGCCCTCGCGTTCTTTCCCAAATCCAGCGCGGCCGATGGTGATGTAGTAATCCGAAAGTCGAACCAGCCCGCCATTTTGCTGGGCAAACACATGAAGTCTCGAAGAGGGTAGATCCGCATATAGAACGAACGGGATGGTGTCCGAGATTTGCAGAAGCTTTGCGGGGACGAAATGCTTTTTTGCATCGAGCGTCTTTGCATGTTGCCAACGCAGGCGCAGTTGTTCGCGAAGTTCCGCAATCTCCGGAGCACTTTCCACGGACCTTGCTCTACCCGCAAGTGCCAAAAGAACGTTAGCCTGGAGTAGGTGCGCGATCCGACTTAAGGGAAAATCTGTCTTCAGGCTGTCGATAGCGCTCAGAGCGCTCGCCTGGTTGCCGCTGACCACGGCATTGACGCTCCCGACCAGACGGGCTTCATAATTACTACCGCTGTCTGCGAGCACCATCGTCGGCAGTGACACGGCCAGCAGTACGAAGGAAATGAGGCGATGCATCAAGATGAGGCCCTTAATCGGAGAAGATAAACCGACTCTGACTCGATAGAACGTCTCGGATTCTACCTTCAGGCGCTAGACGTTCCAAATCTGCGTCGCTACGAGCCGTGGCGTAATGTCAGTTTGAGAGTGTGGGAATCTCGTTTAACGTCTCAAGCGGCTGGCTTGGGTCGGATTTGGGATCGTTGGGATCAAGGGCTGCGCTAAGAGAGCGGGCAGCCCGCTCGGCATAAATCCGGGTCAGGTTATCAAAGATCATTCGGTAAGTGGGATCGGTATAAAGGCCCGCACGAAGCAGGGATGACGCCTGATCAAGTTTGCCCTGAGCGCTGTATATCCTCGCGAGGTTGTTATAGGGCTCGGGTCTCGCGGGATAGCGCGTGATGAGTTCGCGGTAGGCATGCTCAGCTTTTTTGGTATTTCCCGAGGCATCAATTACCCGGGCACGGGCAAACAGTAAGTCAACCGGATCAGAAGCCAGGGAGGCGATCTCGGCATCGATAAGGTCAAGCGCTGCTTCAGTTTCACCGTCTCCGATCATGGTTTCGAGGACCTTTGGATCAATGCCATATACCGCAACCGGTAAATTGAGAGCCAACGCGACCGCCAAAGTTGCAAAAAATTTCCGCAAAAAGATTGATCTGGGCGAGACGATCAAAGAATTGGTACGCCCCTCAGCGCCCGACCTCAGATCGGATGGCATCCCACCGTTCTTGCCAATCTGCTGATACTGCTCCCGGGGGAGTGAGTCCACCGCTATCGACCCATCCTGCTACCGAACTGGTTACCCGCAAACGGATCCAGTCTCCTTTTCGGCTTTTGACCTCCACTGATGCGCCTTTGTCTAGCAGACCGAGAACGTCAGAATCGGCGCCGGTTGAAGGCAGTGACCGTATTCTGACCCGGTTATCGTTGATTTTTGCGCTCCCACCTGTTTCGCTGATGAACTTTCCGTAGACCCAAACGTCCAGTCCCATGGGGCTTTGAATCATCAACCAGCTATCCTTGCTACCAATCACCTTCACTGGCGTGTCTTTGGCGAGAAGGTTCAGTTTGGGTGCATCGGGAGCAGGTCGGCCGATGACCGCCGTGCCTCCTGTCTTTACCCAAGCTGTCCTGAAAGGGGCAGGGGCGGGTGCGGTGGTGTTTGTTGACGAGGCCTCGGATTTTTCCTGTTCCCCACTCGCAAGCGCATTGAAGTTATCCAGCCAATCCTGCGTAACGGGATTCTGTTCGGCGAGGCCTGAAAGCTGCACCCAGACAGGAATCGGTGTTTGACTACTGACGTGCTTCCAGTCCCCGGTGCTCGAATGCACCGTAACGGCGTCACCTCTGTTGAGATGCGCGACGACTCTGGAGTCTTCACTTGTCGTAGGCCGATTTCTCAATCGGACCTTGTTGGCCGTAACGCGACCCTCGGGAGCGCCTTGTACGTAGTCTCCGAAGACCCAAAGCCGCACCGGACTTGGGATCTCAACTCTGCCCCACGACCCTTGGATCTGAACAAGCTTGACGGGTGTTCCCTGTCGCAGCGTATGCACCACCGGGGATTGACTGTTGGGCGCGGAACGCAGTGCGAGTTTATCAAGACTGACTTCCCCCGCCCGAAAACGGGTTGTAACGATGATCGGACTCTGCGCCTTGTCCTCGGCTTGCTCGACAGGTACCGACTCTACTTCTACCGATTCTGCCTGAGAGGTCTCGACTGAATCAGCAGTGGATGAAGGGGCGCTAACGGCCGCAGCCGAGGGCGTGCTCTGGGTTGCAACATCTTTTTCCCCGATAACTCCGAGGACTCGATTAGCGTCGGCGTGCCCCTGGTCGGATGCCTGGGTCAACCAACTCCTCGCTTTATCGATATCTTTTTGAGCGCCCTTGCCAAGGTAGTAAGCGAGGCCGAGGTTGTACTGGGACGCGACATCGCCCGATTCAGCGGCACGTTCCCACCAGTCGACGGCCTGCGAGAAATTCTTGTTGAGTCCCCGCCCCTCCCAGTAGGCGACACCAAGATTAAACATGGCTGTTGGGTGTCCCGAGTTCGCGGCTTTTCGAAACCACGCCAAGGCTTCGTCGAGGTTCTTGCTGACCCCGTGCCCTTCAAAATATAAAACTCCCATCGCAAACTGCGCTTCGCGGTTGCCTTGATGAGCGTACGGCTCCCAGATGGCTATCGCTGCCGCATAATCTCCGCCGTCATAGGCATCGACCGCTCGTTGGATATCCTCACTTTGGGCAAAGGTCAGATTGCTTGTGACGAGGAGTACTGTAAGGCCGATCGCGCTCCGAATGTATGCTGAGACCTTCATGGAGATAGTATCTTTATATATTTCAGTTTGAAAGTTAAGCTCGGGCGAGTACCAACAGCTCCCGAGAGCCCTCCCAGATCATGAACGCCGCGACCTGAAGAATCACTGCAAGCCCAATGTACGCAATCCAGGAGTAACGCTCAAGTAGTCGGGCAATCAAGGTTGCAGCAAAGGCCATGAGCGCCACCGAAAGCACAAGCCCAAAGACCATAATCACCGGTTCATCGCGAGCGATACCTGCTACCGCAAGTACATTATCCAGGGACATGGATACATCCGCCACAATAATCTGGAATACAGCTTGCCCGAGTGATTTAGTCTGAGCCGATGGTTCTCCGTCGACTGTTTCAACGCTATTGCTGCTGTTTCGAAGTTCCCGCCAGAGTTTCCAGCAGACCCAGAGAAGCAACAGGCCGCCGACAAGGACCAGACCGACAATTTGCAGCAATTGCACGGTGACCAGCGCAAAGAGAATCCGCAGGACAGCGGCGGCAGCGATACCCAGCATGATCACACGGGGTCGCAAAGCGGCAGGCACGCTGGCCGCAGCGAGGCCGATAACGATGGCGTTGTCGGCCGCCAGCATCAAATCCACCAGGATGACCTGAATTAGCGGCAAGAGTTGGTCAAGGCTCATGAAGGGCTTACCAAGGGATCAGGACGGGAGGAAACCGTGATCTAAATAAAGTTTGATCGCGGTATTATACGAGCCACGCCGAGTATTTCCGAAAGAGTACCAACGGCGCAGGCTTTCTCGTTGGCGCCGCCCCGGCATCCTCGGGGCGTAGTTGAAGACGTTGGACCGTATTGAGAATGGAGTACTGAGACTATGACTAAATCCCAGAAAAGCGTTGCTATCTTTGATTGGGCCGATCCGCTTGCGCTGGATGACATCCTTACGGATGAAGAGCGACTGGTGCGGGATTCAATCCGGCGGTTCTGTCAGGAGGAACTGCAACCCCGTGTACTGGAGGCGTTCCGCGAGGAAAAGGTCGACCGTTCCCTGTTTCCAAAAATGGGGGAACTGGGCTTGTTGGGTTCTACCATCGACGGCTACGACTGCCCTGGGTTGAGTTATGTCTGCTACGGGCTTGCAGCCCGGGAGATTGAGCGGGTGGACTCCGGCTATCGGTCGATGATGAGCGTGCAGTCGAGTTTGGTCATGTACCCGATCTTTGCCTACGGCTCCGAGGAGCAGTGCGAGAAATACTTGCCGCGGCTTGCGACTGGCGAGTGGGTGGGATGTTTTGGTCTCACCGAGCCTGATTTTGGATCAGACCCCGGGGGTATGAAGACCCGTGCACGAGCGGTCGACGGCGGTTACCGCCTCAGCGGGGCGAAGATGTGGATTACCAATTCACCTATTGCGGATGTCTTTGTTGTTTGGGCCAAGGACGATGAAGGGGTAATTCGGGGATTTATTCTGGAGCGTGAGATGTCGGGCCTTAGCACGCCTGTAATTGAAGGCAAGTTCTCGCTGAGAGCGTCTGTCACTGGCGAGATTGTAATGGAGGATGTTTTTGTTCCCGCCGAGAATATGTTGCCCGAAGTCAGCGGATTGAAGGGCCCGTTTGGATGCCTTAACCGCGCGCGTTATGGAATTTCGTGGGGAGCTATGGGCGCGGCCGAGTTTTGCTGGCACGCCGCCCGCACCTATACACTGGAGCGAGAGCAGTTCGGCAGACCCTTGGCCGCAAATCAACTGATTCAGAAGAAACTTGCCGATATGCAGACCGAGATCACGTTGGGTACTCACGCGTGTCTTCGGCTAGGACGTCTTTTCGATGAAGG
>JABJIU010000261.1 GCA_018661145.1 Pseudomonadota bacterium | reverse complement strand
CTGGTGCTGATCCTGATCGTTTCAGCCGGGGTCCGATGGCTAGAAAGGAAGATGCAGACAGAAGAGCACTAACCCAGCAAGACACTCAAGCCTGGCGTGCCCCGGCCTAGACCGACACAAAGGCCCGGAACTCGTCGACCAAGGCATTAGCGGCCAACTCGACCAGCCGAGCCCCGTGCTCCGGTTCGGCAAGTTCTGAATACGACCCTACCCTGCCATCGGCAAATATCTTCCTGTGTTGGCTTGCGGGCCCGTGGTAGTCACCCGCTGCTTCGCGAAGCTCCTCAGCTGAAAGTTGTTGTGGCGGACTGGCGTCCGTCCGCGTGATTGTACGCACCGCATGCTGTGTGATTGCCACCTCTGAGGGAGTGCCGTGAAGACCCTCCCACTCACCATAGAGTTTCTGCCGTAGGGCGTTGACCTGTGGGAAGTCCCACCAGTTACGGATCTTCACTGTGGGGGAAGCATCATCCAGTTTGAGATAAAGATCGTGCACAGCACTTTTGAGCGGGGCGAGATTAGCGCCATGGCCGTTAAGGATATAAATCCGATCAAAACCGCTTCGCATCAGAGAGGTAGTAATTTCGGTAAATACTTTGGCAAAAGTCTCCGCCGAAAGTGAAATCGTACCTGCAAATTCCAGATTAAATTGTGCCGGTGCATAGTTCAGTACAGGCGCCACAAGCATACTGCTTTGTTCTGACGCGCTTTGGGCTATTTCCTCCACACAGATTGCGTCAGTGCCAATGAGGCCAACCGGACCGTGCTGCTCAAGGGATCCGGTTGGCAGGACGATCCCTGTGCAGGACTTCAGGTAGTCGGCAACTTCCTGGCTACTTGCCGTTTTAAGGTTCAAATGCTGGCCTTGCCCCGTGATAGCGGGCGGATTCACAAGGAGAGTTATGGTAAAAACAAAAAAGGCCCGTCAGAGCGGGCCTTTCTCGTTGATCTCATGATTCGGAGCCGATTACAGCCCCCACTTTTTCTTGAGACTGTCAAAAAAGCCACGGGCCTGTTGGAGAGAGATCCAGTGGTTCACATAGTTGATCCAAACCTGGTCACCCTGCGGCAGCAAAACCGCCAGCGGCGTCCTCGCCTTGGCATTGTCCACAGGCACGATCATCATCTGGTCAGGATACTTCTCGACCAGTTTGTGCGCCTCGATGTTCGAAGTGATACTGGCATCCGAACGTCCAGCCAACACATCCTGCCAGTCTCTTGCCGGCGACTCGACCACCACGTGCGTCGCATTGGGGAAGAACGTTTTGATGTACTGCTCCTGGGTGGTCCCAAGGTTCGCCGACACCTTAACACCTGCCTGGTTGATATCGTCCCAGGACTTAAAGCGCTCTGCATTCTTTTTGTGAATCATCGGCAGCTGGCCAACCTCCACATAAGAGATCGAGTACCCAGCAACTTTGGCGCGCTTGGGATTGACCGATGCGGAACCCGTCATGTGATATTTATCAGCGGTGACACCGGCGACCAGCGTCTTCCAGTCGGTCGGCACATATTCGATTTCAACACCGAGATCTTCAGCGAGCTTGGTGCTGACATCGATATCAAAACCGGTGTACTTGTTAGTAGCCGGGTCGCGCATGGTCATGGGGTTCCAGTCCCCGGTGGTGCCAACTTTCAGCACGCCCTCTTTAAGAATAGTGTGAAGCACCGAGTCCTCGGCCTGTACGCCGGTTGCTAACAGGGGCGCCGCCAGAACAAAAATACTTCGTGCAATAAACTTCTTCATCTGAATCATCTGCAAACCTCCGCGGTTACATCTTTTGTGGTTAAAACTGAAATAATTTCCATAATGTGATCGTGGGAACTTAGTTACTTCCCCTCAAATGTGTCACAGGTCTGCTTCACCATCAACACCCGTTCTTCAGGAGATTCTTTACCGCTGCTGATAACGGTCCTTGCGACCGCCTGCCCAAAGGCTTTTCGCTGATCAGTCCCGAGGCTCGCCCTAAATACCGTATCCTGCGTATAAGTCGAGACGATCTCGCCCTCCTCTAAAGCCTGGGGGAGCGGTTCATCCCCCGCCTGAAGTTCCGTCACCCGCTGGCGTAACAGGCGCCGAAGACGGGCCACGCCGGCATCAGAACTTGCAAGATTCTCACGCTCATGGATGGCAATCGCGCCCTGGGACACCTGTGCTTCATAGTCGCCAGGATACCGCTGCGCCTCCTCGTGAGAGCGCTCGGTGGCAGTCTGTCCGATGAAGTCGATGCTTTCCTTACCGATTTGGGATCGGTCACCCTGCTGATCGGGGTCCAGTTCGGCACTGAGGTAACGCCAGCCTATCGTGCGTGCTGACGTGTTGTCTAGGGGTACCACCCAGCGCAACAGAGAACTTCTCTGAAAGAACTTCTCGCTTTGGGCTTCTTCCCAGATGGCGCCAGTCTGGTTAGCATTGGGCAGGATGGATTCGACGGTACGGTTCCAGACAAATTCATCTACTTCGCGAGTCTGAATATTGATCATACCGAGTGGGCTGTCCTGGTACTCAATGATCTGATCCACCCCAGACGCCACACCGAACTGAATCCCACTGACGTTAGAGTGAAGATGGACCACGTGCACCGGGTCCTGAGTATTCTCGTAGATCTGAAGCCAGTTGCACGGCGCGGAGAGTGAAAAAGGAACTTTCTCCACGACACAATCGGCCTGCGTATCAAACACCGGGAAAGGCGGTCGCAACTCCGGCGGACCGAGATACGCGAACAACAAGCCATCCTTTTCGATCACCGGATAGGCGCCGTGAACCACCTTCTTGCAGATAGGTCCATCTTGCCGCTCCGAGCCTGCGCGGATCAAGGTCCCATCGACCGCGTAGTGCCAACCGTGATAGCAACAGATGATCCCGTGATCCGCCACAACGCCGAACTCTAACGAGGCACCGCGGTGTGAGCAGTGTTTGTGTAACAGGCCAAACTCACCGCTCTTGTCCCTG
>JABJIU010000260.1 GCA_018661145.1 Pseudomonadota bacterium | reverse complement strand
GTTCCCATCCGATGACCTGAGACATTAATCACATCGTCAACCCGGCCTGTGATCCAATAATAACCATCTTCATCACGACGGGCCCCATCGCCCGTCATATAGAACCCAGGGTAGGCCGAGAAATACGTCTGTACAAAACGTTCGTGGTCCTGATAGACGGTTCGCATCTGGCCAGGCCACGAACCTGTAATGACCAGATTGCCTGAATTCGCGCCCTCCAATTCCTTTCCATCTGCATCCAAGAGTGCGGGGACAATCCCGAAAAATGGCCGCGTCGCTGACCCCGGTTTGAGCTCAGTTGCGCCGGGAAGCGGCGTGATCAAAATGCCTCCGGTTTCGGTCTGAAACCAAGTATCCACCACACTACAGCGCCTTTCTCCGACAACTCCGAAATACCATTCCCAGGCTTCCGGATTGATCGGCTCGCCCACCGTGCCCAGCAGTCGCAAACTGGAACGGCGGGTCGCCTCAACAGGATCGTTTCCTTGGCTCATAAGAGCTCGAATCGCGGTAGGGGCGGTGTAAAAGATATTGACGCCGTGCTTATCGACTACCCGCCAGAAGCGGGAGGCATCGGGGTAGGTTGGTACACCCTCAAACATGAGCGTGGTCGCGCCGTTAGCCAACGGACCGTATACGATGTAACTGTGACCGGTAATCCAACCCACGTCGGCACTGCACCAATAGACATCGCCATCGTGATAATCGAACACATAACGGTGAGTCATTGCGACATAGAGCAAGTATCCACCGGTTGTATGCAGCACGCCCTTAGGTTTACCCGTCGAACCCGAGGTGTACAAAATAAAAAGCGGATCCTCAGCCTCCATCGGTTCCGGCTCGCATTGGGTAGACGCCGATGCGACCGCCTCGTGGTACCAGACATCGCGCGCACCCCCTGATGGGACATCGTTCCCAGTCCTCCTAACAACGATAGTGGTATGAACATCAGGACAGCCCTCAAGCGCTTTCTCGACATTCGCCTTCAGCGGGACTGGTTTGCCGCCGCGAGGGGCCTCGTCAGCCGTGATGACCACCCGACAGTCAGAGTCCAGAATGCGATCCTTCAACGCCTCTGGTGAGAACCCTCCAAAAACGACAGAGTGCACGGCGCCGATGCGCGCGCACGAAAGCATTGCAATTGCCACTTCCGGGATCATCGGCATATAGATTGAGACCCGGTCGCCTTTGCGCACCCCTCGCCCCTTAAGAACGTTGGAAAAGCGGCATACCGCATCGTGAAGTTCATTAAAAGTGAGTTTCGTGTCGACCGAAGGCTCATCGCCCTCCCAGATAATTGCGGTCTGCTCGCCTCGAGCTTCGAGATGCCGGTCAATGCAGTTATGGGCGACATTAAGGGTCGCGCCATCAAACCACCTGATCTCGCCCGTGTGAAAATTCCACCGGCTCACGGTATGCCAGGGCGAGAACCAGTCCACGAACGCTTCTGCCTGCTCAGCCCAGAAGCCATCCGCATCGGAAAGCGACCGCCGGTACATTTCTTCGTACCGGTTCTGGTCTATATGGGCTTTGGCCGAAACTTCGGGGTTGACGGGATAGATAGTGGCGTCACTCATCTCAAGCTCCTGTTGTCACTTCAATAACCTTGACTGCAGTCAAAGTCTAAAACCTGTATAGCTGATGTTTCAGCGAATCTGTTGCGGCGCTTGACAACGCATACACTCAACGCTGGGGAACGTTTCCCGCCTGGTCAATTTCATGCCAGGGACTGTCAGGACCTAATAACTCGAGCCAACGCCGATGTTCGGCAAGCTCTGTTTCATCAACGCAAATAACGGGGAACTCAACATCATTGCGAAACCCGGATTCTGTGCTGTCTGTTGCCGCCTCCCTGGAGGGTGCCCCTTCGAGCGTCAAAGTCGTCTGACCGCCCGTCATCGCAAGATAGACGTCCGCAAGGATCTCTGCGTCCAGCAGCGCACCGTGAAGATCCCGGCCGCTGTTATCCACTCCATACCGGCGGCATAGAGCATCCAAACTGTTGCGTTGCCCAGGGTGCATCTGCCGGGCCAGCTCCAACGAGTCCGTGACCTCGCAAATGTCCTCCAATCGGACCGAACTTCCCGTAAGTTCCAGTTCCTGATTGAGGAATCCAATATCGAAAGGGGCGTTATGTATCACCAACTCTGACCCCCCAACGAATTCAAGAAAGTGATCCGCCACCTCACTAAATACCGGTTTATCCTTCAGAAACTGCTCAGTAATTCCGTGCACCTCTTGCGCTTCGGGATCAATCCCGCGCCCGGGATTCACATAACTGTGGAAGCGCAGGTCCGTGTGTTTGCGGTTGGCAAGCCGAACACACCCGACTTCAATCACACGGTGTCCGTCTGCCGCGTTCAGGCCTGTGGTTTCCGTGTCCAACACAATCAGATCCACTATTTAACCCCCCCCTTTTCTGGTCTGCTTCGCCAACATGAGGTCAATAGCCCGATTCGCAAGCGCGTCAGCTCTTTCGTTCTGCGGATGCCCGCTGTGACCCCGCACCCAGTGCCATTCCACTGACCTTCGACTTGCCGCGAGGTCTAACTGCTGCCAAAGATCCTGATTTTTAACAGGTTTCCGCCCGGCTGTTTTCCAGCCGTTAGCCTTCCACTTCCCAATCCATTGCGTTACCCCATTTCGTACGTATTGAGAGTCGGTATACACGGACACGGCATACTCCAGGTCGATCGCTTCCAGACCTCGGATAGCTGCGGAAAGTTCCATGCGATTATTGGTCGTGTGGGGTTCAGAACCGAGCAGTTCTGTTTCAACTGCATCTTCGACGATTAAAACACCCCAACCACCTGGTCCTGGATTCCCGCGGCATGCCCCGTCAGTAAACAGGACAAGAGTTTTATTGATAGGGTTCTCCATCCTTAGAGGCGCAGTTTGCGATTCGCCACTTGCCTTGGAAGCGCGGAAGCGAAAGGTTTCGGGCCCCTTTGCCGTGAAGCACGAACCGGTTCAAGTATCGTCGATTGAGCGAACGCCCGCTTCTTGGCTACCAAAACAAAAGCACCTGACAGCAGGGGCCACCACCGATCACCTGCTGCTTCGAGAAACGAGGTCCGATTCAGTAGGGGCGCGCTCTTGATCGGGGGGCGATAAAACATCGATGCAGCCGCCACCAGATCCAAGCCCAGTAGCCGGGTCCAATCCTGGATCTGGTTTAGCGATAGGAAACTCCCCCCCCAGGGTCCCTGCCGTGGACGAAGCGACAGCGCACGACGAAGTCCCCACAACCCCCAGCGATTGAATCCACAGACCACAAGGCACCCTTCGGGAGCCAGGACGCTGTTGACTTCTCTCAGTACGGTGTGTGGATCAGTGGAAAATTCGAGGGTAAAAGGGAGCGCGAGAAGGTCTATCGACCTCGCACCAAATGGCAATTGTTCTGCCAAGCATTCAAACTGGCGACACCCTTCTTCAATGTGAAAGGCGCCCTGAGGCGGCACTCCGTAGTACGCATTCTCCGCGCTTTGCAAAAAGCTGTCCCTGCATAGTCCGACTTGAAACCCCGTCGGATAATAACCGGGTGGGACCAGTCGTGAAACCGACTCGCGTGCCTCTCTAATGAGTTCCGTGCCCAGGGGGGTCTCAAACCAGTGCGCGATATCGCTCTGTGGCTTTGTTCGGGGGTCCGCGGATCGCATGGGGACTCGGGGTTCGGAACCTACACATTTTCCAAGAGGCGTCATGCGATCTATGCACCCTGTCCTTTTACGATAGCTTGCACGAGCGATTTTACTCGGTCACGTCCTCGACCGGGGAACGATTCCAAAAGTCAGCCCTTAGATCGCCATCGTGTAGACCAATGCGTCTTCTCTTCGTGGCGGCCCATAGTACTTTGGTCTTCTACTCAAAAACTCAAAACCGACTTTTCGGTAGATCACCTGCGCCCGAAGATTGCTGGGTCGGACCTCGAGAAAGATGCGCTCGGCACCTCTTTCCCGCGCTACCTCAATGACCTTTCGCAATAGTCGTCCGCCAAATCCGAGACCCTGCTCGCTAGGGGCAACCGCAAGGTTAAGTAAATGCGCTTCGCCAGCCCCGAGCGAAGCAATTGCGAAGCCAGCCACCCGATCCATGCGCAATACCCAACATTCATGGTCAGCCTGCAAACAAGCAAGAAAAATGTTGGGACTCCACGGTCCGGGGGAAACCGCCTGTTCCAATTCGGCGACCTCTGCCAGGTCATCAACCCGCATCGGTCGGATTTCCCACGCATGCCTTTCGCCGTCCATACGGTCGGGTTAATCCACAATAGATTGTGCTAGGGTCAAATCCTCCCAACTTTTACCTTTCGCCGATGGAGAGCGCAACAGATACGCCGGGTGATAAGTGACGACAAGGGGAAGTTCATTGATCTTGTATTTATGACTATGTCCCCGCAACTGTCCAAGACTCTGATCCGTCTCCAGAAGTGCCTGCGCGGCAAAACGACCCATGGCCACGATAATCTCGGGCTGGACCCACGAAATCTGCTGGTGCAAGAAAGGACTGCACTCACGGACTTCCCGTCCCAAAGGGTCACGATTGTTTGGAGGCCGGCACTTCAGAACATTAGCAATGTAGACATCTTCACGCGACAGACCGATGCTGAAGAGCATCGCACTTAACAAAGCGCCGGCCCTTCCCACAAAAGGCATCCCCTGCTTGTCTTCCTCTGCTCCTGGGGCCTCGCCGACAAAAAGCCACCGTGCGCGAGGACTTCCCACGCCAAAAACGGTCTGGTTTCGTGTGCGACAAAGATCACATCGCTCGCACGCCGCAGCATCGTCAGCAAGCGCAGAAAGTGCGTTGGCGGCCTCCTGACTGCACGCTGCCTTAGCGGTAACCTCGACACCGGAACTACCGGCGGGTTCGACCCGAACCGGTGAAACGTGTCGCCACTGGACCAGACCCATTTCGCGAAGGTAAGGGGCATGGCGTCCCATCACTCGTGCTCAGACAGTCTCACCGCTTTGCGGGTTGAATCGGTGGGGTGCCCCCTGCAGCTTGTTCAGGCCATTGATATAGGCTTTCACCGAGGCCACCACGATGTCGGTATCGGCACCCTGCCCATTCACGATGCGGCCTGCCTCCTGGAGTCGGACACTGACCTCCCCTTGGGAATCCGAGCCCTCTGTGATGGCATTCACGGAGTACAGCATCAGGGTCCGCGTCCCTGGGACGATTTCCTCGACTGCCTTGAACACCGCGTCCACGAGACCATCACCATTCGCACTGCTAGACAAGGATTGCCCATGAAGCTCGAGCGACAATTCAGCCAACGGCACTTGTCCGGTCTCCGCCATGGTTTTGAGCCCGATGAATCGTACTACCTCGTTTTCTTCCTTTGAGGCATCTTCACCAACAAGCACCTGAAGATCGTCGTCGAAGATTTCATGTTTTTTGTCTGCCAGGTCCTTGAATCGACTAAATGCGGCGTTAAGTTCGGTATCGCTGCTGAACTCGATTCCCAGAGTTGACATGCGTTCGCGGAACGCGGTCCGTCCAGAGTGTTTACCAAGGACAATCTGATTGGCTGCCCAACCGACATCCTCGGCACGCATAATCTCGTACGTATCGCGTTGCTTTAACACGCCATCTTGGTGAATCCCCGCCTCGTGGGCAAATGCATTGGCGCCCACAATCGCCTTGTTCGGTTGGACGGGAAACCCGGTTACGCTGGACACCATCCGACTGGCTGGCAGAATTTGGATGGTATCAATGGCGGTGTCGCATGAGAAGACATCCTGCCGGGTACGAACCGCCATAACCACCTCTTCCAAAGAAGCGTTGCCAGCACGTTCGCCCAGTCCGTTAATCGTGCATTCCACCTGCCGAGCGCCCGCTTGAACAGCAGCGAGTGAATTGGCGACAGCGACTCCGAGATCATTGTGGCAATGCACCGAAAAGATCGCCTGGTCTGCATTGGGAATTCGGTTCATTAGTCGGCCGAACATCTCTCCGAACTGATCAGGCATCGTGTAACCGACCGTGTCAGGGATATTTACCGTCCGAGCACCCGCATCGATCACGGCCTCGAAGATCCTGCAGAGAAAGTCCTCGTCAGACCGACCGGCATCTTCCGCTGAGAACT
>JABJIU010000064.1 GCA_018661145.1 Pseudomonadota bacterium | reverse complement strand
ATCATCAGCAATGCGTACTGCGTCCTCCACACTAAAACAAGACTCACCGCGCGGCACCGGAACACCGCGGTTACGCAGAATTTCCTTTGCCTGATACTCGTGTACTTTCATCTATGTCTGTTCCGGTGTGCCATGCTGTTTTACGTTCCTTTCTCGGGGAGTCCGATCTATTCCTGAACCTGGATCGGGCGAAACGGATCGGCAATCCATTCGCTCCAGGACCCAGGGTAAAGCTGCGATCCGCTTAATCCCGCATACTCCATTGCAAAGAGATTATGGCAAGCAGTCACCCCGGAACCGCAACTGTGGACCACCGACTCTGGTGCAAACCCCTGGAACAACTCCCTAAACTCTGCTTCAAGCACTGCTGGCGACTTAAACTTACCTTCCAACAGATTCAAGGCAAAATGGCGGTTTACCGCGCCGGGAATGCATCCCGCTTTTTTATCCAAGGGTTCTTTGCGCCCACTGAATCGCTCCTCTTCCCTCGCATCCAGGATCAAGACCTGCGAGTCATCCAGTTGATCCAGCAGAAACTGGGCATCAACGCGAGAGGTATGTTCGCGATCTTGCACAAGCATCGCACCCCGGGGCGCTGAGGGATCGCCTTGCTCATCCCCGGACTCAAGCGGCAGGTCCTGCTTGCGCCACTCGGAAAAACCGCCATCCACGAGCATGGCATTATCAATCCCCGCCCACGCCAGCATCCACCACAAACGCGCGGCAAATACACCTGGACCCCCATCGTAGAGCGCAATTGCGCCGCTACCATCAATCCCAAGATTCGATATTCTTTCGCACCACACAGAGAAATCGGGGAGTGGGTGGCGGCCGGTCTCCGCTGAGATAGGCCCCGAGAGATCTCGCTCCAGATCTACATAACGTGCCGTGGGGATATGGGATCCCTCATAGGCCGCTCTGCCCGCATCCGGGTCATTCAACACAAACCGGCAGTCGAAGATTGCGACCGTTCCGTCACGGGACAGTCGATCCAGGTCGGTAACACTAACTAGATTAGCGCGCATGTCTTCCTCTAATCATGAATTTCCGGGCGCGTATTATCGTAGGGCAACCCGGCTTCTTGCAACGTCAAACGATTATTGGGGTAACCTGAAAATGAACGTATCCCGCCTATGTTAAAAACGCGATGCCATCGATATGTGACATGTGCGTAATCGGGATCTTTATTGCCCAAGGGATCGTGAGCAACGCCCTCGCGATTCCCGCGGATGCATAGAAACCCTCAACGATTTTTAATGTGGAAGACGTTGCCATATTCATGACGGCTTTTCTATCCCAAGCAATGCTTAGTTTCCGTTCAAATGTGAACAACCGTAGCCAGACTTAACTCGCTATTTCAGTCACTTACGGTTTTATTCCTAAATTCCGAATAGTAAATGGCGGAGAGGGAGGGATTCGAACCCCCGGTACCTTGCGGTACAACGGTTTTCAAGACCGCCGCATTCGACCACTCTGCCACCTCTCCGTAGGTCGCTCAGAATTTTAGCTACTTATCGATAGTAATGAGCCCCTTAAATTATAGGCGTATTTCCGGAACTCGAGGCTTCAGTCCAAAGTCGAGGCCATTGAATTCTGGCATAATTCCCCCATATTCCTATCGCGACCAACTCGGTCAACCACACGGAGAACTTTCTCAAAATGATTACCCGTCAGACTTTGAGTGCCTCAGGCCCGGCTGTTGAAGGCGTCGAGTTCAACAAGGTTTTAAAGAATACCTATGCACTGCTTTCGGCAACACTTCTTTTCAGTGGCGCTATCGCTGGCTTGTCTATGCTGATGAACTGGCCTCATCCGGGGCTTGTGATTACCCTGGTCGGATACTTCGGCCTACTGTTCTTGGCTGGGCGCTTTCGTAACTCGGCATTGGGCCTGGTTTTTGTATTTGCACTTACCGGCTTTATGGGGCTCACACTCGGCCCGATTGTCGGTCACTACATAAATGCGGTTCCCAACGGTGATCAACTCGTTATGACGGCACTTGGCGGCACCGGTGTCATCTTCCTCGGGTTGTCGGCCTATGCGCTTAAATCCCGCAAAGACTTCAGTTTCCTGGGCGGCATGCTGTTCGCGGGAATTCTAGTCGCGTTTTTGGCAGGTCTCGGCGCTGTGATCTTTAGCATTCCAGCGCTCTCCCTCGCAGTTTCCGCGATGTTCATCATTTTGATGAGCGGAATGATTCTTTATCAGACCAGTGCAATCATTCACGGAGGGGAAACCAATTACATCATGGCGACGATCACCCTGTACGTCTCCATCTACAATCTCTTTTTGAGCCTGCTGCAGATCTTAGGTATCTTCGGCGGCGACGATTAACCTCCCCGAACCCTGAAAACCCCGGCTTTTTGCCGGGGTTTTTTATGCCGAAATTATCTCTACGCCACCCATATAATCTCGAAGTACATCCGGGATCCTAATAGCGCCGTTCGCATCCTGGTAGTTTTCCATTACTGCGACCAAAGTTCGGCCAACGGCGAGGCCCGATCCATTCAGCGTGTGCAGTAGCTCAGGTTTTCCCGTTTCATTGTTTCTCCAACGCGCCTGCATCCGCCGTGCCTGGAAACTGCCGAAATTACTGCAGGAGGAGATCTCCCGATACTGGTTTTGACCCGGGAGCCACACTTCAAGGTCATAAGTCTTAGCGGAAGAAAAACCAAGATCGCCCCCGCATAGGGTGACCACCCGATAGGGCAACTCTAGGCGCTTGAGCACGGTTTCGGCATGCCCAGTCAATTCCTCAAGTGCGTCCCATGACCTGTCGGGATGAACCAGTTGCACCAACTCCACTTTTTCAAACTGATGTTGTCGAATCATGCCTCGGGTATCTTTACCATAAGACCCCGCTTCGCTTCGGAAACAGGGGGTGTGGCATACGCGCCGAATAGGCAATTTTTCCTGCGAGACAATAGCCTGTGCATAAATATTGGTGACGGGCACTTCCGCCGTGGGGATCAAAAAATATGCCGGGTCGGTTGCCGTCATAAACTGATCCTCAGCGAACTTCGGTAACTGCCCTGTTCCGAACAGCGATTCAGCATTGACTAGATAGGGAACGTAAGTCTCCTGATAGCCATGCTCAACCGTATGTAAATCCAGCATGAACTGAATAAGCGCCCGATGCAGCTTTGCGAGTTCGCTCGACATCACCACGAAACGGCTTCCCGTGATCTTAGAGGCCGTTTCAAAATCCATCATTCCAAGTCCTGATCCCAAGCTGACGTGATCTGCCGGCTCAAAGTCAAATGTGGTTGGCTCTCCCCATCTACGCTTTTCCTCGTTCTCGGCGTCACTGTCTCCTGAAGGGACCGATTCGTGCGGAATGTTGGGGATCCCATGAATGAGCGCGTTAAGGTCCGTGCGAACTCCATCAAGATCGCCTTCGATCTGAGTGATGCGTCCAGAGATTCCGGAAGTTTGTTCGATGAGGTCTGCTGCATCCTCCCCCGCGGCTTTGAGTCGGCCCACCTCTTTCGCGGACTGGTTTCGCTCCGCCTGGAGGCTCTGCAACTCTGTTTGCAAGTTTTTGCGCTGATCGTCGAGCGACCGGAGGCGGTCCACGTCCAGAACATATCTCTTAATAGCCAGGCGATCTGCCAGCGCCTCTGGCTCACTGCGTAACAACTGAGGATCAAGCATCGACGAACTCCTACCTAGAAAACCTGGCGCGCAGCCGCGACACCCGCCGCCGCTGCAGTAACACACAACAGAATGCTTGCACTCATAAATATGATCGCTCTGAACCATTGCTCAGTTTGAAGCAGATTCAAAACCTCACTGGAGAATGCCGAGAAAGTCGTAAACCCCCCAAGAATACCCACGACCAGTCCCAGTCGCCAAATTTCAGCGCCCGTGGCCTTGCCGGCAATCAATACCATACAGATTCCCACCATGAACGACCCTAGAATATTTACGGTCAGCGTGCCCCAGGGGAATGCCAACCCCATAATTCCGGTCACGCGGGCACTTAACCAATAGCGCAACATCGCGCCCACAGCTCCGCCCGCGCCAACCGCAAGGTAGTGACTGATCACTATCCGTTGTCCTCCCGAATGATGTCGGTGCCCTCCGGAAGGACCAAACTGAATTTCCCGCTGGGCACACTCAGATTCACTTCAACATCCGAAAATCGAATGCGAGTGATTTGCTGCAAGGGATCCAGCATCTGAAGCATTCTCAGTGAACCTGATTCAAATCCAAACTGTATCTGGGCAAATGCTGCATCGGCCTTTTTAGGGTAAATAGCAATCCAATCGATGCCCTCCTGATTCCCCAGTGCCTCAACTAGATACGAGAGACTGGGATCAGTGTTGCCAGCCAGCAGCCCTGCTGGTGTATCACCCAGCACTTCATCTTGGTTTCGCACCACCGCTTGCTCCAGGCCTGGATCGTAGACCCATAGCTGGCGGCCATCGGCCACCACAACCTGTTCCAGCGGGGATCCATAGTTCCACCGAAACCGTCCCGGCCGAGAAAGCCACAATTCCCCAGCGCTCTCATCTATCGACTGAAGATCTTCAGTCAGAACCGACTGGTGAAAAGCCGCGTGCAGTGTGCGCACCTCTGAAAAAAAATTATTTAAAGGATCGACTGAGGCGCTTCTAACGATCCGCGGTATCGCTGCGATCGCTCCGAGTGCGACAATTTGACAAAAGCTCCGCCGATCGAACCCATCCAACGGACGCACCTGCATCATCACTCCGAAGGCCCCGGGGCGAGCACTTCACGCTTACCGTTTTCGAGGGGACCCACCGCACCCGCGGCCTCCATTGATTCAACCATTCGGGCTGCCCGGTTATAGCCTACCCTAAGGTGTCGCTGTACCGACGAGATCGAGGCCCGTCGAGTCTCAGTGACAAACGCAAGCGCTTTGTCGTACAGCGGATCATCCTCGCCGCCACCGGCTTCATCACCCTCTCCCCCCGCCACCGCGGTACTCAATGTGGAGCTATCGATAACGGCCTCAAGGTACTCGGGCTGACCGCTTTTCTTTAACTCCTCCGCAACACGTTGCACCTCTTGATCGGAGACAAATGAGCCGTGAACACGAACCGGAAATCCGGTTCCAGGCGGAAGAAACAGCATGTCCCCGTGACCTAGCAGCTGTTCTGCACCCATCTGGTCCAGAACGGTCCTCGAATCTGCCCGCGAAGAAACCTGAAACGCGATTCGAGT
>JABJIU010000038.1 GCA_018661145.1 Pseudomonadota bacterium | reverse complement strand
TACCGTCTGGCCGTCGACGTCGCTAGTCACTTCGCCACTGACGCGGGCCCGATTTTTAAGTCCGAATGTGATCGTCTGAAAGGCCTTTACTCGAGCCGCCCAATAGGCCATGAAACGGTCGTCGGCATTGATGACCGCTGTGCCGCCGGCGCGTAAGCCATGGAAAATTTCTGCTTTGGCTCGCACTACCCCGGCGAGACTTCCCAGACCTTCGAGATGTGCCAGCGCCGCATTGGTGATCAGCGCCGTTGTCGGGCTTGTCAGTCGCGCAATGTAATCGATCTCACCAGGATGGCTCATGCCCATCTCGATCACCGCAAACCGATGATGCTCTCTTAGACCGAGCAGAGTCAGAGGCACGCCAATGTGGTTATTGAAGTTGCCGGGGCTCGCGTGCACCTCGCCGGATTCCGCCAGAATTGCAGCGATCATCTCTTTGACCGTCGTTTTCCCGTTACTGCCCGTGACCCCGATCACCGGAATATCAAAACGGTTGCGCCAGTGCTCCGCCAACTGTCCGAGCGCCACCGTCGTATTCTCCACGACGAGGCCCGGCAGGGAAGTCGACTCGGCCGAACGACTGACTACCGCCGCGGCGCCGGCCTGGCGCGCCTCGGCAACAAAGTCCGACCCCTGGAAATGTTCCCCATCCAAAGCCACAAACAGTGCACCCGGCTCCAATGTCCGAGTATCGGTGGACACCGACGTGACCTCGACATCGGCTCCAGTCAATCTCCCCCCAATCACCTCGGCAATATCTTTCAAGCTGAACATGGCATCGTCCTCAGTATCTCCTCTGCAATAGCCTGATCGCTGAACGGCACAACACGATCACCGACGATCTGGCTTGTCTCATGACCCTTCCCGGCGACCACCACAAGATCGCGAGGCGCCGCATGTGCCAGCGCATGGGCAATCGCCAAGTCGCGTTGCGGGATGCGTGCCTCTGCTGGTGAACTCATTCCTTTGGCGATGTCAGAAAGAATTTCTTCGGGGTCTTCGCCCCTGGGGTTGTCATTGGTAAGCACGATCCGATCCGCCCATAGAGACGCCTCCTGCCCCATTTCGGATCGCTTACCGCGGTCGCGGTCGCCACCACATCCAAACACACACCACATTTCACCTTCGGTATGAGTGCGCAGTGACTTCAGTAATATCGATAGCGCCTCAGGGGTATGCGCGTAGTCCACAACCACCGTGGGACGACCGCCGCCCGAACCCTGGCAGAACAGCATGCGCCCGGGGACGGGCTCCAGTTGGCCCATCACCTCGCTGATCTTTGTCACGCTGCTTCCGTGCGCTACCAGCATCGTCGCCACAGCGGTCAGGTTGCTGACATTGAAGTGGCCTTGCAACGCGGAGGCAAATGAAATCTCTCCGATCGGACTCTTAAGACATAACGCAATACCGTCGTTGTCAATTTCAACCTTTGTCGGAAAAACATCCGCACTTGCATCATCACCATAGGTCCAGAGCCTTGCAGCCAAACCTTCTTCAGCGAAGGCACGCCCGATGGGATCCGCCACATTGATTACGGCGCTTTCCAGTTCTCTTCGGCGAAACAGCAGCAACTTGGTCTCGGCGTAATGCTCCATCGTGCGGTGATAGTCGAGGTGGTCACGGCTGAGATTGGTAAAAAGCGCCGAATTGAAATGGATACCTTCAATCCGACCTTGATCTATCGCGTGCGAAGACACCTCAAGACAGACGCTGTCTGCGCCCTGTGCGGCGAGATCGGCAAGGCGTGACTGAAGTGTGAGCGCATCTGGCGTTGTCAGACCGCTTGACTGAAGGTCATTGGCCAGCCCCCAGCCGGTGGTGCCGATTAAACCGCTTTTACGTCCAAGAAGATCGAGAGCTTGGGCAAGCAGTGTTGCGCAGGTCGTTTTACCGTTGGTTCCTGTTACGCCAACCACGCACAACGCATGCGAGGGAGATCCAAAAAAACGACTGGCAATGTGGCCAATCCGTGCACGTAAGCCATCTATGGGATAACAGTTTTGTTTCGACTCGCTCTCCGTCCACCCGCGGCCCTCGACCAGAGCTGCTGCGGCTCCTGAGCGCAATGCCTGACCGACGAATTGACGGCCATCTGTTTTCCCTCCGGGGATGCCGAAAAACAGGCTTCCAGCAGACGCCGTGCGGCTATCCAGTGTTAGGTTGGTGATAATCGCCGAAGCTGAAACAGCATCCGGGGTCGCCATCCCCTGAAGCAGTTCACCAAGTTGGCGAGCGGGCTGGGTCATTGAAAGACTCACGCCCCCGTTTCTCCCGGCACCATGCTGGCCACGACCGTAACACCCGAATCCATTTCGGCGTCTGGTCGGATGCCGTGCATCCGCAATGCATCAGCCATGATTCTGGCAAAGACCGGTGCTGCTACTTCTCCCCCGAAATACTTACCCCGGGGTTCGTCCACCATCACCGCGAGGACAAAGCGCGGTGCCGATACCGGGGCAAAACCGACAAAGAGTGACTGGTATCGGTCCGCCTCATAACCCCCTGTAGGACTGACCTTGTGTACCGTCCCCGTTTTGCCGGCCACCCGATATGCCGGAACTGCTGCTCGCTTCGCGGTGCCCTGTGCGCTGACGACCTGCTCAAGCAGGGCGTTGATCTGCCGGGTGATTTGGTCGGACAGAACCCGCTTTCCTGGCACCACTCCCGACCTGCGCTTCAGTGTGACGGGCCGCAACATCCCGCCCGATGCCAGTACGGCGTATGCCCGGGCGAGTTGCACTTGTGTTGAAGAAAGTCCGTAGCCAAAAGACAGTGTGGCATGTTCAATGGGACGCCAGCGTTCCCGTTTAAGCAAACTGCCACCGACTTCGCCGGGAAGTTCGATGCCAGTCGCCTGACCGAAGCCGACCTTGTCGAGAATGCCGTAAAGCTCTTCAGGCGCAAGTTCCATAGCAACCTTGGCGGTACCGACATTACTCGACTTGATCAGCACACCTCCCAGAGTCAGGTCTCCATAGTCATGGATGTCCCTGACGGGATGCCGGCCGACGTAATGAATACCGGGGCTGGTAGAGACAGGTGTTTCCACAGAAAAACGCCCGCTCGCCAGGGCCATTGATATTGTGAAGGGCTTCACCGTTGACCCCGGCTCAAATACGTCCGTAACCGACCGGTTGCGGAAATGCTCGGGCGTCATGTCGGAGCGGTTGTTGGGGTTGAAATCCGGGATGTTCGTCATTGCCAGGACTTCGCCGGTGTTGACATCAAGCATTACCGCCGATGCGCCCAAGGCTCGGCTTTCGCGCACGGTCTGCGCCAGGTGATGCTGGGCGGATACCTGGATTCGAAGGTCCAGGCTTAATTGCAAGTCGCGGCCGTGATAGACCGGACGGATTCTCTCGATATCTTCGACAATCCTACCTTTACGGTCACGCAGGACGCGCTTGCGCCCTTCTACACCAGCAAGATGACTGTCAAAGGCACGCTCAATGCCTTCCTGCCCTCGGTCATCTACATCGGTGAATCCAAGGACGTGACTGGTAATGGACCCGGCAGGGTAATAGCGTCCATACTCACGCAGAGAACTGATACCCGGGATGCCGAGACTCTCTACCCGCACAGCTTCTGCTGGCGGCAAATGCCGGCGAAGGTAAACAAACTCGCGATCAGGGTATCGGTCCAGCAGGCTTGAAATCTGTGAGACACTCAGTCCCAGCGCCTCAGCAAGACGGGGCCAATCATCAGGTGCCTGTATAAGTGTGGGCGGATGCGCCCATAGCGCATCGAGTGGTGTACTGACCGCAAGCACATCCCCATTGCGATCGACAATCCGACCTCTTTCGGGCTTAACCGCAATGTTCCGCAACTGCCGGGCGGCGCCTTCTGCCTGGAGTCGGGAACTATCCAGTATCTGAACCTGAAAAGCCCGTCCCGCCAGGACAGTCATCCCAAGACCCACCACCGCGAGCACAATTCCTTGCCGTAAGCGCGAGTAACTCTTCACAGCTCGACGTTTCGCGACCCCTTTCATTGTCGTACTCCAAGCTGCACCACCACAATGTCCGCAGGACCGGGTGTCACCATCCCAAGTTCCTGCCTCGCGGCCTGCTCCACCAAGTTATGCCGCGCCCAGGTTGCCTTCTCCAGCTGTAATCGTCCCCATTCATCATTCAACTGGTCGCGCTGTTTTTCGGCTGAGCGCATGTCAAGAAACTCAAGACGGTTCTGATGACGCACCACGACCACTGAAAGTGCCGAAATGAGCGCGAAGATGCCTAAAAGCCCAATCAACTTCATATCTGTCCACTGGGCGACTTTTGCGCCCAACGTAGGATCGCACTTCGGGCACGTGGGTTATCTGAAATCTCTCCGTCAGACGGACGTTGCGGCCTGGACGGGCGCAGGATCACAGGCGATATCTCTTTAGCGCGAATCGGAAGATCCGGCGGAAACGGGTCACCTTTTGCGGCATCGTGAAAAAATCTCTTGACCCGCCGGTCTTCCAAAGAATGGAAGCTGATAATGACCAGTCGCCCTCCGGGCTCGAGCATGTCAAGCGCCTGCGGCAACACGGCGTCGAGTTCTGCAAGTTCCTGATTGATGAATAACCGAAGTGCCTGAAATGTTCGGGTAGCAGGATGCTTTCCAGGCTCACGAGTCGGCACGCACGCATCAACCAGTGACGACAGTTCGCCGGTCGTGGTCAGGGGCGTTTCGTTTCTGGCGTTGACGATCCCCCGGGCGATACGCCGGGCATAACGTTCTTCTCCGAAACGCCGGAGTACGCCGATAAGATCTTCTTCCGATACGTCTGCCAACCAATCCTGCACCGGGATGCCCTGAGAGGGGTCCATCCTCATATCAAGTGGCCCATCTCGCATGAAACTGAATCCCCGCTCGGCGTTATCCAGTTGCGGGGAAGACACGCCAAGATCGAGAACAATTCCGGAAACCTGTCCACCGATCCCAGCCCGGAGCAACTCATCCGAGAGTTTTGAGAACGGTGCCTGAATGACCGTCAGCCGGGACTCTCCCTCGGCCCAGTCACGGGCAATCGCGCAGGCCTCGGGATCGCGATCCATTGCGTAAATCCGCCCCTTGAGACCCAGATATTTGAGCAGGGCCCGGGTGTGCCCACCGCGGCCAAAGGTAGCGTCAACCAGAATGCTGTCTTCACTGGGACCCAGAGCCTTAACCACCTCTTCCGTCATTACGGGGGAGTGGGCTGCGGACAGCACGATGCAGTTTTCCTACAGTGAGAGAGATTCAAGCTCTACCGACAGACGCTCTTCGCCGGTCTGTACAGCAAGCCATTCGTCACATCTCGCTTTCCACCGGGACTCATCCCAAAGTTCAAACTTGTTACCCTGGCCGATGAGTACGATGTGCTTTTCCAACGCCGCAAACTCGCGAAGGGGCGCAGGAATCCTGATACGACTGGCACTATCGAGTTCACAGTCAGCTGCATAGCCAATCAGAAAACGCTTCAGTGCCTGCGCAGCAGGATCAAAACTCGGCAGTTCTACAACTTTCTGCTCCACCCGCTCCCACTCGTCCTGGGGGTAAAGCCAGAGACAGCGCTCTCGAGTATTGTTAACGGTGAGGACGAGTCGTCCCTGACACCGCTCGGTAAGCGGCTCACGATGCGTCGTCGGCACAGCAAAACGTCCTTTGCTGTCGAGATTCAAGGTGCTGGCACCCCTAAACATCGCTGACGCTGACCTCCTCCATCTCTACCTTTACTGTTCTATGCCTTACCGCTACAAGCGGCGGGCACACCTTCGAACAATCCCCGGTCACGCCTCCAAAGAAACCCCGGCCCCGTGAAGGGCCGGGTAATCACCAAAGGAGGATGAGGATTTGGATGGATTAGCCGCCATCCACGGCATCAAAAACAGTTCCAGGTCTTCTTCCGTCGCTTTTTGCGGCTGTTGGGGAAAAACCTGTTCACGAGATTTTTTTACCCACATTTTTCAGCCCTCTATTGCCTGTTTTCCCACAAATACCCACTGAGCAACACTATAGGGATCAAGTCGTCGGGCTGTCAACCCTCAATTAACTGAAAAAACAGTGTTTTTGCGAAATGGCCTGACCATCGTCAGGACTGAGGAAGAGATGGATCAGCGCATCCCGAGAGAGATTTTCCAGGCCTGCAAGAGGCTCAACTTAAAGTAATCTGTGGATAACTATCCTAAGATTCTTATTTTTCAACAGAAATGGAGTCGGCCTATAAGCCGGGTTCTGTCTAGGACAACCATTCATCTGGGGCGTACGTCACCGTACGCCTCAAGCGACCTACCCGGATCCAACGCGGGCCGCGCCTTAGGATCCCTATTTGGTCTTGCTCCGGGTGGGGTTTACCCTGCCGCTCTCGTTACCGGGAACGCGGTGCGCTCTTACCGCACCTTTTCACCCTTACCCCGGATTGCCGTTAGACAACCCAGGGCGGTATGTTTTCTGTGGCACTTTCCGTCGGCTCACGCCGCCCAGACGTTATCTGGCACCCTGCCCTGTGGAGCCCGGACTTTCCTCCGCCCTGCTCCGCCGCAAACCTTGAACGGTGTGCAGCAGACTTCAGGACCGCGGTTGCCCGGCCGACTCCAAGTGGCAACTTAAACCGGTCACAATGATTGTGCAAGTCCATCTCACAAATCAGTGGCGGCGCGATCTGCTGCCGTGAGTATTCTTTTATAGAAGTCATTCTTGCGCCCGCCTGTCAGTCGTGCCGCGATCTCGCTCGCCTTTCGCGGCGGCAGTACCCCGGCCAGAAGCTCGATCAAGAGACTCTCGTCGATCGGTTTTGCACTTGGCGGAGTCTCTACCCCTCTCACAACCAGAACGATTTCTCCTTTGATCTTCTCCGGCAATTCCCGAAGTCTCGCGGCCAACTCTCCCACCGGAGCGCGTTGGACGGACTCGAAGTGCTTCGTCAGTTCCCGGCAAAACGCCACCAGGCGGTCTTCACCAAAGATATTTGCGATATCGGTAAGCGTATCCTGCACCCGTTTGGGAGACTCAAAAAAGACCAGCGTGCGCGTCTCCGACGTCAGCGAACGTAATCGCGTGCGTCGCGCCTCGGTACGAGCTGAAAGAAATCCTTCAAAAACAAAACGGTCTGTGGGCAGGCCTGAAATGGAAAGTGCAGCCGTCACCGCACTTGGACCCGGAACGGCAATGACAGGCAGGTCCAGTGTCTTCGCCTTATTAACCAAACGGTAGCCCGGATCACTGATCATTGGTGTCCCGGCATCGCTGACAAGCGCCAGGCACACTCCCGATTGCAGCAGAGCAATAACCCGGGGCACCTGACGCGCTTCGTTATGCTCATGCAGAGAGATCAGTCGCGGTGCCTCCACGCCCAGATGATTGAGCAGCCCGAGCGTGTGTCGCGTATCTTCCGCGACGATGACGTCAGCATTGTGAAGTACTTGAGTCGCGCGTGCCGAAATATCCCCCAGATTTCCAATCGGGGTGGCGACCACATAAAGGGTGCCCGGCTGTAGAGAAGGGATCGAGGCTTTACTCACTATATTGAATTCAACCGGTCCGGCAGCAATGGAGTCCGCGTTGCGCTGGCGGAAGGATCAAGTCTATCCGCTATACTGAAAGTATGCCTTGGTACTGCGCTACGGGATGGATGCACCCCCTGATGGTCGCGTTCGTGACGGTTCTAGTGTCGGGCTGCGCGGGACTGACAACCCAGAAAATCTCTGAACCGCAGGATCGCACGAATCGTGTCCCAGCAACTCAGACCAAAGAGACTGGCCAAGACGCGGGTGTGGGCATTTCTGCGCCTGTCATTAGAGATTTTGCGCAGGCTGAACCACAGTCCTCTGCGTGGGCGTTTCTGGCGCGTGCCCTTGATACTGCCAACCCTCAGGCACAACTGCTCTTGCTCGCTGCCGCTAAACGTTTCCTGCAAACCGATCGCTCTGAGCAGGCTGCAGTTGTCCTTGCCCAAACCCAGGGTGAAAACAGTGAACCTTGGGCGCTCAACCAGCACAAACTCCTGACTGCGGCACTTAGGCTCACAGAAAATGCCCCATCGGCAGCGTGGCGTTTACTGTCCGACACCGAGAATACAGACCTCGATAAAAGTCAGTGGCAGCTGCTGTACGATCTCAAACTTCAAAGCTTGTTTGCCCAGGAAAAACACCAAGAGGCATTGGCACTGATCAGAAGTCTCCCTCTCAAAGACAGTGTATCGGCAGATATTGACGTTTTGCTTCGGGGAGTATTTGACCGACTTTTACGGCTTACCACCGAACAACTTGATCTCCTGCAACTGCATCCTGATCTCGTTCAGGAGGATAGAGGCTGGATTGATCTTGCAAGGCTTTATGGTCGCGCGGGATGGGAACTCGAATCCTTGCGTCAGGAACTGGACGCCTGGTCAGTCGAACATCCTGCGCATCACGCCACGCCAATTGCAAGAAACCTGTGGCCCGAAACCTGCGCCTTGGCACAGTCATCCCAAGTGGCTTTGCTGCTACCGATGACGTCTTCTTTCAGCAAGGCGGCCTCCGCATTCCATGACGGGGTAATGTACCTTCATGAGCGGGAGCGTCCTTCTGCAAGACCGGTCATCACGCTTTACGACCTCGGTGCGGACCTTGAAGCAGTCGGCGCTATCTACAAGGAGGCCATCGACGCAGGAGCGGATCTCGTGATTGGACCTCTGGGTCGTGATGCGGTGTCCAAGCTGTTGGCCGACTCAAAGCTACTAGCCCCAACGCTGCTGCTGGGCCCTGAAGATGGCCGATCGAAACCCAATGCATTCTTTGTAGATCTTTCCCGCCGCATTGAAGCGCGGTCACTCGTTACCCACGCGCGATCGCGGGGTCTGAAACACGCCCTGGTTCTGCATAGCCCCAAGCCAGCACACAGGGTAGCCGCCAACACCGCAATACAGGTGTGGCAGCAGCAAGGTGGGATCATTGCCGATACGGCCGTTTTGGATCCACAACTTAACGACTACTCCGCAATCATTTTGCGTCTGCTTGGGCTCAACCAAAGCCGGTACCGGGCAGAAGTCCTGCAGAAGGTCCTGACCGATTCACTGCCTGTGACGGTCTTGCCGAACATCCGTCAGGACCTGGACGTTATTTTCCTCTTCACCGATCGAGGCACCGCCCGACTGTTCAAACCCCAGATTGAATTTCACCACGGGGGCAAATTGCCGATCTATTCACAGAACACCATCTTCGAGGGTATGCCGGACGTAGTTAACGATCTCGATCTTGAGGGTGTATTGTTTTCCGACATGCCTTGGCTTGTACGTCAGACCGGTCGTTTCGGACGATCCACTGAAGATGTGACGACCCTCACTCGTTATCGGGGATCGGCCATCGACCGGCTTTTCGCATTAGGCATGGACTCGTACCGCCTTGGCTGCCATATCCCGAAGAGACTCGATCGGCCAGACTGGCAATATGCCGGTGCGAGCGGCGCGCTTTCCATCGACATCGACGGCCGCATCAAACGGCATCCTGATTGGGCAAGGTTCCGTGGAGGATTGCCTGAATTGTTTGAACCCGTCATCCCCCGGTAGCTCGTTTTAAAGATTCCTATGAATAAAACCACCGCAAATACTCATTGGTCAGAGGATTTTGCCCTGGATCAACTGCGGGAGGCTGGGCTGGAGTTGCTCGACCGCAATTATCGAACCCAGCGAGGAGAAATTGATCTCGTGCTGCAGGAGCAATCCACCGTGGTGTTTGTAGAGGTTCGTTACCGCACAAGCAGCGCCTACGGAAGACCCGAGGAGACGGTCGACGCACGAAAACAGTCCCGGCTGCGACTCACGGCCCAGGGCTTCCTCCAGCAACATCGGGATCCGCACAATACCCCTTGCCGATTTGATGTGTTTGCGGTGAGCGGAAAACCACCCGACCACAAGTGGCGGTGGATACAAGATGCGTTCTGAGCTCAGAAGATTTGGTCCGACACGGACCCCAGCGGCCAGCGAAAGCTTTAGAATTCACGCTGTCATCCAACCCTAACAGGCAGCGCGTAAATGAGCCAGCGCATCGTTGATCACTTCAATCAGAGCGCACAAACCGCCTTAGCCAGCGGGGAATCGCTAGCCGATGACATTCTCCGTGCATCAGAGGCGATGCTCGACACGCTCGACAACGGAGGCAAATTGCTGCTCTGTGGCAATGGCGGATCGGCGACTGATGCTATGCACTTCAGTGCAGAACTTCTGGTTCGCTTCCAGAAAGAGCGCAAAGCCCTCCCGGCTGTTGCGCTGGTCAGCGACACAGCCACGTTGACGGCCACTGGCAACGACTACGCTTTTGACCAGATTTTCTCACGGCAGATCGAGGCTCTCGCGGCATCGGGCGATCATCTCGTCGTTATCACGACATCGGGCAATTCACCCAACATCCTGAACGCGGTTTCGGCGTCACAGAAAAAAGAAGGGGTCAGAGTCACTGCATTAACCGGACGTGACGGCGGCGCCCTGGCATCGATGCTGAATCAGGGGGACTATGAGTTGCGGGTTCCCTCCGACAGCACTGCACGCATCCAGGAGGCTCACGCTATAATTATTCACTGCTTTTGTGATTTGATCGACCAACATTACTGCGGGGAGCATTGATGAAACAGTTTCGCTCTGCCAGAACCTCAAAACCGTTCCGACATTCTCTTTTGGCGCTGGCAATCGCTTGCCTTGTCAGCGGCTGCGGCATTGTGCTCGTCACCACCGCCACAGTCATAGCCATCGATGTGGCCCGGGATCGCAGAGGTGCCAGCGTTTACTGGGATGACAACAAAATGGAGCTCGATATCAAACGCTTAGTTAGCAAGCAAGAGCAGATTGAGCATGAGCATATAAACGTGACCGTATACAACGGTGTCGTGCTGCTTTCCGGAGAGGTGCCTGATCAGCGAGATATCGACACCATTATCGACGTTGCCAAGTCACATCAGGGGTCGCGACAGGTCATCAACCGGCTTGAACTTGCCGGAAAGACCAATCTGAACAGTCGTGCGAACGACGGCTGGATCACGACCAAAGTGAAGACCGCTATTGCAACCTCCGCGCCTGTCGAGTCGACCCGCATCAAAGTCGTTACCGAACGGGCGAACGTCTATCTCATGGGGCTGGTCAAACCCGAGGAAGCTGACATCGCAGTAGAAGCGACCCGTTCTGTGACCGGTGTCGTCCGCGTCATCAAGGTGTTTGAGTACATCTAGTTTTTGGCCGCTGACCGCGGTGAACAGCGCAGAGAAAATCGTCCTCGATTGGGATACGCTCACTCGGCGGATCCGCGATTTCCCGCGTCCTCTGATATTCACCAACGGCGTTTTTGATATCCTCCATCGAGGTCACGTCTCCTATCTGGAGGAAGCTGCGACCCTCGGGGCAACACTCCTAGTTGGACTGAACTCGGACCCATCTGTTCAGCAATTGGGCAAGGCGCCAGACCGGCCGATCAATTCCCTGGAAGATCGCCTTGCTGTTATTGCTGCTTTGGAGTGTGTCAGTCTCGTGACCGCGTTCAATGACGATACGCCACTCAAGCTGATCCTCCGGGTCCAGCCGGATCACCTGGTCAAGGGCGGAGACTGGGCAACGGATGACATTGTTGGGGCCCAAGAGGTGCGCGCCAATGGTGGGGCGGTCCATAGCCTGCCCTTTCGCTATGAGCGGTCCACGTCAGACCTGATCACCCGCATTCGCGGCGATTAGCCCCCTGGCTAAGCTGATACCGAAAGCCGTCTTCAGACGAAGCGCAGCATCGGCTCAAGTTCTGATAGAGCGAGCTCGTAGACACTGCGTTTGAAAGACACGACCTTACGCGGCGGTAGCCAATAATCGACCCACTGCCACCGGTCAAATTCCGGTGCATCGCTGTGATCAAGACAGATTGTGCAATCTGACGCCACTAACTTCATCAGAAACCATACCTGCTTCTGCCCTTTGAACGTAGCGCTGCGAGAGCGCAAGCTACCCGGTACATCGTAACGCAGCCAATCGCGGGTCCGGCCGACCAGTTCCACATTCTGTGGGCGCAACCCGACCTCTTCATAAAGTTCTCGGTAGGCTGCCTGCTCGAGTGTTTCCCCTTGTTCAATTCCCCCTTGCGGGAATTGCCAGCCGTCATGACGACTTCGGCGGGCCCAGAGCACCTGACCCGCGTTATTGATGAGCACGATACCAACGTTCGGTCGATAACCGTCAGCGTCAGATACCGAATGTAACTTCTCGTCCATCAGATAATCCTGAGTCCATTTCCGCCTGAGATCAACTGTTGATTCCCCAAGATTTATACCACACGGGGTCCGTAACCCAGAATCGGACGCACATCCTTACACTAACGAGAAAGCGTTCATCGTCTGCAGGTATGTGTCAGGTATCTGGACCCTCGGAGGCAGACTTGGCCTGTAACGACGTATACCGGGACTGAAAAAGCGCTTCTAACCGATCGATGGTATCTTCACGGCTCTCGCCCTGCACAACATGACGTGTCATCAGGCTGGAGGCTTCGTTAAATACCGTACCCCGATCCAGCATAGGGTAGGTCTGCGTCAAACGACGGATTGCGGCGATAACGCTTTCATCCTCAGGACGCGGGATCTCAACAATCTCGGTCGACGGTTTCGGTGCAGTGGGTCGACGGTCTCTGAGATATTGCGCGAAATCCAGCACGCTCACGACTTCCGCATCGGTTAATGCCTCAAGCACTGCCCGCAGTTGTCGCTCCTCGAGCTTTCCCATCGGTTCCGGTCCAGCGCGGGCTTAGGGCGCTACTTAGCCGCCTGCTTTTCCCCGCAATGCGACTCGGTGAATTCCAGAAATTCATCCATCGCCCGCAGCCGAAACTTTTGCCTCTGATAAACAATAGAAAAAGGCCGGGTCAGTGGCGGGTCGAGACTTAACTTGGAAAGCATGCCGAGTTCCAGTTCCTTGTTGAGGGTTGCAATAGACAGAATCGAGATACCTAGCCCTGCAACGACTGCGCTCTTGATGGATTCGGGACTGCCAAATTCCATAGTCAGGTTGAGATCCGAAATATCGCACCCCGCCGATTGAAGATAGTCAACAATGACATTTCGGGTGCCCGAGCCTTCCTCACGGCTGATGAACGGATATTCAAGAAGTGCGTCCACACCGCTGATCGGGTTTTCCGTCAGCGGATGTCCCGGAGGGGTCACAACAACAAGTTCGTCATCCCAGCAAACCTTGGACACTAGGTTTTTATTACCCACGGGGCCCTCGACAATGCCGATGTCAATCTCATTGCTCTCCACCATATGAAGAACACCCTCGGTATTGGCTACATGAAGCCGCACCGCAACATTGGGAAACTTCGCCTGATACTCGCCCAGAATGCTCGGGATCACGTACTCGCCGATGGTGGTACTCGCGCCCAGAACCAGTGGACCCAAGACGTCTCCGGTTAACTTGCGGACCTCGTTATCCATCTCACTATAAAAGGAGAGGATCTGGTCGGCATAACCCTTCACCAGATGGCCCGCTGACGTGAGGCTGATACGGTTGTGGGTGCGGTCGAACAGGCGGGTGTTGAAGTAATCCTCCAACTGACGGATCTGGAAAGTAACGGCGGGCTGGGTCATGTGCAACGACTCAGCCGCTTTGGTGAAGCTCAGCAGTCTGGCTACCGTTGCAAAGACCTGAAGTCGTCTATCTGCCATGGGTAAACTCCCTATCTGCCGTTCGCTAAATCAACTGACCGAGCCAAGTCGCGCGGGTCAGTATCACGCCGACACCACAGGCGGTCCGCTGATTTTATGGGCTGTAAGCCGGTATTGATAGTATTCTTAACGGCCAGCATCCGACCCCCGAGTCCCGGCCTCGAGCACGAAACGGCGAAAGGCCTCAGCCGTAGGTGAGAGGCGCTTGCCTTTGCGACACGCCACATACCAACGGCGCATAATCGGCATCCCTGCAACATCCAGCTTTACCAGACGCTTAAGGGTAAGTTCCTGCTCGACTGTGTGGGCGGAGACCACCGCAAGACCGAGACCCGCCTCCACTCCCTGTTTGACAGCCTCGTTGCCCATGAGCTCCATGCTCTTTTGATAACTAAATTCCTGGTCGGAAAAAAATCGCTCCATCGCAACGCGCGTTCCAGAGCCTGGCTCACGAACCACAAAGTGCGCGGTTGAAAGGTCCGCCAATGGAATCTGCCGCTTCGCAGCCAACGGATGGTCCGGCGCCGCGATCACGATCAGCGGATTATCCATGAAGGACTCTGATACCAGATCCAATTCGGCCGGGGGCTTGCCCATGAGTGCTAGATCCGGAAGATTGGCCTCGAGCCGGCTGAGCAATGACTCGCGGTTGGTGACGTCAAGCGAGATCTCCACCGCCGGATTTTCCCGCGAAAAATCGGCGAGAAGTCGCGTAGCGAAGTAATTGACGGTTGATGCGATCGCAACCCGTAGGCGCCCAGAATCCTCACCGCGAAGATCATTCATTTCTTCCGACGCCGCTTCGAGATGGCGCATGATCGTCCGCGCATGTACCAACATGGCATCACCCGCCTGAGTCAGATAAATCTTCTTTCCAATCTGCTCAAACATTGGCAGACCGATTGAACTTTCCATCTGTTTGATCTGCATCGATACTGCCGGCTGCGTGAGATGCAGCTCTTCGGCCGCCCGGGTATAACTGAGATGGCGAGCTACCGCCTCAAATACCTGCAACTGCCGGATCGTAATGTGCATGACCCCCCCTTTTTTTCTCTTGAATGCCGAATTAGACCCGCGGTTTCTTTCAATTCTATACTATCAGTATTAGCTTATTTATAAAATAAAATTAATTTGCTTAACCTGATGGACCAAATCTCATATATTTCCTGAGGTTGCCGTACCTGCAGCACCGGTTTACTGCTTTAAACGCCCGTTCCGGGAGAAGATTCAATGTCCACACGCCATCCTGTCATCGCCGTTACCGGTTCATCTGGTGCTGGGACCAGCACGGTTAAAACGGCTGTAGAGCATATCTTCCTGCGTGAGCACCTGAAGGCCACCACTGTTGAAGGAGACAGTTTCCACAAATTTGATCGTTATCAAATGCGTGAGGAGGTCGCTAAGGCGCAACAAACCGGTCGTGATCTCAGTCACTTCGGTCCAGATGGAAATCACTTTGAAAAACTCGAGACACTGTTCAGAAGTTATAGCGAGACCGGCACCGGAAAGATCCGCTACTACCTCCACAACGAATCAGAAGCCGCCCCGTACAAACAGAAACCCGGGACCTTTACACCCTGGGAGGAAATATCAGACGAAACCGATCTGCTCTTCTACGAGGGGTTACACGGAGGCGTAGCCCATGGATCGGTCAATATCGCTCAGCACGTTGATCTGCTTGTGGGGGTCGTACCAATCGTCAATCTCGAATGGATCCAGAAAATTCATCGTGATACCGAGAGCAGGGGTTACGAACCGGAGGCGGTGACCGAAACCATTCTTCGACGGATGCACGATTACGTTCACTACATTGCCCCGCAGTTCTCCAGAACCGATATCAACTTCCAGCGGGTACCGACAGTAGACACTTCGAATCCATTTATTGCCCGGGACATCCCGACGCCAGACGAAAGTTTTGTGGTGATCCGCTTCCGTGATCCCGCCAAGTTTGACATTGACTTTCCCTATCTTCTGGCGATGCTGCACGATTCCTTTATATCTCGGCGCAATACCATTGTCATTCCGGGAGGAAAAATGGGCCTCGCCATGGAATTGATCCTCGCGCCAATCATTGACGCGATGACGAAGAAAACGAAGGAGTTCGAGCACGGCGCACGCCAGAAAGACTACTGAACGGCCGCCTCAAAACGACGGGCCGCATGACCTGCGTCGATCACCTGGCGGACTTTTTCCGCAGCGGTAGCCGGATCCGGGCAGCACCCCAAGCGGCACAGGCATAGCGCCGCCCCATAAACCAGACTGTCACGTACGGGCCCAGCGTCGCCCGCCAGGGCCGCAAGCCCTGCCGTTGCCGCTGCCTGCGACAGCGCGTCTGCATCGATAGGCCCCTTAATCTCGTCGCTGGCTTCCTGTGGGGGCAAATTCTCCGGCAGCGGAACAGCGCGATCCGGAGATTTGATGGCGTAATCAGCAGGATCAAGCCTGGTCTCAGTATCCGACTCTTTGTCTCTGTAAGAGACCAACTTCGAGGGCTGATTGAGGGAGGGAATAACCCCGCCCTCTACGCCACGCACGATAATCGCCGAAGCGTATCCCGATGAGCGAGCCAATGCCGTGTAGATCGGTGGGTACGGTTTGTGGACATAACCCGTGACGAGGTGCGTCCGTTTGGTGCCGCGGACCGGACCGAGCAACACTTCAAGTGTGGTGAGACACGGTCGCTTCACGATCTTTGTCCGTAACGAGACCAGATCGTGCAACTTCGGACAGGCCACTCGCTGATCCACATACGCCCACCCAACTTGCTTGTTCGCAATTTGTAAAGACGCCTCCTCGGGGCTCAGATCAACGTTCACGCCAGCTGCACGCAGTACTTTACGATGGGTGGCGCCGTATTTCGGGCCAACCGATTCCGCGCCGTTGCTGATCGTCGCCACCCCACAAGCCGCCAACACCGGTGGAAGAAATGGTGCCGCGGGCAGCCCTCGGGTAAAGCCGTCGAAGGGATCAGATAAGTCCAGTACATCATCGACCGTGGTTTTGGCCTGATGGGTATGCTCCAGCAGTGCATCCAACACACCCAGGTTTTCAGGCATCGTCTCACGCTTCATTCGCAGGGCGATCAAGAAGATAGCAGCTTCGACCGGATCCGCATCACCCGAAAGAATACAGCGCATGCCATCCCTTGCCTCCTCCCGGGACAGATCTTTGCTCAACTCGGGTCCGGTCGCGATCTTCTGAATATACTGGCGCATGGTCATGAGATGATGACTGCCTGGCGTTGCGATAAAAGATAATTCCTGATCAGGACATAGTGTAATACCCTGATCATGGGCGCCTCCATATCCAATTGGGTAGTGGCAGTCAGGAATAACATACTGACGCAGCGGAATTGTTGGATACTTTCTTAAGAAAAACTATACAGACTATCAATATGGATACAAGAGACGAAACAGAAATGAGGCTGTCAAGCGGAGTCGCAGCGTTTGAGGCCAAGCAGTTCACCCAGGCCATGAAGTTGTTGAGCCCGCTCGCCGAAACCGGTTCAGCCGAAGCCCAATATCGGCTTGCGATCATGCACCAGAATGGTCTTGGTGTAGTCCGTAATGAACTGCTGGCCTACAAGTGGATGAAAAGTGCCGCGCAGCAGGACTATGGGCCTGCTCTGCACGGGCTCGGCTTTATGTATATGGACGGAGACTGTATAGCGCAAGACGATGCCCGGGCACTACAGTGGTTTGAGGCTGCAGCGGAGCAGGGCCTCGAAGGGGCTATGGTTGCACTCGCGCAGATGCTGG
>JABJIU010000258.1 GCA_018661145.1 Pseudomonadota bacterium | reverse complement strand
TGATTCGTCTGCCCCCTCAGGTTCGGTAGCAAGCGCGCGGGCGATGCCTTTATGGGCCGGTCGGACAGAGTGGATAGCATGTGTACGAGTATCCCGCTCGACCACAATCCACATCCTGCACCCCTGAAGGTGCTGCCAGGTCTCCAATTGCACTCCGTCGAGATTTTCGCGCTGGAATACGGCTTCAACCCATTCAGATTCCGAGCCGTCGAGCGGGGGGTATTCGACCGATGCATCACCGCCGTAACTGAATTCGCTGTGGTCTCGGACACCGCAGAAAGGACAGGAAATTCTGAGCATGACAGTCCTATCCGTGCAGTTTGGGGTCGGGACCCGCGCCGCGCTCATCAATGTTGATGCCGCGGGCAAACCGGTTCAAGGTGTGATTGGCCACAACTGGATCGGGACGGTTATTTGCGATTAGGTCGGCGAAGTACCACCCGGACGCCGGGCTTGCCTTGAAACCGCCATAGTTCCAGCCGGCGTTCAGGTAGAGATTGTCGAGCGGGGTTTTGCAGATGAACGGAGCACCATCCATGGACATATCCATCACGCCCGACCAGTGCCGCAGCAGTCGCACCCGACCTAGGCAGGGCAGGATTGATGTTGCGCACTCTGCGACGTCTTGCACGATAGGAAGATTACCGCGCTGGGCATAGGACTTGTACCAGTCGAGATCGCCGCCGAAAACCATTCCGCCTTTGTCTGACTGGGAAATATAAAAGTGCGCGCCTCCGACACCGAACACCACGACATGGTCGAGCAGGGGTTTGAGCGGCTCAGACACAAAAGCCTGCAGCTTATGTGTCTCAATGGGGAGTTTTCCAAGGTCGGCCATCCGCCACAGTCTTGAGGTATTTCCGGCAACAGCGAAGCCGACCTTCTTAGCTCGAATGACCCCGCGGCTGGTCTGAAGGCCGGTGACCGTACCGCCCTCGCGCTCTACGCCTGTGACTTCGCAGTTCTGAAGAATATCAACACCGTACTGGTCGGCCCCTCGGGCGTAGCCCCAGGCAACGGCATCATGTCGGGCGGTTCCAGCACGGGGCTGCGCCATCGCGCCAATAATCGGAAAGCGAGCGTCCGGACAATAGTTGAGGTGAGGGATAGTGCGCTTCAGTGTCTCGAGATCCCACAGTTCGCCGTCAGATCCGGTGAGACGCATCGTGTTGTAACGCCGCGCGGCAGCGTCACGGGCGGCTGGAGAATGCAACAGAGTCACGTGGGCCCGCTGGCTGAACATCACGTTGAAGTTAAGATCGTGGCTCAGATTCTCCCAGAGTTTCAGAGAATGTTCGTAAAACTCACGGTTGCCAGGAAGCATGTAGTTAGAGCGGACAATGGTGGTGTTCCGCCCGGCATTTCCACCACCGAGCCAGCCTTTTTCCACCACGGCGACATTGGTGATACCATGATTCTTTGCAAGATAGTATGCGGTCGCGAGTCCGTGCAATCCGGCACCGACAATCACGACATCGTATTGCGCCTTGGGTTCAGGGTCACGCCAGGCGCGCTCCCAACCTTTCTGGCCGGTCAGACCGTTGACGAATACTTTCCAGGCGGAATAGGGTTTCATGTCTCAAATTGAAGAGCCGGGCCGAGTCGTGCGCAGGAGCCGGACACCCATGGAATTCTATGAAAGGGAGTCATCCGTCGCCAGCAGAAAACAACTACGCGCAGCTCGCGATCAAAATAGTGATGACCAGGATCTGAAGGTCGATTCGGGCTGTTATTCATACGAACGGCTCAAGATGGTAGTTGGACGATCCTAAATTGGACAGGGCCAATTTAAAACCGAAACTGAAGCAAAGTCGATAACCAACACGCCATTTGATATGCCTACTTCGTATCCTACCAGTCGCCACGCCCCAGCACTGCTTGCTTGGGCAGTATGGTCATTGGGGGCGGGACTATTTCTCCTGGGGTTTTTCCACCGGGTAGCGCCTGCCGTCCTGCACCGTGAACTCAGTCTGGATTTCGGCTTGAGCGCCGCCTCCCTGGGGAGTCTTTCCGCCCTGTACTTCTATTCTTATGTGTTGATGCAGATTCCTACTGGGCTACTGGCCGATCGATTTGGTCCTCGTCGACTGCTGATGGCGGGGCTGGTGCTCAGTACCCTCGGCGCGATTATCTTTGCAATGGCCCCATCGTTGTTCTGGGCCGGAGTGGGGCGTTTGATGATCGGCGGCTTTGTGGCCGTGGGTTTTGTCTGTACGCTGAAACTTGCCACGCATTGGCTTGCGCCAGAACGATTTGCCTTGGCAGCAGGGTTGCTGTTGGTAGCCGGTATGATGGGGGCGGTCTTTGCCGGGGTGCCGTTGCACCTTGCGAGCGGAGCGTTTGGCTGGCGGGCGGTTACGCTGGTTGTGGGGGCCGTTGGGCTCGCCTTGGCCGCAGTGGTGTGGTTGGTCGTTCGGGACGATCCGACCGACCGGGGATATTTGGGCTACGTAAATGTTTCCCCCGTAACTGCTAAACGCGAATCTGAGTGGCAGAGACTGAGACGGGTCTTTCGCTACCGGAACACGTTACTCCTCGCAATTGCGCCGGGAGGGATCGTAGGGTCGATGCTCGCGTTTTCGGGACTATGGGGTATCCCTTTTCTGACGCATGTCTATGGTATGTCTTCAACCGCTGCGGCGACTGTGTGTTCAAGCATTATGTTGTCGTGGGCATTCAGCGGGCCGCTGTTCGGAATCATCTCTGAGCGGATTGGCTTGCGCAGGCTGCCTTATCTTGTAGGGACCTGCTTTGCGTCTGTGTGTTGGGCAGTGGTGATTCTGGTGCCGGACCTTCCTCGGGGTTTATTGATCGGTGCACTTCTAGGAGCAGGATTCTTCTCCGGCGGGATGATCCTGGGCTTTACCCAGGCTAAAGAATCGGTTCCGATGAATCTGGCGGGCACCGTCTCGGGAGTGGTCAATATGGGAGTGATGTGTGGGCCTATGCTCCTCCAGCCGTTGATCGGCTGGTTGCTGGATCGGCTTTGGAGCGGTAGTGTCGGCGTTGATGTGCTTAGGATTTACACCTTCGAAGGCTATCGCCTCGGGTTTTCTCTGATGCTGGTGTGGCTGGTGGTGGCTATTCTGAGTATTGCACTCAGCCGCGAAACGCATGCAGAGCAGTGCTCAGAGTCAGAGACCTAGTTGTTGAATCAGGAGCAGAAATGAAAGAGGCGATAGATACCCAAATCATAGAACTTCAGCGGTTTCTGGAAGCGCATCCGGAGACTGAGTTTGTAGATGTTTTGTTGCCGGATTTATGCAACATCGTTCGCGGTAAACGCGTTGGCCGCAAGCATTTGGAGAAGTTGTACGACCAAGGCATTCTGATCCCGAGCTCCACCTTTCTTCTTGACGTTAATGGAGTCGGGACTAACGCGGGAGGGCGTGGTTTTTCGGATGGGGATCCCGATGTGACGGTACGGCCAGCCGCCGGTTCGTTAGCACCCGTGTCCTGGGCGGGGCCTGGTGCGGCGCAGGTACTGGGTATTCTTTATGAACTGGATGGGGAGCCCTGTCCGGTAGACCCAAGGCATGTGCTTCGTAGGGTTGTGTCGCGGTTGGCGGACGACGGCCTTTATCCCGTGGTCGCGCTCGAGCTCGAATTTTATCTATTGGATAGCGCACTGGCTGATGCCGGTGAGGCGCATCCGCCGGTACTTCCGGATACGGGTCGACCCGCTGAACGTACACAGGTCTACAGCTTGGCAGACCTGGATGGAGTAAGCAGTTTTCTGGCCGAGATGGAATCTGTATGCGCGGCACAGAGGGTGCCCTTGGGAGGTGCAAGCTCAGAGTATGCCGCCGGGCAGTTTGAGATAAACCTGGAGCACGTCGGTGATCCCATTGCTGCTGCAGATCATGCAATCCTGTTGCAGCGGGCGGTCAAAGGAATCGCCCGAAAACACGGGGTAGCTGCAACCTTTATGGCCAAACCATATCCTGATAGTGCCGGAAATGGCCTCCATACACACGTTAGCATCCTTGATGATTCTGGCCGCAATATCTTTGATGACGGATCCGAACAAGGCAGCGATCGGCTGCGACAGGCCATCGCCGGAACGCTAGCGCTGCTTCCTGAATCGATGGCGATCTTTGCGCCAAATGTGAATTCTTTCCGTCGGTTCGGACCTAACCTTTATGTCCCGACGGGAAGAACCTGGGGCTATAACAATCGTTCAGTCGCAGTCCGGGTCCCGGCGGGCGCGCCGGAGGCGCGACGACTGGAGCACCGGATGGCGGGAGCCGACGCGAACCCTTACCTTACCTTGGCGGCGATCTTGGCCGGTATTCATCACGGCATCGAGCGTCAGCTCGAACCGCCGGCGGCGCGTCAGGATAATGCCGGCGCGGAGCTGGATCCAAAGGTGCCGTTCGTGTGGCAACGTGCGCTCGACCGAGTGGCGAGTGCCGAATTCCTGCCCGACTATATGGGCTTGGCCTACCTTGAGCTATACCGGGAGTGCAAGCAATTTGAACTCGACGCGTTCTATAGAGAGTTCACGCCTATGGAATTCCGTTGGTATCTTGCGCCCGAATAAAAAGCCGGCTGTGGATTAGCCCAGTGCTACCAGAATGATCGCACTTGCACCGAGGAACATACCGATCGTGTAGCGTAGATTCCAGGTGAAGCACTGAAGCATTCCCACCCCATAACGACTTTGCATAGCGAGGTTGAGGCCCGAGATCGGCCCTCCGGTTGCGCCGACGGACCAAGTGACGAGGAAGATAAAAGCCAACACAGCAGGTTCGGGGTTAAGTGGCGCGACGATGGCGGATGCAGCGACGATGCTGACAATTGCGTGCACCCCGGCAACTGCCAGTAAGAGCAGAATAGCCAGCAGAGCAATGGCAATTCCCGGCGTAAACCCAACTGCATCAAGCGTGGGTTGGGTTTTTGCTACCAGCACGGAAATACCGGTAGCCATAACCCCGGTGCTAAAAAAAAGTCCTAATTCTGCGTACATATCTGGCAGACGGGTGCAACTGAAGTTACGGACCGTTCTTATCGCCCGGAAGAATGACTCGCGGAATGTGGCTACCAATGCCGTCACGATCAGAGACAATGCTGAGACCAGCACCAGTACCGAAACATCTGGAAAAAGCGAATTTGCTGCCAGAATGCAGACAACCATAAGAGAGGGGACCAAAAGGGCTCGGAAGTTAACGGGATAGCCCTCGAAGGTATCCATTCGCCCCGACTGAGAGAATCGGTATTCGGTCCATGTGATTGCCAAACCAAACAAGCAAAGCGGTATCGACAGTAGCCACAGGTCTGGCAGCTTCGTTCCGGGGGCATACAAGAGGCAGGTCCCCATCGCTGCAAAAAATGGCGACCACAGCGCCGCCAACGAGAATCCCCGCTGAAGACTGGTTGCTGTCGTTCGGTTAAGTTTTCCTTTTTTCGCCAGAGCATCCCCGAAAATAATGAGCGCCGAAAGATTGATCACCGATGAGAAGAAATGGATTCCGGTGAGGGTCTGCAAAAAGGCTTTTTTGCCGGTCCGGGGTATCTGTCGGCCAGCGCCGCGCGTGTCGGTGATCAGTCTCAGAAAACTTACTGCCGAAAGCAGGCTAATCAAGAGATGATTCTGAGTCAGCATTTGTTTGATCGGGAACCCGTCATAGCCATGAGACCAGGCAAACGCGAGACAGGTGAAGCCAATGGTCACAAACACGAAGCATTGGATGCGTTGAGCTCGTCGGTTTCGCGACCAGAGAAGGACTAGAGCCGAGAGGGCGCTGAACCCAGACACCCACAGGAAGTCCGAAAGACCGAAGCCCGAGAGCACAGATGCGACAATCATAACCAGGAGCAGAACTCCGGCAAGACGGTGTTGCGGGGTTTGTCGACTGTTATCAAGCAAAGAAAGGCTTATCCGTTTATATGAACTAGAGTGATTGGCAATTTAATCAAAAGGCGAGGGACTTCCCCATTATTTTAAAGGGATCTCTTGTGAACCATGTGGATGTCCGTGGGCAAACGGGCCTCGCTGTCCGGGGAGCATAGGCATTGCCGGCACTTTCGGCCAAAATATAACCTTGACCAATTGGAAGTGAAGTCAAGGATTGCTGATGCCGGACTCTGACGACAGTTCGATCATTGAACGTATCGAAACCTTTAGCCGCGAGTACCTGTCATTTGTACGGGTCAGTTGTCGCGACGGCAGCGTGGGATGGGGGCAGGTATCGCCCTACAACGCGGACATCACGGCACTGGTGCTGCATCGCCAAATAGCACCCTGGTCTTTGGGGGAGCCTGCTGACGATATCGCCTCGTTGGTACGGATCATTCCAGAGCGTGAACACAAGTTTCCCGGATCTTATCTTCGGCGGGGACTTGCCGGACTCGAGACGGCGCTTTGGGATCGGCAGGGCAAGAAGCAGGGTAAGAGTGTTTGCGAGGTACTGGGAGGAGTTCCCGGCCGCCTGCGCGCCTATGGTTCCAGCATGCGACGGGATATTGCCCCAGAGGCCGAGGCCGAGCGTTTGGATCGGCTGCGAGATGAATTCGGCTTCGATGCGTTCAAGTTCCGTGTCGCTGCAGAGTGTGGTCATGATATCGATGAGTGGCCTGGACGAACCGAGGCGATTGTACCGGCGGTCCGGCATGCACTGGGAGATGATGTTTCTCTATTGGTCGATGCCAACAGCGGATTTTCGCCCCAGCGGGCAATTGCGGTTGGACAGCTGCTCGAGGACTGTGGTGTTGAGCATTTTGAAGAGCCGTGCCCATACTGGGAACTTGAACAGACGCAACAGGTAACGGAGGCGCTGTCGCTCGACGTCACAGGCGGAGAACAGGACTGCGATCTTTCTACCTGGAGACGTATGATTGAGCTGCCTGCGGTCGATATTGTGCAGCCCGATGTCTGTTATGTTGGCGGGATGCTGCGTACCATGAAAGTGGCTGCTCTGGCAGCTGAAGCGGGACTGCCGTGTACGCCGCACTGCGCTAATCTTTCTATGGTGACGCTTTTCACTATGCATCTTTTAAGAGCGATCCCCAATGCGGGGAAGTATCTCGAGTTCTCAATTGAAGGCGTAGACTACTACCCTTGGCAGGACGGGCTTTTTGTCGAATCACCTTTTACGGTAACGGACGGAAAGGTGACGGTCAGCGATCAGCCTGGGTGGGGCGTCGAAATCTCGCCAGCATGGCTAGACGGGGCAACGTATCAGGTCAGTGAATTTTCCGGCTAGCGGGAGTCTTAAATGAAAAGGGATTCGAGTCGCTTGCTTTCTTCCGATTTGCGTGAGCACCCCTTCTGGTGGGAGCGGACACCAAGATCCAAAGAGGATCCACCGGAGTTACCGGAAAGTGTCGACGTCTTAATCGTGGGGTCGGGCTACACCGGTTTGTGTGCCGCATTACAAACAGCCCGGGGTGGCCGCTCTACGCTCGTGATTGATGCCGCCGAGCCCGGATGGGGATGCAGTTCAAGAAATGGCGGGCAAATCGGGACAGGGATCAAGCCAGACTTCGCTGCGTTGGAAAAAGAACACGGTCGCGAGACGGCCTATGAGGTGCATCGCGAAGGCCAGCGGGCGTTGTCATGGATAGGTGAGTTCATCCGGGAAGAGAACATAGATTGTGACTACCGTGTCTGCGGGCGCTTCTTTGGCGCGCATACACCCCGTCACTACGATCAGCTTGCTCGTAAACTTGAGTCTCAACCTCCGGGTCTCGAGATGGAGGCATTTCTGGTGCCCCGGGCGGATCAATCCAGGGAAATCGACACCGACTTTTATCACGGGGGTGTGGTGCAGTGTCAGCATGCTGCCCTCGATCCGGCCGCCTATCATCACGGAATTCTTGGTCGCGCCAAAGAGAGTGGCGTCAGTGTTGTTGGCCATACCCGGGCCACAGCAATTGAGCGCAGCGGCGACCGGACGGGCTTTGTGGTTGAGACAGACCGAGGCCGTATCCGGGCCGGCGAGGTAGTGATCGCCACCAGCGGATACACCAGCCGGCTGACACCTTGGCAGCAGCGCCGCGTATTTCCGATCGGGACTTACATGATTGCCACGGAAGACCTTGGCGAAACGGCCGCGCGGTCACTGATTCCCGGCAACCGTATGATCGTCGATACACGACGAATCGTGGTGTACTACCGGCTATCACCGGATGGACGCCGGATACTTTTCGGCGGCCGGGTATCGCTCAGCGAAACCAATCCCCGCGTGAGCGCCCCCCGGCTCCACGATCATATGACGACCATTTTCCCGCAACTTCGGGATGCTCAGGTGAGTCACTCGTGGATGGGTTTTGTGGGGTGGACCTTTCAGCATATGCCGCATCTGGGATGTCACGACGGCATCTGGTATTCGATGGGCTACTGCGGCTCAGGCGTCGCGTTATCGAGCTATTTTGGTACCCGACTCGGCCAGCAGGTGCTTGGTCGGGAAGAGGGAAGAAGTGTCCTTTCTGATCTACCATTCCGGACTCGCCCACTTTACTATGGTAAACCGTGGTTCTTGTCAGCGTCCGTCGGTTGGTACGGCTTTCTGGATCGACTTGGAATTTAAATCGAGCAATTCGCCCTACCGCTAAGGCGCCAGTAGGATTTCCAGCACAAACCGTGTCCCGAAGTATCCGGTCGCGAGCAGGAAAAACCCGAGACCTGTCCACAGGACTGCGGCTCGCCCCCGCCAGCCCAGCAATAACCGGCCCAACACCAGAACAGCGAGGCTAATCCACGCCAGCAACGCGAGGATCGTGTGATGGTTGAACAGCAGTGCCTGGCCGAACATTTTCCCCGAAGACAGGGCACCGCTCAGCAGGGTCAGCGTCAGCAACGCGAATCCCAGATAAACCATCTGGAACAGCACATTTTCCATGGTCTGAATTGGCGGGAAGGACTTGAAAAAGCCACCGGCACGTTTTCGTTTCAGATCACGATCGTGCAAATGTAGTAGCAATGCCTGAGCTAACGAGAGACTCAGCAATGCGTAGGCAAGGCCCGCCCCCAGGAGATGAAAGAGGCTGGTGACCCCGTGAAGTTTCGCGGCGTAGGCCGGACCTGGCAGCAGCCATCCGAAGCCGACGCCGGCAAATGCAGACGGAAATATCAATACTCCAAGGCCCTGGACCGGTTGGAAAAGCCGAGCAGCTAAAAAGAGAGCCGCGATAATCAGTGCGATCAGTGAAAATGTGCTCCCGAGAGCGAGATTCGGATGTCCATCCAGAAAAAACTCTGGAACCAAAACAAGGCCGTGGGCCATTACGGCGAGGTAGCCAAGCAGGCCGTCAAATGTACCGACTCGGTGTCGGGGTTCGTCAGAGGAAAGCGTTCGCAGCAAGGCGATCCAAGCGCCCGCATAAAGAAGCATTGCCGTGAGACTAAAGATACTGGTCATGATCAGGCAGGGTTGCAGGTGGCTGATCGGGCGCGCTTAACCTAAGAGTTAGGCCAAAGTGTAAAATCATGCGTCCATTCATCCGACTAAACATAGATTTTAGCCTAAACCACATGGCCATTGAGGGGTAAACCTCTCGGGCGACAACACAACCCAGCAATGAGATCTAGTAAATGTTTTCCCAGTTAGGTGATCGGCTAACAGCGACCTTCAAAGGCCTGACCGGACGAGGCCGGCTTACCGAAGACAACATTGGCGAAGCGTTACGCGAAGTTCGTATCGCGTTGCTGGAGGCGGACGTGGCTTTGCCGGTGGTCCGCACTTTCTTGGAGCGTGTTCGGGAGAAGGCTGTGGGCGAGGCAGTCTTGGAGAGCCTCAGCCCCGGCCAGGCCGTAATCAAGGTAGTCCATGATGAACTCGTTGCGCTGATGGGAGTTCAGAACGAAGAGTTAAACCTGGCTACCAGTCCGCCGGCAGTCATCCTGCTCGCCGGGCTTCAGGGCGCCGGTAAGACGACGACCGCGGCAAAGCTTGCCCGTTTTCTTCGAGAGCGTGAGAAGAAGCAAGTTCTGTTGTGCAGCGTAGACGTTTACCGACCCGCGGCAATTGAGCAACTTGCACAACTAGCAGAACAAACCGGGGTAGGCTTCCTATCCGAAGGGGCAGAACCGGTGGCGATTGCGCAGCATGCACTTTCGCAGGCGCGGGTGCGTTCAGACGATGTCGTCATTATCGACACCGCAGGTCGACTCCATGTTGATGATGACATGATGACCGAGCTCAAAACGTTGCACGCGACAGTTGATCCAGTGGAGACACTTTTCGTGGTGGACAGCATGACAGGCCAAGACGCCGTTACTAGTGCGGGCGCGTTCAATGATGCCCTAGGACTGACTGGCGTGATCCTCACAAAAACAGATGGCGATGCCCGGGGCGGTGCGGCGCTTTCGGTAAGGGAGGTGACGGGCAAGCCTATCAAGTTCCTCGGTATTGGAGAGGATTCATCTGCGCTCGAGCCTTTTCATCCAGATCGTGTCGCATCCCGGATTCTCGGTATGGGCGACGTGGTGGGGCTCGTTGAGGAAGTCCAGCGCAGTGTAGATCAGGAGAAAGCTCAGAAAATCTCGCAGAAGCTCAAAAAGGGCAAAGGTTTTGATCTCGAGGATTTTCGTGACCAGTTGTTCGAGGTCGAAAAAATGGGAGGCCTTGGCAGTTTGATGGATAAGCTTCCGGGCATGTCTGCATTGCCCCAAGCCGCTCGCGCTCAGATGGGAGGCGGGGAGACCGGCCGATTGATCGCAATGATTAACTCCATGACCCCCGGTGAGCGAGCCTTCCCAGCCGTCATTAAGGGGTCGCGAAAACGGCGCATTGCAGCCGGCTCTGGAACTCAGGTTCAGGAGGTTAATCGACTCCTAAAGCAGTTTACACAGATGCAGAAAATGATGAAAAAGATGAAGGGCAAAGGTGGAATGGCGAAGCTGATGGGGCAGCTTAAAGGAGGAGGTTTTCCCGGAGGCGGTCCGTCGATGATGCACTGAGGCCGTGTTTGCACCTGCGAAGAGAGTTTTCTATGTTAAAATTGAATGGTTTGGCGAATTATTAGAGGATTGTACAGATGGTGACCATTCGGCTTGCCCGTGGCGGCTCAAAAAAGCGGCCCTTTTATTCAATTGTTGTCTCTGACCGGCGTCGGCAGTCCCGAGGCAGGTTTATTGAGCGTATTGGGTTTTTTAATCCAATGGCGGCCAAGGGTGAAGAGTCTCTGCGGCTGGATCATGAGCGCGCGCAGTATTGGATTAATCAGGGGGCTCAGCCCTCTGAGCGGGTAGCGTCTTTTCTTAACCCATAAGGACATCCCGGTCCGATCAAGGGTAACCGGTATCTGAATTTCATACCCGGATTCGACGTGATGCGAGGCCGTCATGTCTGATCAAGACCGAAAACGTCTGCTCCTGGGCCAAATTAATGGCGTGTTCGGAGTCAATGGATGGGTGAAAGTCTTTGATTACTCGCGCGACCGGGGCGGTATCCTCGATTACCCGCGATGGCTTTTAAACCAGGAGGGTGGCTGGAAAGAAGTAGCATTGCTGAAAGGTCAGCGGCATGGCAAAGGCGTAATCGCGCATCTAGAAAATTGCACTGGCCGCGATGACGCAATGACGCTGGTGGGGACGGATATCGCAGTCTGGTCGACGTGGTTGCCACCTGCCTCCGAAGGAGAATTTTACTGGCACCAGTTAAGAGGGCTAACGGTGATCAATCTTGAAGGTGAAGTGCTGGGAAAAGTTGATCACCTTATGGAGACCGGCGCTAACGACGTATTGGTGGTGAAGTCCGACCGGAATCGGTTGATCCCTTATATTCCAAATACGGTGCATAAGGTAGATCTTGAAAACTCCCGAATTCTGGTTGACTGGGATACGCAGTTTTGAAAAAGTCTGGGTTTTGATGGCTTGAAGACAAAGACAGCGGACGACGTTCGGGTTATGAGACATGCGCATAGACATTGTCAGCATCTTTCCGATGTTGGTGAGAACGGTTGGAGATTTTGGCGTAGCAAGGATTGCGCTGGAGCGATCGATTCTGGAGCTAAACTTCTGGGATCCGCGTGATTATTGTGAGGATAATTATCGCCGCGTAGACGACCGGCCCTACGGAGGTGGCCCTGGGATGGTCATGCAGGCGCCGCCGCTTGCGGCGGCTATTCGTGACGCGCGACAGGCGGGTCAGGGCAGGGTCATCGGCTTGAGTCCCCAGGGAAGACCCCTGGATCAGGCGACCGTCGAGAGGCTGGCGGCTGAATCCGCGCTGGTGTTGCTGGCCGGTAGATACGAGGGGATAGACCAGAGGCTCCTCGACGCAGAGGTGGACGAGGAGTTATCCATAGGGGACTACGTGGTAGCAGGGGGAGAACTACCTGCGATGGTTCTGATTGAAGCGTTGGTGAGATTCCTGCCTGGTGTACTGGGCAACGAGGAGTCGGCTAAAACGGATTCTTTCAGTGCGGGATTGCTGGACTGGCCGCATTACACGCGGCCCGAGAAGTTTGAAGGGAAAAAGGTGCCCCAAACGCTGCTCGGTGGAAATCATAACGAGATCCGCCGTTGGCGGCTAAGACAGGCTCTAGGACAGACCTGGCTGCGGCGACCTGACTTGCTGGAAAAGAGACAGTTGAGTGAAGAAGAGAGTCTTCTTCTGGATGAATTTAAAGAACAATTGAAAGGACAGGAGACTTCGTGATGACCAACATTATCGAGCAGCTCGATAGCGAGCAGATTAAAACTGATATCCCCGATTTCGCACCTGGGGATACGGTTCGGGTACAGGTCAAGGTGAAGGAGGGCTCCCGGGAGCGGCTTCAGGCTTTTGAGGGTGTTGTAATCGCGCGAAAAAATCGCGGCCTGAATTCGTCGTTCACAGTCAGGAAGATTTCCTACGGTGAGGGTGTAGAGCGTGTCTTCCAAACCCACAGCCCCCTTGTCGCCGGGATCGAAGTCCGCCGGCGCGGCGCTGTGCGCCGGGCGAAGCTCTATTACCTGCGCGGCCGCACCGGAAAGTCGGCACGGATTCGAGAGAAGATTTCCTGATTCACGCCCGCCTGACTTAAGTCGATGTCTGTGCAACCCGGACCTATATAAGGCAACGACTCGGGGCTTATTCCTTCAACATACAGTAACAGCCTTTGTGCGGACTCACATAACCGCTTTCCCCCGGGGCAGGGCGAATGAACCCGCAAAGGACGACGGCCGACACCGGTATTGGAGGCTTGCGGCCTTGTGGGTCTTCCTGGTCGCAGGCGTTACCGAGTCCTGGTCAATTGCTGCTGAGCAATCGCCTGACCCGTCTTCGGCTGTCACTCAATCTTATTCCGCAACCGCCGTGCAGGCGTTCTCGCCGGTCCTCGATCTTGACTTTGAGACCCTCGCGAAAAGTAAAGAATCCTTGTCGCCCTCGAGCGAAGGGCGCAGCGATCAAGACCGCACATCTGCCGTTGACTTCCGGCTGGAGCTTGGAGACGAAATCCTTGCGGACCTGAGGGACAGACGGCTTGATGAGCTCGGGCTCTATCTGCTTGACGACCTGCCACCGAGTTCCGCCGTTCCGGAAACCGAACGCCAACGACGGCGTTGGTATCTGCTTGAGCGAGGCAATCAAACAGAACAACTCCAAGATGAACTTCAGGATGTCCTGGCACGTGCAGAAGGTGACCTCCGTCTCGAAATCGGCTTGCGGCTTGGGGACCTTTTGCTTCGAACAGGTCACCCGGCAAGAGCCCGCGGCGTATTCCAACAACTCCTTCTAGAAGAGGTTCCCCGTGAAGGTGCAGTTCAACAGCTTCGGCAGCGGATCGTGTTGAGCTACTTTGATGAAGGTCGGTTCTCTGATGCGGCAACTTTCGCGGACCATCTGACAGCGGAGTCCGCGCCAGACCAACCTTCCTGGCGCCTGCTTCGTGCGCTTATTGCGCTCTCGCTAGCTAGGCCGGAGGAGGCGGTTACGTTACTACGTGATGAGACATCAATTGAAGCGAAACTCTGGCGAATCTTTGCCCGCTGGCGAGACGAGTCGGTGTCCGCGACGTTGGGACTGGTTGCAATCGGGCAGATAAAGGTTCCGGCGGACAGTCGCGAACTGGTTGTGCTTCGCTCGGCCATAATCGCGCAGCTGGCAAAGTGGCCAGAGCACGCCCGTACCCGCGCAATGGCCTTGGAGTCGCTAGTGCAAAGCGAGGCCAAACTGCCAGCTCTTTTGCGTATTGACGCGAAGACCGAGCTCCTAACAGCGTATATCCAGATTGCTCGGCTGACGCTAGCTCAGGAAGGGATTTCTCTCGTTTCGCTGGACGTTGTCCGGAACTACCAGAGGAGTTACGGTCCCGAGGATGCCCTGTCTCAGCGCGCACTTGGTGTTGCCTTGATTCTGCAAGAAAAGGCTATGGGGATCCCCATCTCCTCCGACAGTTGGTTGATCAGACACCTGATCGAGGCGGGTGTACCTGGACTGCTACCGGTTTTCTTCGGCGATGGCGGTATCGCGGCTGAGGTCGAGGAGGTCAGTGCGGAGTCGTTGATGCTGCTGGTGGATGAAGCCTTGCGCCGGGAGGATCTCCCTGCTGCGGCACGGCTTCAGGTGCGTATCGAGACGCCGACTCCAGGGATCGATCTTGGTGAATGGACGGTGCGCACCGCGAGAATACATGTTTTGGGTGGTAACGCTGTGTTAGGTGCGCGACAGTTGGCTGACTGGTTGTCTGGCCTTGAGGGGATGACGCCAGCGAGCCTAGACCGGGTCATGCAGATCCTGTTCGACCTACAGTTCATTGGGGAACATCGATTGGCGTTGGATTTGTTTGAGGTCATTGCGCCTTTGGTTCGGACTGCGAGTCATCGGCGTGAATTGTTTTATTGGTCAGCGCAGTCGTACATTGGATTGGAAGAGTACGCCCGGGGAGCTGCATTTTTTCTTGAATCGGCACGGCTTTCGGGAGATCAGTACCCGTTCTGGCAGCAAAGCGCGCTTTACCAGGCAGCAAAGGCACTGGAGTCTGCAGCACTGTATGAGGATGCTGCCAAGGTATACAGAGGATTACTGGGAGGTTCATCAGAGCCAAAAATGCAGGCGAAACTTCGCTACCGCCTTGCTCAGATTGAAAGAAGGCGTGCAGAACGGAGTTCGGATTGATGACCCCGAAGGTGACCGGCTCGGAAATCGCGGAACAGTTTCTTGATTCCCTCTGGCTGGAGTCAGGACTCAGTGGTAACACCTTGAGCGCTTATCGTAGTGATCTGGCGGGGTTTGAGGCCTGGCTCGATAAGAAGGGCCTGGGCCTCAAGAACGCCAGCCGGGCGGAGTTATTGGGTTATCTCGCCGCCAATGTTCGACAGGGACTCAGCCCGCGATCATCCGCACGAAGGCTTTCCACATTGCGGCGATTTTACCGTTACCTGTTGCGCGAAGGAATCATTCATGATGATCCCACGGCAGATATCCGTTCGCCGAGTCTTGGCCGGCCGCTGCCAAAAGCCATCACCGAAGCGAGCGTAGAGAAATTACTGGGGGCCCCTGGGGATACGACGCTGGGAGTCCGGGACCGGGCGATGCTAGAGACAATGTACGCCAGCGGCCTCAGGGTATCAGAACTAGTGGCCCTGGCATTGAACGAGCTTGACCTCACGACCGGCCTTGTACGCGTGACCGGCAAAGGGGGGAGAGAGCGAATCGTGCCGTTGGGGGAGGAAGCGACGAGCCGACTACGGGACTATCTTGACCGGGCTCGGCCTGAACTTACTGGGGAACAGAAAAACGGGTCAGTGTTCCTCACACGGCGCGGCAAACCCATGACCCGACAGGCGTTCTGGCAGTTGATTAAGCGGTACACAGCCTTAGCGGGGATCGATACAGACCTTTCTCCCCATTCATTACGGCATGCCTTCGCGACCCATCTGCTGAATCATGGCGCTGATTTGCGCAGCGTTCAGATGCTTCTTGGCCATGCCGATCTTTCGACCACACAGATTTATACCCACGTGGCACGCGCCAGGCTGCAGTCTTTGCACAGTAGTCACCATCCGCGGGGCTAGTCAGGGCTCTAGGATTAATGTAGGGCCTGCGCCAGTTCTCGCCGATAACGGCGAACCCGTTCATCCTGAGCGCCGAGGCTCTCAAAAATCTGAACCAGAGTAGACCGCGCCTGTTGGGCAAACTCGTTCCCGCGCCCTTGGCGGATGATCTCCAGGAATTGGATTATGGCTTCGTCTATTTGATCGGGATGCTGCATCATGTGGTGGGCAAGAGCGATTCGCGCCTGAAGATCGTCTGGGGATTTTTCCACTGTCTTCCTGAGGCTCTCAACATCCAGCGTGGAATCAGCATTAAGCGCGAGTTCGACTCTGGCACGAAGTTGTTTAACCTCCGGCTCCTGGATAGAAGTCAGCGGAATGTCACGCAAGACCTCGGCCGCTGCGGTAGCTTTACCCGCCGCAATCTGATGTGTGGCGAGGGCTAGGCGGAGCCTGAGATAGTCCGGGTCGGTCAGAAGTGTTTCGGACAGTAGTGAGATCGCACCTAGAAGATCGCCATTGTCAGCCAGCGATGCTGCGCTGGCGATCTGGTTATCGGCAGGCCGGGAGACGTGACGGTCGATCACTTCCCGTACACCGCTTTCAGGCAGTGCGCCCATGAACTCATCCACCTCGACGCCATCGCGAAAGACCTTCACCGTCGGTAGGCTACGAACACCATAAGTGGTCGCCAGTTCCCGTTCACTCTCGGTATCAACTTTAGCGACCTGGAATTTGCCGTCATATTCACGGGCGAGTTTATCGAGGATAGGCATAAGCATTTTGCAGGGTCCGCACCAGTCAGCCCAGAAATCGACCAGGACGGGAGAGGTTTTGGAGGCCTCGATGACTTCGGTTGCAAATGTGTCCGCTGTCACAGCGCTGATGAAAGGGTTGTCGCTCATTTTGGTTATCCAAAAACAGTGTTGAGTTTCAAGTAGTAATGGTTCCGGGCAATCGCCCGCCCGTTGCGCCTGTACCAGAGCAAAGGTTGCAATAGACTACGCGAGTCCGTAATTTTATCGAACCCGTGAGATTGTCCGCAAAAAGTTCTTCTACTGGAAATTCTGCCAGCCTTTTATTTACCGGCGCACCTGCATTATTTGTGGTGCTGTGGGCCACCGGCTTTATTGGGGCGAAGATGGGGCTTCCCTATGCGGAACCCGCCACGTTTCTCGCAATACGGTTTTCTGTGGTCGCGGTGATTCTCGGCGTTGTCGCCTGGATAAGTGGCGCAGCGTGGCCGGAGAGTTGGCGGATGGTGGGTCACATTATGGCAGTCGGATTGCTGGTCCATGGCGTTTATCTTGGCGGAATTTTTGGAGGGATAAGCTTGGGTGTTTCGGCGGGGGACAGTGCCCTGATCGTGGGAATGCAACCAATTTTGACGGCGGTCCTCGTGGGTCCGATCCTCGCCGAGATGGTTCGACCACGACAGTGGCTGGGGTTTCTCATTGGAACCGTAGGGGTCTCTCTAGTCTCCTGGCGCTATGTCGACGGCCTTGGCAGCACTCTGACAGGTGTGGTTTTGTGCGTGATTGGTGTTATGGGAATGAGTCTTGGAGCGATTTATCAGAAGCGGTTCTGCGCAAGCATGAACCTGCTCACGGGATCCTGCTTACAGTTTCTGGCGGCGGCGGTAATGATGATCTGGATCGCACTGATCATGGAGACCCGCCACGTTGACTGGACGGGTGAGTTCGTTTTCGCCCTGGGTTGGCTGGTGGTGGTGTTGTCGCTGGGCGCAATGACTGTGTTGTGGTTGTTGGTGCGCGCCAGGGCCGCGACTCAAGTGGCGGGCCTCTTTTTTCTGGTGCCTCCGGTTACGGCACTGATTGCCTGGCCACTGTTCGGGGAGACCTTGACGCTTAAATCAGTGGCTGGGATGGCGCTGGTGGTCGTGGGTATTCTTCTGGTCAGACGAAAGCAGGATGATGAGGAGGGTGCGGGAGCAACATGAAACTAGATCTCCGGTGGCCATTGGGTGTGGTAATCGCTTGGATGTTTCTGGTAACCGCGACTCAGACGGCATATTCCGCGGGCGGATTGACCGATCTAGAAGGGAAGCGAGCCCATTTTTCCGACTATGTCCCTGCGGACCAGTGGCTTGTGGTGATGATCTGGTCTTGGAGTTGTCCCATATGCGCACAGGAAATGGCCGGTCAGGCACAACTCCATGACCGACAGCAGGGCGGCCGTTTGACTGTTCTTGGAATTTCAATGGATGGCCCTGAAGGCATTATGGAGGCCTGGGCTTTTGCAGAAGAGCACGGCGCCCGTTTTCCTAATCTAATCGGCGACGGGCCCGACGTAGCACAGTTTTTTCACGAACAGACTGGTCAATCCCTTCAAGGGACGCCAACGTTTCTTGTCTATGCACCAGGCGGTCGCCTTAAAGCGGTTCAGGCTGGCGCGGTTCCACCTGAGCGGATCGAGGCCTTTATTGCTGGCCAGGAAGGTGCGGGTGGGTAAGCGCGGATCTTACTCCTTAGGGCTGTTATTGCTTCGACGGGTTAGCGATGCCGAATGACTATCGTAAGGGGTTCTGGCTCACGCTAGGCGGTGTGCTGGCGTTTACACCAGATGCGCTATTGATCCGTCTGACAGCGGTTGATCCATTTACGCTGGCATTTGGTCGGGGATTGCTCGCTGGAATGGTTATTCTGATCGCGTACACGCTTTTCATCTCCGGCGGTTTCGTGAAGGCGCTCAAGCCACTTGGTTGGTGGGGTCTTTTGTTTGCAGGTCTCCAGACCTGCGCGTCACTAACGTTTTATGCGTCCTTTTCCTACACGAGCGTGGCAAATGTATTGGTCATCTTTGCCTGTACCCCGTTGATCGCAGCGCTGTTCTCCAGGGTGCTTTTTGGAGAAACGGTGACCCGGTCGACGAAGGTCGCGATTGCCTGTGTTGCCGGTGGATTGCTTGTTTTGGCCAGTGGCGACTCAAAGGGTACACAGTGGATTGGGGATGCGCTGGCATTGGCGAACGCCATTATCCTCGGCCTGAGTTTCGCAATCGTGCGGGGTCGTCGACAATTCAACATGATTCCGGCCGTGGTCGTGGGGCTTCTTGCCGCTGGTGTGATAGGCGCATTCTTCGCGGATTTCCCGCCAATGCAGACTGTGCAGTGGGGTGCGCTAGTGCTTGGAGGTGCAGTACTGCTCCCGCTTGCGATTACCCTCATCACCATCGGACCGAGGTATCTTCCCGCGCCTGAGGCGGCGATGCTCGGCTTGCTAGAGTCGGTTCTCGGGCCATTTTGGGTCTGGCTGGTGATTGGGGAAAATCCAGGCGTCCGCTCAATTGTGGGCGGTGCCATTGTGATTCTGGTTCTCTTGGTTCATGCCATGAGTCGATTTCGGGAGGAACACGTCAGTTAGGAATCCCGGGATGCGACAAGCGATCCAGGGTCAGGTGCCTGATGAGGCAAAGTTGACCATTCGGTCAATTGGAGTTCAAAATGCCCTCGTTATGGAGACCTTGCAGGAGCATCCGACCTTGACTCCGTCCGAGGCGCGTTCAACGGGCAGTGCCGGAGGCATCGGAGAGCGCCAACGAGAAAGGATCATTCGTGCGGCGACGGGGGTTTTTTCGCGCAAAGGTTACGACGGTGCGCGGGTAGAGGAGATCGCGCGTGAGGCGGGTCTTCCCAAGGGCAACGTCCTTTATTACTTCAAGACAAAAAAAGATCTTTATCGTATTGTGATCGAGCAGGTGCTTGGCCTGTGGCTCGAGGCCTTAGGCGACATCGCTGTTGATGGTAATCCCGAGGAGGCCATCCGCCAGTACGTTAGCCGTAAGCTATCACTTTCGAGGCACTACCCCGAAGCCTCCCGACTGTTTGCGATGGAGATCATCAGCGGAGCGCCTCTCATTGGTACGCATCTGAGTGGACAACTCCGTAGTTGGGTGGAGGAAAAGGGCAGTGTATTCAGGAGATGGCAGCAAGAGGGTCAAATGGCAAAGATTGACCCCGCCCATGCTTTTTTCATGATCTGGGCAGTCACGCAGACCTATGCGGATTTCGAAACCCAGATTCAGGCGGTGACGGCCGTTGCGGACTACGATACGGAAATCTATGAGACTGCAACGACTGAGGTAGTAGAGGCACTGGTCCGCGGCCTGGGTCTGAAAAACGAGGTCAGCGAGCCCTTGATTTCCCATGAAGGTGCGGGCCGCGCTTGAATTACTCGACTGGCCTTTAACCTGGACCATTCTCTTCTGCAAAATTGCCCAAGGCCTGCATAACTCGATGAAGACACAAACCGAAGGAGTGAAAGATGAGTAAACTGAAATCCGGATTGATTCAAATGAGCCTTAAAGGATCTACTGAGGACTCACCTGAGCAGATCCGTGATGCGATGCTCAAGGCGCATCTGCCGTTGATCGATAAGGCGGGCGCTGCGGGTGTGCAGATCCTGTGTTTTCAGGAGGTCTTCACTCAGCCCTATTTCTGTCCGAGTCAGGATGCGAGATGGTATGCGGCAGCAGAAGCGATCCCTGATGGCTACACGGTATCTTTGATGCGTGAATACGCCAAGAAGCACAATATGGTCATCATCGTTCCGATTTACGAAGAGGCGATGACCGGTGTTTATTACAACACCGCCGCAGTTATTGACGCGGACGGGAGTTATCTGGGCAAGTACCGTAAAACCCACCTGCCACACGTCGCGGGCTTTTGGGAAAAGTTCTTCTTCAAGCCGGGTGCCTCTGACTGGCCGATATTCGATACTGCCTACGGCCGGATCGGGGTCTATATCTGCTACGACCGCCATTTCCCTGAAGGCTGGCGAGCTTTAGCGCTTAAGGGTGCTGAGATCATCTATAACCCGTCGGCGACTGTTGCGGGTTTGTCCCAGTATCTTTGGGAACTCGAGCAGCCAGCGTCAGCCGCGGCCAATGGCGTATTTATTGCAGCTATCAATCGAGTCGGCATTGAAGCCCCATGGAACATCGGCGAGTTCTACGGCTCAAGTTATTTCGTTAACCCAAGAGGGCAGATCGAAGCGCAGGCCAGCTCTGACCAGGATGAACTCCTGATTCATGAGGTGGATATGGACATGGTCCGGCAGGTCAGGGATACCTGGCAGTTTTTCCGCGATCGGCGTCCGGAGACTTACGGACCTTTGACCGATCTGAATTAGTGAGTCATACAAAGTATCAATCAAAAGAAACTAGACAGAGGGGGGTGTGAGGATGGGTGATGAGGCGCTGATGATCAACGGGGGACGCCTTTGGGATTCGCTGATGGAGATGGCGAAAATTGGGCCGACCCAGAAAGGGGGTTCCTGCCGACTGGCGTTGACTGATTTGGACCGTGAGGCTCGGGATCTTTTTGTCCAATGGTGCCGCGAGGCAGGATGTTCAATCTCTGTGGATCAGATGGGAAACATCTTTGCGCAGCGCCCCGGGACTGACCCTGACTTGCCTCCGGTTGTTGCGGGAAGTCATCTCGATACCCAGCCGACCGGAGGACGATTCGATGGCGTCTACGGCGTGTTGACTGGGCTTGAGGTGATCCGGAGTCTGAACGATCACGGGATTCAGACCCGATACCCCGTCGAGGCGGCATGTTGGACCAATGAGGAAGGCAGCCGCTTCGCGCCGGCTATGGTGGCATCCGGTGTATTTGCCGGCATCTATGATCTTGAATACGGTTTATCTCGCGCCGATGCGGAAGGCCGGACGATGGGCCAGGAGCTTGAGCGGATCGGTTATGCCGGTGATCAACCGATGGGGCGCCCCTTGCATGCCTATTTCGAGGCGCACATTGAGCAGGGGCCGATACTCGTCGAGGAAGGGATAGAGATTGGGGTGGTCACTGACGCTCAGGGCCAGCGATGGTATGAATTGGAATTGACGGGCACAGAATCCCACGCAGGACCAACTCCGATGGATCGACGCCACGACGCGCTACTTGGAGCCGCGAGGGTTATCAGTTTGGTTAATGAAACCGGTCTCGCACACGCCCCCCTGGCCTGCGCCACGGTGGGCATGGTGAACGTGCATCCCAACTCCCGGAATGTGATCCCTGGCCGCGTGTTCCTGACGATCGATATCCGGCATCCAGATGATCAGATCCTCTCGCAGATGGATCAGACCATCAGGGACGGGGTCCAGCGTATTGCGGATCAGGGTGGACTGTCTTTTGAACTGGAGCAGATCTTCTATTATGCGCCGGTACCTTTCGATGCGAGTTGCGTAGAGGCAGTCGATGGGGCCGCACAATCTTGTGGCTATAGCGCGCGGGAAATTGTCACCGGCGCGGGGCATGACGCTTGTTTCATTGCGCATGCAGCCCCGACTTCGATGGTATTTATTCCTTGTATCGACGGAATCAGCCATAACGAGGTTGAAGATATCGAGCCGGAATGGTCGACAGCAGGGGCCAATGTCATGTTCCACGCGATTCTGGCTAAGGCCGAGCGCAGCGGTGGTTAGATTGATTAACCGTAAACCTCAGTGAATCAGCCAGCGCAATCAGACTCTTCAGTCGTTCACATCAGCGATTTATCGCTGGAGTTCAGTACCGACGATGGGCCGGTGCAGGCGTTGGCTGGTATCGACCTTGATATCGCTCCCGGGGAATTTGTCTCGCTCATCGGCCCGTCGGGATGCGGTAAAACGACCCTGCTCAGGGTAATTGCGGATCTCGAGACCCACTCGAGCGGTGAGATTCTTGTAAATGGTATCAGCCCGAGCGAGGCCCGACAAAACCGGGCCTATGGTTACGTTTTTCAGGCACCGGCGCTGTATCCCTGGCGGACCGTTCGTCGTAACGTGATGCTGCCGCTCGAGATCATGGGGATCGCCCGGGCTGAACGTGAAGCGCGCTCCGCCCGTTATCTCGAATTGGTCAATCTGACTGGGTTCGAAAACAAGTATCCCTGGCAGTTATCGGGGGGAATGCAGCAGCGTGTCTCCATCGCTCGGGCGCTCAGCGTTGAACCGGAACTGCTGCTGATGGATGAGCCTTTCGGCGCCTTGGATGAGATCACCCGGGATCACCTCAACCAGCAATTGCTGGAACTTTGGCGCAAGACAGAGAAAACCGTCGTTTTTGTCACGCATTCGATCCCGGAGGCGGTATTTCTTTCGACACGGGTGATCGTCATGTCGCCAAGACCCGGGCAGGTGATGGATGTCATTCCCTGTAACTTCTCTAAAGACCGGACGCTTGATATTCGGGAGACCCCCGAATTCCTGGAAATTGCCCATCGCGTGCGCGAGGGCTTGAAGGCGGGGCATAGTTACGACGATGATTGACCGCCTGCGCCGTGAGGGCGCGTTTCTCCCCGTTCTCACCGTAGTCGCCAGCCTGATTGTGATCTGGTATGCGGGAGCGGTTTATCTCAACAGTACACAATTGATAGACCGTTATCAGAAACAGGACATCAACTGGGATCTTGGACGACTCGCTACAGATGCCTGGCGGATGGAGCGACCGGTACTGCCGTCCCCGCATCAGGTCGCGATAGAGCTCAAGAAAACCGTGCTGGACAAGCGTGTGACCTCAAAACGGAGCTTGCTGTATCACGCGGGTATCACCTTGTCGTCATCCCTTTTGGGCTTTGTGCTGGGAACACTGCTTGGGGTCGCGCTGGCGATCGGGATCGTTTATGTCACGACTCTGGATCGAAGTCTGATGCCCTGGATTATTGCCTCGCAGACGGTGCCGATATTGGCGTTAGCCCCCATGATTATCGTGGTGCTGGGATCCGTCGGCATCACGGGATTGTTTCCGAAATCGGTCATTTCCATGTACCTATGTTTCTTTCCGGTCGTCGTTGGCATGGTGAAAGGCCTGCGTTCTCCGGAGCCGATACTGATAGACCAAATGAATACCTACTCCGCAAGCCCGACACAGGTGTTTTTTCGATTGCGCCTGCCTTCGTCGATCCCGTTCCTGTTTGCCTCGCTGAAGGTCGCGATTGCGTTGAGCGTTGTTGGTGCAATCGTGGCGGAACTACCGACGGGAGGGCAGGGTGGACTGGGGGCCCGGCTACTGACCGGGTCCTACTACGGACAGATTACGATGATCTGGGCTGCGCTCATTGTTGCCTCAGTCGTGTCAGCATTATTGGTGACGGCAATCGGTCGCGCAGAGAGGATCGCACTGCGACGGCTGAACGGTGGCCAGGCGGTGACCGCATGAACGCTGTTTTTCGAGGCATCCCGGGAGCTGCGCTGATCAGCACCCTGTTTCTGCTGTTGTCGCTTTTTGCCGCTCCTGCACCGGACCTTGCTTGGCGTGAACTGGACAGTGCATGGATTGCGATGGGTGCGCTCGCAGGGGTGTTGGCACTTGCATCCGTCCCGTCGCCGCCGGCACTTGCGGTGCGTCTGTTGCAGTTGGTCCTGCTTTGTACGGCACTGAACGCGGTGCTTGGACTGGTGCATGCCGAGCCCATCCGAGGGTCTGCACAACTGGGGTTCTGGTTGCTGGTAGTTTCCCTTGCCTTTGCGGTATGGCATGTCATGCAGCGCTTTGCGACGGGCGAACCCAAAAACACGCTGGCGTTGGTACTCTATCGGATCCTGATACCGGGAATTTTTGGCGTATGGTTTCTGGCGGTCTGGGAACTGGTCACGGCGGGATTTGGGGTCCCACGGGTTTTGCTGCCGCCGCCGAGTCTCGTGGGGGATGCGATTACGGAGTCGCTGGGCATCCTTGCGGCAGATTTTCAACAGACCGTCGTCCGCGCGGTTATTCCTGGCTTCGTGATCGGCAATCTGGCGGGGTTTGCTGCCGCATTGGCAGCAGACCGATGGGCGTTCCTCGGTCGGGGATTATTGCCGGTCGGCAACCTGGTGAGTGCGATTCCAATCATTGGCATCGCCCCGATTATGGTGATGTGGTTTGGATTTGACTGGCAATCGAAGGCCGCGGTCGTCGTGATCATGACCTTTTTCCCCATGCTGGTGAATACCATCAGCGGCTTCCGGAGCGCCGGTGCGATAGAACTCGATCTAATGCGCTCAATTGGCGCGAATCACTGGCAGGCTTTCGTCCGGGTTCGTTTGCCTACCGCACTGCCGTTCATCTTCAATGCATTGAAGATCAATTCGGCCCTGGCTTTGATCGGGGCGATTGTGGCGGAGTTTTTTGGTACGCCGATTGTTGGTATTGGCTTTCGGATCTCTACCGAAGCCGGAAGAATGAATATGGAGATGGTCTGGGCCTCGATCGCGCTGGCGGCCGTGTCTGGATCAGTGTTCTATGGTTTACTGGCGGTTGCGGAAAGGCGGGCCACCTTCTGGCATCCGTCATTCCGCAGACCGTCGTAAAGACGCCCTTGATCGGGCACGTTCAACCAATCAGAGGAGGTTAACTATGAGACGCAACATTACGACCCTCATCCTGGCAGCTTCGATGGGCATGGTCAGCACCATGACCCTGGCGGCCGATGAGGTTACCCTGCAGTTGAAGTGGGTGACCCAAGCACAGTTCGCAGGCTACTTCGTCGCGAAGGACAAAGGATTCTATAAAGACGAAGGACTTGATGTCACGATCAAGCCAGGCGGCCCGGACGTAGCGCCCCCGCAGGTGATCGCGGGCGGCGGTGCCGACGTGGTCATCGACTGGATGCCTTCTGCCTTGGCTTCCCGCGAGAAAGGTCTGGCGCTTGTGAATATTGCGCAGCCGTTCAAACGTTCCGGAATGATGTTGACGTGCCGCAAAGACAGTGGTGTGAAAACGCCCTCTGACTTGCCAGGTCGGACCCTGGGTGTCTGGTTCTACGGCAATGAGTATCCGTTCCTGAGTTGGATGAGCCGGCTTGGCGTGCCTACGGATGGCAGCGCGCAGGGCGTCACGGTTCTCAAGCAGGGCTTTAATGTCGATCCCATCCTGCAAAAACAGGCTGACTGTGTGTCTACCATGACCTATAACGAGTACTGGCAGATCATTGATGCCGGCCTCGGTGCGGATGAACTGGTGACCTTCAAGTACGAAGACCAGGGTGTGGCGACGTTGGAGGATGGTCTGTATGTCCTTGAGGACAACCTCAACGATCCGGCTTTCGTGGATAAGATGGCGCGCTTCGTTCGGGCTTCCATGAAAGGCTGGGCATGGGCCCGTGAAAACAGCGACGCAGCGGCAGACATCGTGCTCGAGAACGATGAGACTGGCGCCCAGACTGAGAAGCATCAGCGACGGATGATGGGCGAGATCAATAAGCTCACCGCCGGTGGGGGCAAGCTGGTTGAAAGCGACTATGAGCGTACCGTTGCCACGCTGATGAGTGGCGGGTCTGATCCTGTCATTTCAAAAGCGCCGTCCGGAGCCTGGTCTCACGTAGTCTGGGATGCGGCGTTTTAGGTGGCGTCATTCTCTAGTTAAAAGCAATAGAAATAAAAGGGCGAAAAAGCAGGAGAGCCCCGGTTTCAACTGAAATTCGGGGTTTACCTGCTCCGCCCATGTTAACGCTTGGCCCGGTTGAGGTCTCCTGCGTGCGTAGCAGACGCTGCCCGCGCGGATATCTGTCGGGCCTAAGGGGCTGATACGTGGAACTGATTACAACAGCGCACAATGGCCGACCCGGAATTGCCCCGGAGCGGCTCGGGGAGACCGAGTGCCAGCGCAACTTTTGTGAAATGCATACCCCGCTCGAGGGGAATGCAGCGAGAGTCGAAGCAGAACGGTGTTATTTCTGCTTCGATGCTCCCTGCACCGAGGCGTGTCCGACCGGAATCGATATTCCGGGTTTTATCCGCATGATCGCCAATGGAAATCCGGTGGGTGCAGCGGGACTTATTCTCGAAGAAAACGTTATGGGCGGGACCTGCGCCAGGGCCTGTCCAGTGGAGACACTTTGTGAGGGCGTCTGCGTGCGCAATCACGGAGATGACCGGGCGGTGAACATCGGCCTGCTGCAGCGCTATGCTGTCGATGAGGCCCTTGACCGGGGCACTACATTTTTCACCCGCGCCGAATCAAGTGGCCGGACTGTCGGCGTAGTCGGTGCGGGACCTGCAGGATTGGCCTGCGCTCACCGTCTGGCAGTACTCGGACACAATGTCGTTGTCTATGAGGCGAGGTCGAAAGCGGGAGGCCTGAATGAGTTTGGACTTGCGGCCTACAAGATGCTAAACGAATTTGCCCAACGTGAAGTCGACTTCATTACGTCACTTGGCGGTATTGAGATCGTTCACGATATTGCCTTGGGTGAGGGAATCACCCTGGATGAATTACAGAAACGCCACGATGCGCTTTTTCTCGGTATAGGGCTCGGCGGTGGTAATGCGCTTGGCATCCCGGGTGAGGAGGGTGACGGCGTTGCCGATGCAGTCGGTTTTATTGACGAATTACGGCAGACGAAAGGGTTGTCCTCGGTCCCGGTCGGGCGGCAGGTGGTGGTCATTGGCGGTGGAATGACAGCGATCGATGCAGCAGTTCAGGCCCGGCTTCTCGGAGCGGAAGAAGTCACGATCGTATATCGTCGTGGCCCCGAGGCTATGAAGGCCAGTATCGTCGAGCAAGAGTTTGCAAAGATCCGGGGTGTTTCTATTCGTTATTGGGCCCAGCCGGCCGCTGTGATCCTTGCGGATGGCCAGGCAAACGGTGTGGAGTTCGAGGCCACGGGAGGATCCGCAACGGGTGAGCGCTTTGTGGTGCCTGCGGATATGGTGTTGAAGGCGATTGGCCAGGGGTCACATCTCCAGCGGCCGGAACAACCCGAACGTTTTGAGCTTGAGGATGGCCGATTGGTGGTGGATGAGCAGCGACAGACATCTTGTCCGGGAATCTGGGCCGGAGGAGACTGCGTTGCCGGGGGCGATGACCTGACCGTAAGCGCCGTACAGGACGGTAAAGTGGCCGCCAATGCGATTCACCAGGTGCTGACGACCTAGACCATAACGGGAAACGCGATTAGAAAAAGGTTTAAGCGAAAGGCGAACAGGATAACGTTAGGTAAGACAAAGAAGAGGAGCGACCGATGAGCGATCTCAAAAGCAATTTTGTAGGGATCGAATCCCCGAATCCATTTTGGCTGGCTTCCGCGCCACCTACGGATAAAGCGTACAACGTCAACCGGGCGTTTGAGGCCGGCTGGGGGGGTGTGGTGTGGAAGACACTTGGGGAAGACGGCCCGCCGATTGTGAATGTCAATGGACCGCGATACGAAGCATTACATGGCAAGGATCGGAGTGTAATTGGATTCAACAACATCGAACTCATCACGGATCGACCTTTGCAGGTGAATCTTCACGAGATCGCACAGGTCAAAAAGGACTGGCCTGATCGCGCGCTGGTGGTTTCTCTGATGGTGCCCTG
>JABJIU010000121.1 GCA_018661145.1 Pseudomonadota bacterium | reverse complement strand
GTCACTAATATGGAACGCGCTTCCGAGGCGTTCTTGCAGCTGCGCACGGACCAGCGGGGCCCGATAAATCTCCTGAAGACGAATCCTCACGCCGGTAACGCCACCTCCGGTCTCGAGCAACTGCGCGGCATCATCAAGATGAATCAATGCGATACCAGAATCGTATTCATACATATTCATCTCGAAGATTGCGCTCACTTCGAATCGCCGCATTCTGGGGAGTAATCCCGCCGGGGTGATCCGACCCTTCGGCGCAATGAGCGTGACCCGGTCACCCACCCCCACGCCAAGTGATCTCGCGAGTTGGGCACCCAAAACAATCTTCCAGTCGCCTTTACTAAGCGGGTTTCGCGAACCCGCTATTAAATTTTCAAGGATAGTTGATACCCCAGCCTCCCTTTCCGGGAGCACTCCACGTATCAGGACACCGGACACCGTGTTGGCACGGGTCAGCAAACCCTGGCCATAAATATAAGGGGCTGCCGAGAGTACCTCTGGATGCTCGACAATTGAATGCGTTAACACGCGCCAGTCGTTCAGCCAACCGCTTCGGGCGCTCACCGTAGCGTGTGACGCGACGCTTAAGATTCTCTCTCGGAGCTCCCGTTCGAACCCATTCATGACAGAGAGAACCGTGATCAGCGCCCAGACACCAACCGTGATGCCCAGGATAGAGACTCCCGAAATAAAAGAAACGAAATGGTTGCGCCGCCGGGCTCGGGTGTACCGAAGCCCGATGAATAGCGCAACTGGACGGATCATCTCGGCCTTGCCGACTCCGAAGGGTCAGTCAGCAGCCTCGGGGCGCATGTGAGGAAACAACAGGACATCCCTGATCGACGGGCTATCCGTAAGAATCATCACGTAACGATCAACCCCCAGGCCTCCACCCGCGTTGGGTGGCAATCCGTACTCAAGCGATGTGACGTAGTCTGCGTCGTAGAACATGGCCTCTTCATTTCCCTGGGCCTTCGCCTTGGCTTGCTCCTGAAACCGCAGTGCCTGATCTTCCGGGTCATTCAATTCCGAAAAACCGTTCGCCAGTTCCCGACCCGCTGCAAACAGTTCAAACCGGTCAGTGAAGTCCGGATTGCTGTCCTGGCGTCGTGAAAGCGGAGAGACCTCGGCAGGATATCCGGTTATGAACGTAGGCGAGATCAGTTTGTCCTCGACCGTCTCCTCAAAGAGCGTCAGGAGTAACTCGCCGGCGCTTACGTCTTCAGCGCCCGTCAATCCGGTAGATTGGAGATGCTGTGAGAGCGCGGCGGGATCTGCGCAATCATCGATGGAAAGCATCCGATTGTGTTCACATACCGCCTCAGCCATCGAAAGCCGTGCAAATGGTTTTGAAAAGTCGATCTGCTCCCCCTGGTAAACAAGATCGGTCTTGCCGGTCACTTCACCGGCGACTTCTCGCAACATCTGTTCGGTCAGGTTCATGTAATCCACAAAGTCGACGTACGCCTCGTTGTACTCCAGCATCGTGAACTCCGGGTTATGTTGCGTACTGAGACCCTCGTTCCGGAAATTTCGATTCAACTCGTAGACCTTCTCGAAGCCCCCCACCAGGCACCGCTTGATGGCGAGTTCCTGAGCAACCCGCAAATACAGGTCCACGTCGAGGGCATGATGGTGAGTGACAAAAGGCCGCGCATTCGCTCCGCCTGGGATCGACTGCATAATCGGCGACTCAATCTCCAGGTATCCCCGTTGATCCAGGAACCGGCGCAATGCGCTGACGGTAGCCGCCCGTTTGCGGAAAATATCTCGCGAATCTTGGTTGACCAGAAGATCTACGTAGCGGCGTCGGTACCGGGTTTCTACATCGGTCAGTCCGTGAAATTTTTCTGGTAGAGGGTGTAGAGACTTGACCAGCAACCTAAGGTCGCGGACATTTACCGTTAACTCCCCCGTGCGGGTCTTGAACAGCACTCCTGAAACCCCAACGATATCGCCGATATCGAGTTTCTTGAAGACGCTGTTGTAGATATCTTCCGGGAGGGCATCACGCTGGGCATAGATTTGGATATCTCCAGACTCATCGCGAACATTGGCAAAACCGGCTTTACCCATGACCCGCCGGGTCATCAGACGGCCCGCAATACGGACCTCGATCTGCTGTGACTCGAGACTCTCGGAATCCGCGCTGCCATATTGCCTATGCAGATCCGCAGCTTCCGCATCCCGACGAAAATCGTTCGGAAAAGGATTGCCCCTCTCGCGAATTGTCTGGAGTTTCGCGCGCCGCTGTGCAACCTGATCGGTATCGTTCTTCTGATTCATAGTTTCTGAGTCTACGTTACAAACCCGCTTTCAGGCTTGCTTCAATAAACAATCCGAGCCCACCATCCAGGACCGCCTGGGTATTCCCGGTCTCAACACCTGTGCGGAGATCTTTTATTCTTGACTGATCAAGAACATACGACCTAATCTGACTACCCCAACCGATGTCGGCCTTGGAATCCTCGAGTTCCTGTTGCTTCTCGCGTTTTTCACGCATCTCGGCGTCGTGCAAACGAGCCCGCAGCATATTCATCGCCTCTGCCCGGTTGCGGTGCTGGGATCGGTCATTCTGGCACTGAACCACAATGCCCGAAGGCAGGTGCGTGATTCTGACTGCCGAATCCGTGCGGTTTACGTGCTGTCCACCAGCGCCACTCGCGCGGTAAGTATCGATCCTAAGGTCAGCAGGATTAATTTCAATCTCAACACTTTCGTCGACTTCGGGGTAGGCAAACACAGAGGCAAATGAAGTGTGCCGGCGATTTCCCGAATCAAATGGCGACTTTCGCACCAGACGGTGCACGCCAGTTTCGGTTCGGAGCTTGCCAAAGGCGTACTCCCCTTTCACGTGGATCGTGGCGCTCTTGATGCCGGCAACTTCCCCGTCGGAGCGTTCGACCAGTTCTGCCGCCAGGCCCTCATCCTCGGCCCATCGTAAATACATCCGCAGCAACATGTCAGCCCAATCCTGCGCCTCGGTCCCACCTGAACCTGCCTGGATATCCAGGAACGCGTTGGCGCTATCGAGTTCGCCAGAAAACATTCGAAGAAACTCGAGTTTTTCCAATTGGCCAAGAGCCTGATCGGCCTCCAAGGAAATTAGATCGACTGATTCTTCGTCGCCCTCCTCGCGGGCGAGCGCCAAGAGTTCGGATGCCTCGCCGGTTTTTACCGCGAGATCATCAAGCGCTGTGGTGCTGGCTTCGAGGCTCGCACGCTCCTGCCCAAGTTGCTGCGCCTCTTGGGGATTATTCCAGACGCCCGGATCCTCGAGCCGCAGTAAAACCTCAGCTAGACGTTCTTTGCGGCCATCGTAGTCAAAGATACCCCCTCAGCGTCTCAAGTCGCTCCGCGATATTTCGCAATCGCTGTGAAAGTTCTCCTGTCTCGATCATCTGGTCTTACCATTAAACCTGGGATATGCGAAGGATACAGAAATTCCGGGCAGCCGTAATCCCCAAGATGATGCATTCCATTTGAATTTTCCGAATACCCCAAATGACCGGGAAACCGGGTCGTAAGAAGTTTGTCTATCACTTTCGGTTCAAGGATAATTCCGCGAACCTCCTGAAACTCACTTTCATTGCTAGCGAAAATGATCATCGGAATTCCCGCCGAGCGGGCCAGTCATGAAAAGCGTGTTGCACTCAGCCCAGGATCGGTCGCTGACGCAATCAAACTGGGATTCATTGTGTCTGTTGAAACCGGCGCGGGGGTTGCCGCAGGTTTTTCCGACGACGAATACCGAGATCACGGAGCCGAGATCGTCGAGACCGCCGAGCGGCTTTATCAGACTAGCGAAATCATTATCAAAATCCGCCCACCTTCGCGTACAAATACACAAGGACCGGGCGAGTTTTCACTGTTAAGTTCCGGCAAAGTCCTGATTTCCCTCATCGCGCCAGGACAGAACCCAGACTTACTCGAATCGCTCGCTGAGCAGGGCATCACAACCCTTGCTATGGATGCCGTCCCGAGAATCTCCCGGGCTCAGAAACTTGACACGCTGAGTTCCATGGCGAATGTCGCCGGATACCGGGCAGTCGTCGAAGCAGCGAACCACTTCGGGCGCTTTTTCACCGGTCAGGTGACCGCCGCAGGAAAAGTCCCTCCAGCGAAAGTACTTATCATTGGCGCTGGCGTTGCGGGACTTGCCGCGATAGGCGCGGCGGCGGCAATGGGTGCCGTAGTCCGGGCCTTCGACACTCGACCCGAGGTCAAAGAGCAAGTCGAAAGCATGGGCGCGGAATTTTTGATGCTTGATTTTGAGGAAGAAGGCTCTGGAGAAGGTGGCTACGCGAAAGTGATGAGTGAGGCCTTCATTGCGGCCGAGATGCGGCTATTTCAGGAACAGGCACGCGATGTAGATATCATCATCACTACGGCGCTTATCCCTGG
>JABJIU010000257.1 GCA_018661145.1 Pseudomonadota bacterium | reverse complement strand
CTTTTTCGCCGGGTTGGAGATTTGGCGTATCTGTCGTCATCGTGATACGGGCATACCTTTGTCAGCGTGAACCTTGCAGGCGTTGATCCCGGTGCCGGGAATCATGGCCGGGTAGATCGCGTTAGCGGTGTCCGCGCGTGCACAGGATCGGAATTGGGCTCAGCCGGCGAGGTCATATAATACCGCGGATAGTAGACAGCGAATAGGGATGACGTGATTTTTTCAGATTAAAAAGTCGAATATCCAGGATCTTAACCCCGCCTGTTCGCGTAGAGCATGGAGTCGTTAGCAGGTTCAAAAGTCCCACTTTTCAACAGGAACAAGATGATTTCACCAAGTCGACGGATGGCATCCGTTCAGCAGCCGATCATTCCAGTAATCGGAGATTTCATTCTGGCAAATCCGGGGACCATCTCCCTGGGGCAGGGGATTGTTCATTATCCACCGCCAGTAGATGTCGAAGGTTGTATCCGTATGTTTTGGGATGACCCAACAGCGCATCAGTATGGCCCGGTGGAGGGGTTGGAGCCCCTGCGGTCTGCGCTATCAGAGAAGCTCGTTTCGGAGAACAAAATCTCGCTTGAGGGTAGAGAGGTGGTCGTAACGGCTGGAAGCAATATGGGATTTTTGAACCTGTTGTTGGCGATCACAGATCCTGGCGATGAGGTGATTCTGCCCGAACCGTTCTACTTTAATCAGGAAATGGCGGTTCGAATTGCGGATTGCGTCCCGGTGACGGTGCCGACGGATGCCAAGGGGCATCTGCAGATAGAAGCAATCGAAAGCGCGATCTCGAAAAAGACCCGGGCCGTAGTTACGGTATCACCCAACAATCCCACGGGGATCGTGTATCCGGAAGCCGCTCTGAGGGCGGTGAACACATTGTGCCGGGATCACGGGGTCTATCATATTAGTGACGAAGCCTACGAGTATTTCCTTTACGACAGCGCCGAGCATTTTTCTCCCGGTGCGATTAAAGGTAGCGAGTCGTACACCATCTGTTTGTACTCGTTAAGCAAGGCGTATGGCTTCGCCAGTTGGCGCATTGGATATGCGGCGATTCCCGAAAAATTGTTTGGGGCGTTGAGAAAGGTCCAGGATACGAATGTGATTTGCGCAGCGGCGATTTCTCAGTACGCCGCATTGGGCGCCCTTAAGGCCGGCGCGGATTACTGTCGGCCATATCTTGCTGATATGGCAGTTGTCCGCCGTCAGGGTATCGAGGCATTGAACGCATTGGGCGACAAGGCAAGCCTGTTGCCAAACTCGGGGGCTTTTTATCTTTTTGTAGAGGTGCCTGGCTACGACGGTGACGGCCTCGACCTTGCTCGGGTTTTGATTGAGCGTTTCGGGGTTGCAGTTATCCCGGGAAGTGCCTTTGGCATAACCGACCGATGCGCGTTTAGAGCCTCTTTCGGCGCTCTCCAGAGTGACAGCGCGATCGCGGGGCTCGATCGTCTGGTTACCGGACTGAAAGCCCTGATCTAACCCAAGCCGGTTTGCGTTGAGAGCGTATCTTAGATACCCTTTGGCGCCTTGCGGAGAGGTGGCCGAGTGGCTGAAGGCGCACGCCTGGAAAGTGTGTATACGTTAATAGCGTATCGAGGGTTCGAATCCCTCTCTCTCCGCCAGTTCCAGTTCCACTATTTTCGGTCAGTTTCCCCGCTTGCTCTCCAACGTTGCTGCGGTCTAGCAACACGATTACTTGCCGTTGAAATTCGCGGCCTGGGGCTTCTCACTGTGCCGCGGTGGGGCATAGGGGGCAAGGAAATCGACATCTCCCAATGTTCTCGATGAACGTAAATACAACTGCTTGCTCTTGCTAATCTATTGCTTCCATCGAATAGCATCGCAAGAGCGGTCAAATTCCTCTAGGTAGGCGGCCTTTCGATCGCTGGGTAGCCATGCAGAAATGAAACCATTACGCATAAACTTGGCCATGGTTTTCCGCGACAAGTTCCCTGTGCGCTGCGCTTCGATCAGCGTCTGCGACAGCCAACCGGACCCGAACTGCGCCGGATCATCGCTGTTGAGCGAAATCAAGACACCCTGCTCCAGCAGGCCGGTCATCATTGCCAGATCGTCTGGGGAGGTCTGTGACTGGAACGCGTAACGTGTAGGGCAGCCAGTCAGCGCGATGTTCTTGTCGATCAATTGCTGGACTACGCTGTCGTCCTCAATAGCGTTCAGTCCATGGTCTATGCGCTCCACGCCCAGGGTCTCGATGCAGCCGCGAATGTGCTCGATGGAATTGGGGATATGCACGTCACAGTGTGACGTAAGTTTATAGCCTTCTTTTTTTGCGGCGGCAAAGACTGGGGCAAAGGTGTTTGGGAAGTCGGGACGCTCCGGATTGTCGAGACCAATCCCAGCAATTTGGTCTCTATAGGGCTGGATCGCATCAAGAATATTCAGAGCCTCTTCAACGGGCCTGTCACGCTGAAAGCTCATAATCCACTGCACCTCGACACCAAAGTCTCGGGCACCAGCCAGGCTTCCGGATTTTAGGGCCTCAAGTTGAGCTTCGATGCCGACGCCCTGCCTTAGACCTTGCTGAGGATCAAACATAACCTCAGCGTAGACGATCTTTTCAATCTGACAGCGCTTCAGATATCCATAGGTGATGTCCTCATAATCCCTCCCCCTGCGCAGCACGCTTCGGCAAACATCCAAAGCTTCGATAAAACTATCGAGGTTTTGTTTCGGATCTGACTTACCCTTGCTCTGTCCCGCAAGGATGTCAGCCGCAGACTTGTAGGGCAGCGCTATCTCATTACGGTCGGCAATGGTGAGCAGCAGGTCAGCTTCAATCGTGCCCTCTATATGGACATGCAATTCCGCCTTGGGGATAGCGGTGATGAAGTGTGTTATGTCACTCATGCTTAATTTTCCAAAGCCCGATGACGGCGATAGCCTCAGGCATCGCGGTAAAGGCAGTTTTTATCGAAACGTTCCATCAGGTATTCCCCGTAATGGACCTGCAACCCTTCTCGGTTGGGCGGGTCCGCTGGGAGCATCGGGTATATGGCTGCGTCGAAATTCGGATCGAAGAAAAAAGCCACAGAGTATCGCTCCCTTTGGTTGAGTACGACCCGGTGCGGTGTTGAGGCCCAGCGCCCTCCAGAAATGACCGAGAGCATATCGGCCACATTAAGGACAAACGCATTGTCAAGCGGAGGTACGGAAATCCAGCGCCCCTCGGAAGTTTGCACCTCAAGACCGTTGGTCGCATCTTGTGCCACGAGCGTAAGGAAGCCGTGATCAGTATGCGGTGCGGAGCCGAATTGATCCCGATGGTCAGAGGTGCTGAGGGCGGGATAACGCAGTAGACGAAGAAAGAGAGTCGGCTCGGTAAACCACTTTGTGAAAGCATCAGGTCCGAGTCCCAACGCCACCCCCAGCCGCTGCGTCAGTCCATACGCAAGCGTTTGCATGACGTTGAAGTAGTCAAGGCAGGTCATACGGAACTCGGGGATCAGGGTATCAGGCCACTGGTTAGGTCCAAAGATCGCGCTCCCCCAGCGAGGGTGGTCTGCAGAAACCGGCTGCATCACCATAAAAGACTCAGACTGGTTGGGTTGGGTGGCCGGCTTCACCGACGAGGTGACGGTTTGGCTTTCGTCTTTTCCAATATAGCCGCGATGGAAGCGATTGACGGCAAGCTCCCGTTTTTCCTCCTCGGACAACGCGTGAAAGGTGTGGTTGACCTCAAGGATCTGACTGATCCGGCTGGCGTCAACGTCATGGCCCTGGATATAGCAAAAGCCATGGGTAGCCAGGGCCTGGTCCAGGGCGCTCGCGATATCGGGATCTGAAACTGAAGATGCCCCTGATCGAATGTCAACGCACGGAATTTCGGAGATCATCCCCGGGGTCCGAATTGAAGTGGAACAAACAGGATAGCATGTGCCTCCTGGATGCGGCCATCGTGTACTAGGGATCGCAAAGATCTGAAGAGCAAAGGCCTTTAGGCTGATCTGGCATAGGTTAAACTCCGCGGCCATTGTATTTATCCATGATTGACCACTCGAGAGAGACTATGACACTGACCCAGGCAGACACTTCCGGTCCGGACAGAAGCGGGCCGTCTACGACCCGATACCGGACCCTGATTCTGGGTGCTTCATACGGCTCGTTGCTGTCGACCAAGCTGATGCTCGCAGGCCACCATGCAACCCTCGTTTGTCGCGAGGCTACAGCGGCCATTTTCAATGAAGAAGGTTCAGTAGTCAGAATTCCGGTCAGAGGGCGTGACGGGCTGATCGAAGTGGATTCCGGCAGTCTTGCGGGTTCACTCCAGGCTGCCGCTCCTGAAAAGATTGATCCCACAGATTTCGATCTCGTTGTGCTTGCGATGCAGGAGCCCCAGTACAGTGCGCCAGGCGTGCGTGAACTTATCGGTCGGGTTGCGGCTTCGGGTGTCCCCACAATGGCTATCACCAACATGCCGTTGTTGCCTTACCTCGCACGGATTCCGGGCCTTGAGACAGGGAGTCTCCGGTCCTGTTTTCTGGAGCCTGAGCTTTGGGATCCTTTTGATCCTGACCTGATGACGTTGTGCAGCCCTGACCCACAGGCGTTTCGCCCACCCGAGGAGAAACCTAATGTGCTGCAGGTTCGGTTGCCGACTAATTTCAAGGCGGCGGCGTTTGCCGATGGGGCGCACACAGCAATGCTGCGCGACCTCGATGCAAGCATTGAAGCCGCGCGTTTTCAAAGCCCGGAGCATGGCGCACTGGAGTTGCCGGTAAAGCTTCGCGTATACGACTCGGTTTTTGTCCCGCTTGCAAAGTGGGCCATGCTGATGGCTGGAAACTATCGATGCGTCCAGGCGGAAGAGATGAGACCGATTAAGGAAGCTGTTCACGGCGATCTCGACGCGAGTCAGGCCGTCTATGACTGGGTGGTAGGGGTCTGTATTGATCTTGGCGGAGACATTTCGGATTTTGTGCCTTTCGAGAAGTATGCCAAGGCCGCCAGTTCACTCGCGAACCCCTCGTCCGCTGCGCGGGCGCTGGCAGGTGGCGCGAAGAACATAGAACGCGTTGATAAATTGGTCTCTTTAGTGGCGGCTCAGCAGGGTAAGCGCCTCGAAGTCGTCGACGAGACGGTGGCGGTAGTCGAAAAGTGGTTAACCCAGAACCGCTCAGCGTAAGAGAGTAGCAATCGACGAGTGTTTCCCAGAAAGTCCCTGAAACAAACGTAAGGGATGAAATGTCTAAAGCGTTGCGCCGTGCTCCGCGACACCGTACTCGGAGAGTTGCGCTGTGAGGTACTCATAGGCGTCGTCAACCGAATCGGTCAGTAAGAACAAGTCCAGGTCATCTTCACTGATCGTGCCATGCTTGATCAGCGTCTCAAAGTTGATAGCCTCCCGCCAGAAAGACTTGTCATAGAGCACAATCGGCAGGTGCTTTCGGATCTTGCCCGTCTGCAAAAGGGTCAAAATTTCAAATAATTCGTCCAGGGTTCCAAACCCCCCGGGAAAGAACACTACGGCTTTGGCCATGTACGCAAACCAGAACTTGCGCATAAAGAAGTAGTGGAACTCGAGGGACAATTCACGGGTGATGTAGTGGTTGTTGGCTTGCTCGTGGGGCAGGGAGATTCCAAGTCCGACATTGATGCCACCGGCGTCGGAGGCTCCACGATTTGCGGCCTCCATGATTCCAGGACCACCGCCCGAGCAGACTACGAAGCGTCGGTGATCTTCGGGAAGATTCTTCGACCAATCGGTGAGGCGCCGAGCAAGGTCGCG
>JABJIU010000187.1 GCA_018661145.1 Pseudomonadota bacterium | reverse complement strand
GGGAAGGCTATCGAGTTCGTGTTCGAAATCCTCAAAACATAACGGCGCATCGACCGACTGTCCGTATTCTTGAAACAGGTCTCGTACAACATCGATCCGGGAAGGCCCTGCCTTTTCGATTACCAACCGACTATCAAGATCTGATGACATTGGGTCCACTCTGACGCCTCTTTACCCGAAGCCGCTACGAATTGAGGACAAGGGATAGAATCACCGTAGCGTTATTATCACTTAGATGGGGAACCAATGAGACTTCAGGACAAGATCGCTGTTATCACCGGTGCCGCGCAGGGAATCGGCCTCGGTATTGCGCAACGCTTCGCAGCAGAAGGGGCGCAGGTCATGATGCTCGATGTCAACGAAGACATCGGTCTGCGCGCTGCTGCAGACATTTCTGGCGCACGGTTTTTTTGTACGGATATATCGGACAAAGCCGCAGTTGACCACACCGTCGATGAGATTATGACCGATGCGGGACGCATCGATATCTGTGTCAATAATGCGGGGATCCTGCGTTCGGGCGATGTCTTAGAGATCAGTGAAGAGGATTTCGATAAGGTGCTCTCGGTGAATCTCAAGGGCGCGTTCCTGATGAGCCAGGCGACCGGTCGGCATATGGTCGCTGGCGACGGTGGCAGTATCATCAACATGTCCTCAGTCAATGGAATCATGACGATTCCCAATATCCTGCCCTACAACGTCTCTAAGGGTGGATTGGATCAACTGACCCGGGTCATGGCGGTCGCGCTTGCGGACAAAGGAGTGCGGGTTAATGCGATTGGTCCTGGCACCATCAAAACGGAAATGTTGCAGCAGGTCATAACGGACGACGCCAAACGCCGCGCTATCCTCTCTCGCACACCCATGGGCCGCTTTGGCGACATCGATGAAGTTGCCAGCATTGCCCTGTTTCTCGCCAGTGACGATGCGTCCTATATCACCGGGCAGTGTATCTACGCCGACGGCGGCCGTCTCGGACTGAACTATACGGTACCGGTACCCGAGTAAAGGATCGAAGCGATAGCCCTGCCGATCAGTGTGCGGCACGACCCAGTTCGTGAACTGAGTCAACGAGAACCTTGACGTGATCGGGGTTAATGCCTGGCGTAATGCCATGGCCCAGATTAAAGATATGACCTGGACCTGGCCCGTAATCTTCCAGTACATCACCCACGGCTGAGCGGATTTTCTCGGGAGACGCATTGAGGACCGCCGGGTCCAAATTACCTTGCAGCGCGACCCGGTCCTGCACAAGACGCCGCGCCTCACGAAGCGAGGTGGTCCAGTCACAACCGAGTGCGTCGCATCCGATTTCTGAGATCCGCGACAACCATTGCCCGCCTCCTTTGGTGAATACGATGATGGGCAAAGCGCCCGCAACCGGATCGGCCCGCAACGCCTCGACGATCTGCGCCATGGGATCCAGTGAAAAATGGCGGTACTCAGCGTGGCCCAACGCCCCTCCCCAAGTATCAAACACCATCAACACCTGTGCGCCCGCGTGCGCCTGCGCTCTGAGGTACAAAGCGATTGACTCGCTCAATATTCCAAGCAACTGCCGGGCGACCGAGGGCTCCTGGTAAATCATGCTCTTGACGATCGAAAAGTCACGACTGCTCTGACCCTCCACCATGTATGTCGCCAGGGTCCAGGGGCTTCCTGAAAAACCGATCAGCGGTACCCGACCGTTCAGTTCCCTGCGAATCAATCTAACAGCGTCCATCACATAGCGAAGATTGCTCTCAGGATCAGGCCGAATCAGGGAGGCAACATCGGCAGCGGATCGCAACGGACGGGCAAACCGGGGGCCTTCGCCTTCGTTGAGACTCAGCCCGAGGCCCATGGCATCGGGAATCGTCAGGATATCCGAAAAGAGGATCGCGGCATCAAGATCAAAGCGCTCCAGAGGCTGGAGCGTCACCTCACAGGCAAGCTCCGGAGTCTTGCACAACGTAAGGAAATCTCCGGCGCGTGCACGGGTCGCACGGTACTCGGGAAGATACCGGCCAGCCTGGCGCATGATCCAGACCGGCGTGCAGTCGACATCCTGACGGCGCAGCGCTCGGATCAGGCGGTCGTTTTGAAGATCCGGCTGAGATGCGCTCATACCGCTAGCGCCGAGCGGATCTCGGCCTGTATCTGTTCCGCCGCCGCTTTGGGGCTATCAGCATCCCGTATGGGTCTACCGACCACGAGATAGTCAGCACCATCGCGCAGTGCCTGAGTCGGGGTCACTGCACGTTTTTGATCATCATCATGATGTCCCGGGCGAATTCCCGGCGTGACGATCACCCCGTTATCTCCCAAGGTAGTACGCAGTACTGCGGCTTCTTCTCCGGAGGCGACCACGCCCGCACAGCCTAGGGTCAAAGCCCGACGTGCCCGGGATCGCACCAGCGCCGGGATATCGCAGTCAAATCCAAGGTCGCGCATGTCAGCCGAATCAAGACTTGTCAGCACGGTCACCGCGAGAATCCCCACATCACCTGAGACTTCGGCTGCGGCTTGCATGATGGCGTCATTGCCGTGCACTGTCGCAAAGGTGATGTTTCGCCCGTGCAGCTGTTTCACTGCTCGGGCTACGGTGGCGGGTACGTCAAAAAACTTAAGATCGACAAAGACCTGCTTGCCGTAGGTGCTCAGCCAGTCGACAACAGCAAACCCGTCGGCGCCTGTAAAAAGTTCAAGACCAACCTTATAGAAACTGACACTATCTCCCAACGCCTCGACCAACTCTCGGGCCTCGTTACCACTGGGCAGATCCAGAGCAACAATCAGCCGCTGGTCGTTGGGAATCGCCGGCCGGCTCATAAGTGCCCTGGATCAGGCAACCGCAGGCATCTGGGATCGCTTCCGGAGATACTCGTCCACTGCCTGAGCCACTTCCCGGCCCTCGTGAATTGCCCAGACCACCAGCGACTGGCCACGTCGGCAGTCTCCCGCAGCAAAAATCGGCAGACGCGACGACTGGTAGCTGGGTGCACCTGCCTGGATGTTAGACCGCGGATCACATTCCAGGTCGAACTCGTCCACCACTGTCTGTTCGGGTCCTGTGAACCCCATGGAGAGAAAGACCAGGTCGCAGG
>JABJIU010000147.1 GCA_018661145.1 Pseudomonadota bacterium | reverse complement strand
GCAAGGTAGGCCGCGTTTTTCGCACCCGCTTTACCGATTGCGACACAGGCTACGGGAATGCCCCCAGGCATCTGGACCGTCGAAAGCAGTGCATCCTGCCCGTTGAGTGGTCCACCATCCATCGGAATCCCGATGACCGGCCGAATGGTCAGAGCAGCGACCGTTCCTGCAAGATGCGCAGCGAGGCCAGCCGCGGCAATGAAGACAGCACAGCCGCGCTTGGTGGCCTCCTCGACGTAGCGGTGGGTGTCCTGAGGGGTGCGGTGTGCAGAGGTAATCCGGACTTCCCAGGAAATATCCATGAGGTCCAGCGTATCGAGTGTATTTTGAACAGTCTTGAGGTCGGAGTCCGAGCCCATAAGGACGGCAACAAAAGGTGTTTTCATAGCTTCTCTTTCTTAAATCGTTATGAAGGTTTACAGAAGGCTAAAAGGCATTGTCCGTGTCATTGATCAGCCGCATCGGTCGATTATCGGTTCAAGGCACGCCAGCCGATGTCCGGACGCCAGCCCGCACCAGGCCAGTGGATAGTGCTGACTGTGCCATAGGCCGCCTGCTGAGCGGCGTCTACGGTTGCACCGAGCGCCGTCACGCACAGTACTCGGCCACCGTCGGTAACGGTTTGCCCTGATTCCTGCCGAGTTCCGGCATGGAAGACCTTAATGTTATCCGACATGATGTCCTGCAGTCCGCTGATTTTGTCACCGCGGGGATATTCGCCGGGGTAGCCATCGGCCACCATCACCACCCCCAGCGCAAAGCGCGGATCCCATTCAATCCTGAATCGATCAAGTTCGCCATCCAGCGCTGCCTGGCACAGGCCAGCGAGGTCTGAACGCATGCGCATGAGAATCGGTTGGGTTTCGGGGTCTCCGAAGCGGCAGTTGTACTCAAGCACCCGGGGGTTCCCTTGTGTGTCGATCATCAGTCCGGCGTACAAGAACCCAAGATAAGGCATCCCTTCTTCGGCGAGCCCTCGGACGGTCGGATGGATCACTTCATCCATTATGCGTCGATGCAGTTCAGCATCGACTCGAGGCGCTGGAGAATAGGCGCCCATCCCCCCGGTATTGGGACCACGGTCGCCAGCTTCACGTGCCTTATGATCCTGTGAGGTGGCGAGCGGTACTACTTGGGTTCCTGACGCGACACAGATAAAACTGATCTCCTCACCTTCAAGGAAGTCTTCAATGACGAGACACCGCCCGGCCCCACCGAAGCGCTGATCCACCAGAATTTCATCGACCGCGGCAAGTGCCTGGCCGCGGTCGTTCGCGATAATGACGCCTTTGCCTGCGGCCAGTCCATCGGCCTTGAGCACCAGAGGAACGTCCTGAGATTTAATATACTGACGGGCGGATTCTGGGTCGGTAAACGCCTGCCAGGATGCGGTCGGAATTTTGTGACGGTCAAGAAAGGCTTTGGTAAAGCTTTTTGAGCCCTCGAGTTGCGCCGGTCCTGCGCTGGGTCCGAAGCAGGGCAAGCCCGCACTTTGGAAACGGTCCACGATGCCGTTCACCAGGGGTGCTTCCGGTCCGACAACAGTGAGGTTGACCTGATGATCCCGCGCAGCGAGGATCAGCGCATCGGTATCGTCAGCCAGGATGGGCAGGTTTTCAACGCCGGGTTCCGTTGCGGTACCCGCATTGCCGGGAGCCACAAAGACCCGCTCCACATCACGGGAGTCTGCTAGTTTCCACGCGAGTGCATGCTCACGACCGCCGTTGCCGATAACGAGCACCCGCATGGTTAATGACGGAAGTGGCGCATGCCGGTAAAGACCATCGCGATGTTATGTTCGTCCGCAGCCTGAATCACCTCATCATCCCGTTGGGACCCGCCGGGCTGGATTACTGCCTGAATACCGGCCTTGGCTGCGGCATCGATGCCGTCGCGAAAAGGGAAGAAGGCATCCGAAGCCATAACCGATCCCACAACCTTAAGTTTTTCATCCGCAGCCTTGATACCCGCAATTCGGGCGGAGTACACACGACTCATCTGACCGGCGCCCACGCCGATGGTTTGCTGGTCACGAGCGTAAACAATGGCGTTGGATTTCACGAACTTGGCTACGGTCCAGGCGAACAGTAGATCCGCGAGCTGCGAGGAACTGGGCGGGCACTTGGAAACGATCTTGAGCGCGTCCGGTGAGATGCGTCCCATGTCCTGATCCTGAACCAGTAAGCCTCCGCCGACCCGCTTGAGATTCTGTTGGGCAAAGGCATTGGCGTCGATGCGAGGCACCTCAAGTGCTCGGATGTTTGGTTTGCCTGCAAGGGCGGTCTTTGCGGTTTCGGTGAACTCGGGCGCCAGAATGACCTCGACAAATTGGCGCGCCAGAATTTCGGTGACCGTGTCACCATCCAGCGGGCGATTGAAGGCAATGATGCCACCGAATGCGGACGTGGGATCAGTCTCATAAGCACCCTGATAGGCGCTCAAGGCCGTTTCTGCGACGGCGACGCCGCAGGGGTTGGCATGTTTGACGATAACGCAGGCTGTCTTTGCGAAAGCGCTGACACACTCGAGCGCTGCATCCGCATCGGCAACATTGTTGAATGAGAGTGCTTTGCCCTGCAGTATCCGGGCGCAAGCCAAGGTGCCCTCAGCCGAATCGGTATCGTGATAGAAGGCGGCGCGTTGGTGCGGATTCTCGCCGTAGCGCATGGTCTGGTGCTTGCGAAACTGCAGATTGAGTGTTTCGGGAAAGCCGTCATCTGAATCGGTGGTCAGGTAGTTCGAGATCATGCCGTCGTAATGCGCGGTGTGGCTGAATGCCGACGCCGCAAGCCGTTCGCGGGTTGAACGGGATACCCCTTGGCATGTTTCGATCTCCTGCGCGACAGGGTCGTAGTCTCCGGCATCGACTAGGACGGTCACTGCTGCGTGATTCTTGGCGGCCGCCCGCAACATTGAGGGACCGCCGATGTCGATGTTTTCTATTGCCTCTTCGCGGGTGCAGTCAGGACGGGCGACGGTCTGTGCGAAGGGGTAAAGATTAACTACCACAAGATCAATGGGCTGAATACCCTGGTCTGCCATCTGTGCGTCATCGATACCTCGCCGCCCCAGCAGACCGCCGTGAATCCGTGGATGCAGTGTTTTGACACGTCCGTCCATCATTTCAGGAAATCCGGTGTATTCAGAGACTTCGACCACTGGGATATCGTGATCGCGCAACAGTGCAGCGGTACCGCCGGTCGAGAGAATTTCAACGCCAGCCGATTTCAGTCGTCTGGAAAAATCGACGATACCGGCCTTATCCGAGACGCTGATGAGGGCCCGGTGCACGGGCATGTACTCGTTGTCGCTCATTGGGTCAGGTTCCGTAACAGTTTATTAATGTGGTCGTTGGGATGTGCCCGGCAAAAGCCTGCTAGAAATACAGTAGGAATCATTTCAATCCGTATAGGTCGAGTTTTTTGCGCAGGGTATTGCGGTTGATACCCAGTATCCGCGCTGCCCTTAACTGGTTGCCGCCGGTGCGTTTTAGGACCACTTCCAAAAGCGGCTTTTCCACTTCTGCGATGACCATAGCGTGCAGATTCTGGGTTTCAGTGTCCCCAAGTTCGTTGAAGTAAGTATCCAGCGAGCGCCGAACGCAAGCTCGAAGCGGTGGTGTTTTTTCAGGCATCAGTATGTTTTCGATCTGCAACTTTTTCGAAGAAGGTCCCGACCCAGTCGAGCTGCATTGACGGGGTTAGGACTTCGTTGCATCGGCGGTCAAGCAGATGTTTGGCATCGAGTTTCTCCGCGTACCACTGTACATGCTTTCGGGCGATACGCACCCCCTGTTCTTCGCCATAGAAATCGTAAAGCGCTTCAAGGTGGGTCAGCACCGTCTTGCGCTTATCCGTCAGCGCAGGGTCTCCCGGATCGGACTGATGTTCGAGCGCGTCCGCGATGCGCTCAAGGAGCCAGGGCTGCCCCTGGGCAGCACGACCGACCATCACGGCATCCGCTCCGGTCCTGCGTAGAACCTGCAGTGCAGTCTCGGGTGAGTCGATATCGCCATTGGCAATCACTGGAATCGACACCGATGACTTGACCCGGGCGATCGTTTCATAATCGATTGGGCCGTGATAGCGACAGTCCCGGCTTCGGCCATGGACACTTAGGGCCTGGATGCCGGCTTCCTCAGCGATCCGCGCGATGGCTGGGGCGTTTTTAGAGTTGCGGTCCCACCCGGTCCGCATCTTGAGCGTCACGGGTACAGTTGAAGCTGACACAACGGCCTCAAGGATCTGGCGGACCAGCGGCTCATCACGCATCAGCGCCGAACCGACCAGCCGCTTGCAGACTTTTTTGGTTGGGCAACCGAGGTTGATGTCGATAATGTCGGCCCCCTTGGTGATGTTATGGCGGGCCGCATCAGCCATCTGATCCGGATCTGCGCCCAGCAGTTGGACACTGACCGGCCCCGTTTCGCCGTCATGGTTTGTTCGCTGGTGCGATTTCCGCGTGTGCCGCAGTTGCGGAGATGCGCTCACCATTTCGCTGACGGCGAGAGCCGCACCAAAGCGCCTGGCAAGGCAGCGATAGGGTTGGTCACTAACACCCGCCATGGGCGCGGCAATCACCCTGCCCTTTAGGGCCAGGTGGCCTATCGTCAGGCGGGCGGTGGTGTTGATGGTGCAGGCGCTACCCGGCATATCAGAACTGCACCGCCCTTGCGGTCACACCGCTTACCGCCGGATCGGATTTCGCCAGCACCAACGTCACTACCGCATCGCGCCCGCCCTGCAGTTTCCGGGTCTCGTCCGTTACCCCAAATTCCCGCGGTAGATAAGTCCGACGGCCGACTACTTCACCGACAACGTTGTTAAGCGTGACTTCGACGGCGGGATAATCCTGGACCGTGGTGCTGTGGTTCAGGAGATGGACCCGCAGCACCAGTGCATCGGGTCGGTGCCGATGAAGGTCCATACTGCTTCGGGTCACGCTCACCACAGGGCCTTCTGTGGGCGCCGGCAGTTGGCACCCGGTATAACGACACAGCACCCCGAGCGCGGGCCTCGTCGCGGCTACGCTGGCAACGGCCTCCAGAAGCGGGAATCGGACCTGGGCAAAAAGAGCAATCACTACGAGCGCAATACCGGCTAATAGCAGACCCCGGGACATGGACCGGGCAGACCGTGGTGGAGGTCCAGCAGGTAACGCACCGCCGGGGAGTGTCTGGGCATCGTGTTCCCCAATGACCAGCGTCGGTTCCTTCCGTCCATGCAGATCCACTGACGAAGAAATTTTTGAGAACCCGGCCGGTTCGGCTGCAAGCGCATCCATGCCAAAGGCTTCACCGGCGATTTCGCGAGGCGTGTGGGCCTGACCATCGTATGAGGCTGGCCCGTATTCGTTAAAGGGCGGGTCTTGTGGGGAAGACGCGGGATCAACCCTGCGTGCGGGATTGGGGATCTGGTCAACCAGACTCCAGGCGGCATTGAATACCTGGTCGCAATGGGTGCAGCGAAGAAGACCGGTATTGGTCCGCAGCGCTTCCTGGGTGACAGACTGGACGGCGTCGCAGGAACTGCAACGGGTCTGGAACAGGGCGGATGCGACAGTAGCCATCGACAAAACTCAACTTGCGATACGCGACCCGCAAAGACAGGCCCATTCCTCGCGGTGCGACAGACTGAGATTGTACTGCGCAAAGGCCGCCTGTACTCGGTCTGTCTGGACGACAAGAATACCGCTCAGAATCAAAATGCCGCCCGGGGCCAAGTGGTGCTCCAGGGTCGGCGCGAGATCCATGATGGTCCCGGCGAGTATATTGGCGACCACAACGTCATATTGCTCATGGCTGCTGACCTCATCCGGCCTGCATACAGACAGGGCGTCATTCACGCCGTTGAGTGTCGCGTTTTCCCTGCTTGCCACCAGTGCTTTAGGGTCCAGGTCGACTGCGGTCGCGGTACCCGCCCCCAAGAGCAGTGCGGCAACCGCCAGCACGCCCGACCCGCACCCCCAGTCGAGCACCGTGCGCCCGCGCAGCATCTGGCATCCGAGTTGCTGCAGACAGAGTTGGGTGGTCGCGTGGGTACCTGTTCCAAACGCGAGCCCTGGCGTGATCACGACCTGAACCAGATCCTCTGCTTCCGGTAATCGGTCCCAGGGTGGACACACCCAAAGATGATCACTGATTCGTACCGGGGCAAAGGAAGCGCGCCCCGACAGTTCCCAGTCCTGATCGGCAAAGTGTTCTGCAACCGGCGCTGCGCCGGCCCCACCCACTGCCATGAGTTGCGCTTTGAGAGTTGGGATATCTGTGTCTGGCGGAAATAGCCCAGAGATGGACTGTAAGACCCAGCGCGGCCGGTCTGGCACAGCGCCGTCAAACTGCGGGGAGTCGCCGGCGTCCGTGCGTGTGACGGCGAGGGCACCGAGCACTTCTAGTGTCTCTTCGATCCGACCCGCCGCATCGAGGCCAGCGGTGACTGAGATACGCCACCAATAGGTCTGCATTCCTTCTTCCATGATGGAACGCCGTCGCCGGTCAACTGGACAACTGTCTTTCCAGGTAATGGATATCCAGAGGTTGGCGCCGGAAAGCCGCATCGTCGACGATGCGCTGCTGCAGTTGGATGTTCGTGTCGATTCCGTCCACGACCATCTCGCGTAAGGCGCCGCTCATCCGCTGTAGCGCCTGTTCCCGGTTTGCTCCATGGGTGATGACCTTCGCAATCAGCGAATCATAGTAAGGGGGTACACGGTAATCATTAAAGATATGAGAATCCACCCGAACCCCGGGCCCGCCTGGCGGGTGGTAGCGGGTGATTTTTCCTGGCGAGGGCATGAAGGTGATGGCATTTTCGGCGTTAATCCGGCACTCCACCGCATGCCCCTGAAGACGGATGTCTTTTTGTGTCACGCATAAGGGTTCGCCGGCGGCGATCTTGATCTGCTCGCGGACAATATCGATGCCGGTGATCGCTTCGGTAATCGGGTGTTCTACCTGGAGACGGGTGTTCATTTCGATGAAGAAGAATTCACCGTTTTCGTAAAGGAATTCAAAGGTGCCGGCACCGCGGTACCCGATCTTCCGACAGGCATTGGCGCAGCGCTCACCCATTTCGGCGCGTATCTCGTCCGCGATGCCTGGTGCTGGCGCCTCTTCCAGAACTTTCTGGTGGCGGCGTTGCATCGAGCAGTCACGGTCACCCAGTATGACCACTTCTCCCTGTGTGTCGGCAAGCACCTGAAACTCAACATGGCGCGGCTTTTCGAGGTAGCGCTCCATGTATACGGTATCGTTGCCAAAAGCTGCCTGGGCTTCACTGCGGGTCAGTTGCCAGGCGTTGAGCAGCGCGGCTTCGGTGTGCACCACCCGCATGCCTTTGCCCCCGCCACCGGCGGTTGCTTTGATGATGATGGGATATCCGATATCCGAGGCGATGCGCATGATCTGGTCAGCATCATCTGGCAGGGAGCCGTTGGAGCCGGGGACACAGGGCACACCCGCCTTTTGCATCGCGTCAATCGCCGAAATTTTGTCGCCCATCAGGCGGATCGTCTCGGCGGCCGGTCCGACAAAAATGAAACCACTTTGCTCAACGTGTTCTGCAAAGTCGGCGTTTTCGGCAAGAAATCCGTAACCCGGATGAATCGCGGTAGCGTCTGTGACTTCTGCGGCGGCAATGACGGCCGGGATGTTGAGATAACTGCCAGCGGCCGCAGGAGGGCCGATGCAGACAGATTCCGATGCCAGGCGTACGTACTTGGTGTCCGCGTCGGCTTCGGAGTGCAGCGCCACCGTGCGGATGCCCAGCTCCCCACAGGCTCTTAGAATCCGCAGCGCGACTTCGCCGCGGTTGGCGATCACAAGTTTATCGATCATCAGGAGTGAGTTAGCCGCCGTCTTCCTCGATCACAAACAGCGTTTCTCCGTATTCCACGGGATCGCCACTGTTCTTCAGGATTCTTTTGACTACTCCGCTGACTTCGGCATCCACCTGGTTGAAGATCTTCATAGCCTCAATCATGCATAGGGTATCGCCGACACTGACCCGGCTTCCGATCTCTACATAAGGCTTGGAGTCGGGATTGGGTGAGGCGTAAAAGGTGCCTACCATTGGCGAACAAAGGGCGCCAATGGTCTCATCAGGTTCAGGGATTCCCGGATCAGCGCCAGGAATCGTCGGCTGGGGAATGGAAGTTGGCGCCACTTCGGTCGGTGCACTCGGGGGTGCGATGGCCGCGGCGAGCACTGGGGCATTGGGTGCTGTTGAACCCCGGCTCAAGCGGATAGATTCCTCACCCTCGGTAATCTCGATTTCGCTTAGCTGAGATTCCTCGAGCATTTCGATGAGTTTTTTTATTTTGCGAATATCCATGGCGCGTAATTTCAGGTGGAGGTGTCGCGAAAACCCGACTGCTCTAACGCAGCGTCTACCGCAGCCGCATAGCCGCGGGGTCCAAGCCCGCAGAGGACAGCCTGTGCCAGGTCGGAAAAGAATGACTTCTGGCGGAAGGGTTCTCTCGCATGTACATTGGAAAGATGAACCTCGATGAACGGAAGCCCGACCGCAGCGAAAGCATCCCGCAATGCGATGCTGGTGTGGGTAAACGCTGCCGGATTGATAACGATGAACCGCGTCCCGTCCGTACCCGCCAGTTGAACGCGGTCAACCAGTTCGCACTCGCTGTTGGATTGGAGCGTCTCAAGTCGAGCGCCGACAGCATTGCACTGCTCCAGCGCCCAGTGATTGATTTCCTCGAGGGTGCACGCACCGTAGATGCCCGGTTCCCGCGTACCAAGCAGGTTCAGATTAGGGCCGTGAAGCAACAGAATATCGGGCATTAGTTAGTTTCCTAGGTTATCCGATACTCTATCATTTTAGAGATTTTATATACAGATAAAGACATTTATAAACTATTTCGATGAAGTTATCGGGTTTTTTAGATTATTCCGACCCGATATTCATAGTAACAACCTCCCTTAGAGAAGATCAGCAAGCCATTGGTCAAGGTCCGAGCCTCGGATTTCTCCAGTTTTCGTGTAACGCAGGCGCCCTTGTCGGTCAAAGACCAGGGTGAATGGCAGTTGTCCAGAATTGCCGTAGCGCTCCATTAGGGCGAGCGCCTCGGTTTTCCCTACCAGCGAGGTGTAATTGAGGCCGACTTCATCCTCGAAGCGCCGAACAGGATCGAGTTCATCGACCGCCACGCCGACCACTGCGAGGGATCCCCGATGCAGAGCCTGAGCTGCCACCAACAGGGGAATTTCTTTTCGGCAGGGTTCACACCAAGTGGCCCAGAAGTTGATTAGAACGGCGTGACCCGCCAGGCGGTCTGACGAGAAAGTGTCACCGCTGCTGGTGGAGAGAGAAAACGGGGCCAGAGTCTTTAGCGTCTGGGACTCGGGTGCGGTTTTAGAAACAAAGATCCCGGCGGCGAAGAATCCGACGGCTGCTGCGGCTGCCCCACCGACGAGCCAGGCGAGCCGCCTGCGAGACACTACCATGAGGATTATTCCAGGGAGTTCAGGAGTGCAACGAGGACGTCAGCACCGATAAAGCCGTAGCGCCGTTCTGACTGGTATTCCCGACTGTCGGCGTTGAAGAACAGTATGGCAGGGGGGCCAAATACGCCATAGCGCTTCTTGATGGCAGTGCCTCCGGGGTCGTCCGGGTCCGTCACATCCACCTGGAGCAGACGGTAGCCCCCAAGTGCTGTGGTAACCAGGGGGTCTCGAAAAGTTGTCTTTTCCATCCGAACGCAGTCCGTACACCAGTCCGCGTAAAAGTCGAGTATCACTTTCTTATCGGTAGTTTTCGCCTCGGCAAGTGCCTCGTCCAGTGCTACCAGTGAGTTAATGCTTTCGAAATGTACAGCCTTCTCCTCACTTGTGCCGCCGCTAGCTCCAATAAGACTACTGAACGAAACCGGTGCCATGATGCTGCGGTTGCCGCTGAAGCCACCGATCATCGCAAGAATGCCCCAGACCAGCAGAACGATACCGAGCCCCTTGAAGAAAACCGCCCAACCTGAAGCGTCTACGGCAAGAGTTCGACCTGCGCCGAGGTAGACACCGGTGATGATGAAGAGGGTCGCCCACAACAGGAGTACGGGGATCGCCGGTATCGCACCCAGCAGATAGACGGCGACGCCCAGTAGCATTACACCAAAGGCCTGTTTGACGCGTTCCATCCAAAGTCCGCTGCGTGGAATCAGCCAGGTCGCGCCTGCACCCGCAACAACAAGAATCACGCCCATACCAAGCGCCATTGAGGACATCAGTGCAGCGCCGATCCATGGATCTGCATTGAGGATCGCGATGCTGAGAACGGATATCAGCAGAGGGGAGACACAAGCGCCGACGATCAGCGCAGACGCTGCACCGAGGATAAAGACCATCGAGGCCGAACCGCGAAGGCCCTGACTTCCCGTTGCCAGCCTCGATTGCAGGGCCGACGGCATCTGAATCTCGTAAAACCCGAACATGGACAGCGCCATCAGCCCCAGGATGAGGGCAATGGCACCGATTGCCCAGATGTTCTGGAAGTAAGCCTGCAACTGCTCCCCGGTGGCCCCCGCCACTGCGCCAATAGCCGCGTAGGTGGCAACCGTTCCCAGAACATAGACGACCGAGAGTCCCGTAGCCCGACCTCGCCGAGTGCCCGATTGACCAACGATTGTTCCCAGCAGGATCGGGATGAGCGGCAGAACGCACGGAGTGAAACTGAGCAGCAGTCCGGTGGCAAAAGCGACCCCAAGGTACCCGACAAGAGCGCGTGTTGAGACGGTTTGGGCCCCGCCGGCCTCAGCCCGTTGCCCAACAGTAGCGGCGACTGGGTTTTCACTTGCAACTGCGTTACTGATCACTTGGGGTAACGCTATCGTAAAAGTTTTCTCGACGGGTGGATAGCAGATACCCTGCTCCGCACAGCCCTGGAAATTCGCGATCAGGATTACCTCTTGAGCGGTTGTCTCAGGGATGATCGGCAGCTGGGCGTCGAAGTCGGTTGCAAAGATCTCGACCTCGCCAAAATAAGGATCCTGTTTGCGCTTGCCTGGGGGAAGGGTATGTTCCGCCAAGGCGCTCCCCCCTCGGGTTTCGAAACTGAGTTTGTTTCGATATAGGTAGTAGCCGGGTGCAACGCTGAATTGTGCCCGCAGCATGTCACGTCCGTCGGCATTGACCTTGAGAACAAAGGCGTCATCGACGTCCAGAAATTCAGGTCCGCTGGCCGCTACGCCGAGGAGTTGCTGCAGGTCCGCAACACTGTTGACAGTATTGCTTTTCGGGGGAGTGACTGCGGGGAGAGCTAAAGTGACTGTTTGGGTGATCGGCGGGTAACACACGCCAACCGGTTCGTTGCAGCCCTGTCCTCGGGCGCTCAGCAGCAGTTCCCCTGAATCTGAAACGCTGCGCTGAAGTGCGATTGTGATCCGTGCTGAATGCTCGAGAATCTGGACGTCGCCGAAGAACTCATCGTGCTTGGTTCTGGCGGGCGGATAATTGACTTGCGTTATTGCAACGCCTGACGGGTCAGCATCGAAACCAAATTTGTCGAGATACATGTAGTATCCCGACGCGATCTGCCAGGTCGCCACGATCTCCTCGGGCGAGATTACCTCCGCAGAAAAGGCAAACGCCCGTTCGGGCTCCAGCAAGTCGTCGCTGTCCTGGGCACTGAGCGGTGCTACTGCCATAGCGATCAGTAGGGAGCACAGCACCTTGGGCCACACGCCCGCATGCTTGAGCACAGAGGCAGTGGAGAATGGATAGGGTTTGCGCTTCATGGTGAGTCTGTCGGAGGGGCTACAGTTTGAGGCTTTACTGGTCTGGCGAGAAACCGCGATTTTCGCACGTTCGCAATAGGCTCAGGCTTGCAATATTGCGACGGCCTTTTTCGCAAGGCTGGCGAGGGTTCGGTAAAATAGGTAGCCGGTTGGTAAACTTTTTAATCCACTCCTGATGCCCCTGTTATTTCTCACATTTCTGCTGGTCCCCCTACTGGAGATCTACCTTCTGATCGAGATTGGAAGCCTAATTGGGGCGGTCTGGACCGTGACTGCGGTGGTCGGTACTGCAGCTCTCGGAGCGGCACTTGTGCGTCGTCAAGGGCTTGCGGCGCTGGCGCGCTTCCGTTCGGCAACCCAGGCCGGGGAACTGCCTGCAGTAACGATAATTGAAGGCTTGGCGCTTTTAGTTGCCGGGGCTTTGTTGCTGACACCGGGTTTTTTCACAGACCTAGTAGGTTTTCTCCTTCTGACGCCGCCGCTTCGTCAGTTTCTGGTTAGACGCTGGCTGGTAGGCCGTGTGGTTACCCCTGCCGATGGCACCCCAAGTGGACGGGCTCCCGGCGTCCTCGATGGGGAATCTCGGCGAATTGATGACTGATTTTCAGCGCAACTCTTGACTTTCCCCGTTTAAGCCCTACTATTAGCACTCAAATAGGATGAGTGCTAACACCTGTTAGTCTCGAAATTTCCCTCCATTACTCAGATCTTTAGGAGATAAAGTAGATGAATATTCGACCGCTGCACGACCGTCTTGTTGTGCGACGCCTCGACGAAGAGCGTACCAGCGCTGGCGGAATCGTCATTCCAGATTCAGCGACTGAAAAACCCATGACGGGTGAAGTGCTGGCCGTGGGCAACGGCAAGCGTCAGGACAATGGCGAGCGTTTGACCCCCGACGTCAATGTCGGCGACAAAGTGCTGTTCGGCAAGTATTCCGGCACCGAGGTCAAAGTAGAAGGTGAAGAAGTCCTGGTGATGCGTGAAGACGACATCATGGGCGTTATTGAGGGTTGAGGTCGGCGAAGGCTTGCACCTAACCAATACGCAAACAATTTTTTAAAGGAACGAAATAATGTCAGCTAAAGAAGTCAAATTCGGCGAGTCCGCCCGCGCGGCCAAACTGCGTGGCGTCAATGTGCTTGCAGACGCCGTCAAGGTCACGCTGGGCCCAAAAGGCCGCAACGTGGTGCTTGACAAGTCTTTCGGCGCGCCGACCGTCACCAAGGACGGCGTCTCTGTCGCAAAAGAGATCGAGCTCAAGGATAAATTCGAGAACATGGGTGCCCAGATGGTCAAGGAAGTCGCTTCCAAGACCTCTGATGTAGCGGGTGATGGAACCACCACGGCGACAGTACTGGCCCAGGCTATGCTGCGCGAGGGTCTGAAGTCTGTCGCGGCCGGCATGAACCCCATGGATCTAAAACGGGGTATCGATAAGGCTGTCAAAGCCTGTGTCGTTCAGTTGGCAGAAATCTCCAAGCCCTGCTCGGATCACCAAGAAATTGCCCAGGTGGGCACTGTGTCAGCTAATGCAGACGATTCTGTCGGCGGCATCATTGCCGAAGCGATGGAGAAGGTCGGCAAAGAGGGCGTGATCACGGTTGAGGAAGGTAAAAGCCTTGAGAACGAGCTGGAAGTCGTAGAAGGCATGCAGTTTGATCGTGGATACCTGTCACCCTACTTCATCAACGATCAGGATGCCATGCAGACTGAAATGGATAACCCGTTGATTTTGATCCACGATAAAAAGATTTCGAACATCCGCGAGATGCTGCCGGTGCTGGAAGCCACCGCTAAAGCAGGACGCCCGCTGCTCGTGATCGCTGAGGACATCGAAGGGGAAGCACTGGCGACCCTGGTGGTCAATAACATCCGCGGTATCGTTAAAGTCTGTGCGGTAAAGGCCCCCGGTTTCGGCGACCGCCGTAAAGCCATGCTGCAGGATCTCGCCATTCTGACTGGTGGTCAGGTGATCTCCGAAGAAGTCGGCATGAGCCTCGAAGGCGCTACGCTTGAAGAACTTGGGTCCGCTAAACGCGTGCAGGTGAGCAAAGAGAACACCACCGTCATCGACGGCGCGGGTTCTGCCAGCGACATCGAAGCGCGAGTCAATCAGGTCCGCGTACAGATCGAAGAAGCCACCTCCGACTACGACAAGGAAAAGATGCAGGAACGCGTAGCCAAACTGGCCGGCGGTGTCGCGGTAATCAAGGTTGGTGCTGCGACTGAAGTCGAGATGAAAGAGAAGAAGGCCCGTGTCGAAGACGCTCTGCATGCGACCCGCGCAGCAGTAGAAGAGGGCGTCGTGCCCGGCGGGGGCGTGGCTCTGGTGCGTTGCATTGCTGCGGTAGGTGAGGCGAAAGGTGCCAATCACGATCAGGATCAGGGTATCAAGATCGTACAGCGTGCCATCGAAGAGCCGCTGCGCCAGATCGTCGCTAATGCCGGTGAGGAAGGTTCAGTTGTCCTCAATAACGTCCTGGGTCAGGACGGCAATCATGGCTATAACGCTGGCACCGGGGAATATGGTGACATGATCAGCATGGGTATTCTTGATCCGACCAAGGTGACCCGCGTTGCGCTGCAGCATGCCGCGTCTATTGCGGGCATGATGGTGACGACCGAGGCGATGGTGGCTGAGATGGCGGATGATTCGCCGGCGGCCCCTGCGATGCCTGATATGGGCGGTATGGGCGGTATGGGCGGTATGATGTAGTCTCGCCCGGCTTTTACCCAAGCCAATCAAGAGCCCCGCCATATAGCGGGGCTTTTTTTTGACTGTCCGGTTGAAAAGCAGGCTGTTGCAAGGCGCTAGAATTGACTTTTGCTTCATTCTGCAGCCTTATCGGCTCCGATGAAGTACCAGCGACTATAAAGAGGAAAATGCCATGAAGCCCATACACGGTTTGAACGGGATAGCTGATGTTGCTTGGCGGCGCACATGTGGGTGGATGGTTATCCCGGCAGCGATCGCCTGGTTGTGGGCTGGCTCCGCTTGGGCGCTCGCGCCCGTCGACGCGGTGACGGGGGCGGCGTTATGGACACCCCAACCCGAGGCGGTTGAATTGCGCCAGGGTCTTGCCGTCACCTATTCCTATGATCGTCAGGTCCATGTCGATGATATTGAAGTTTTGCGCAATCCTGTGATCGGTGAGCCGCTTGAGAATATTGCGCATCGCACGATCGACGGAAATGTGCTGACTTCAAGCCAGGCGATGTTGGTCGCGGCCCATATCCGGGGCCTGATTCGCTTTGATGCTGCCGGAACGTATGTTTTCCGGATTGAGTCAAACGACGGCGTTAAGGCAAAAATAGGCGGTCGCCAGATCTGGGTAGATCCAGAGATTCATCCCAACCGCTGGTCGGCGCCTATCCCCGTGATTATTGATACGCCGGGTTGGTACGAGTTGTGGATTAACTACTATCAGAAAAAAGGAACCTCAGCCCTGCAGCTGGTGTGGACGACGCCCGGTTCCAACGAGGAGACGCATGTGCCGCCGGGCGCTTTCTCTCACCTTGAGGCTCAGATCGGCCAGTAAGCCGGTAGTCGCCTGGGGCCCATCAGTGACTTACTTCGGGGTAGAGTCAGTCCCCTCAAGGGCGACGATGTGGGACTCAGTGAGTCTTTGACGGATGTCGCGGTAGGGCGCATAGGCCTCGCAATGGTAAAACGCTTGTAGTTCATCCCAGCTGGGGAATTCAATCACGACCAGTCGTTTGGGCTGCCATTCGCCCTCGAGCACTTCGGTCCTCCCACCCCTGGCGCGATAGACACCACCATATTCAGCAGCGATCTCCGGTACTGCCTCAAGGTAGCCACTGTCACGGTAGGCCTGCATATCGGCAGGACTGACATCAGCAATCAGAAAAGCGCTCATAGTCTTTGGCTTCTGAAAGATCGCAGGTTTAGACGATGCCGATCAGGGCATCGAGCACGTCGTTTGGCCGTTCCATCATCAGTGAGTGACCCGACCCATCAATGACGCAGACTTTCGCATCCGCAACGGAGCCAACCAGTTTCTGCGCGGAACGCATTGGCGTCATGATGTCGCGCTCGCCCAGAATGAAAAGCGTCGGGCACTGTACTGACCCGGCGTGGGTCAGTCCCTG
>JABJIU010000136.1 GCA_018661145.1 Pseudomonadota bacterium | reverse complement strand
TGCCGGATGTGTCTGGTTGAGGTAGAGAAGGCACCTAAACCACTGCCGGCCTGCGCCACTCCGGTTGCCGACGGGATGGTGGTACAGACACAGTCTGCGACAGCTGTCGAGGCACAGCAGGGTACGATGGAATTCCTGCTGATTAATCACCCCCTCGATTGCCCCGTCTGTGATCAAGGGGGAGAGTGCCCATTGCAAGATCAGGCAATGGGTTATGGCCAGGACTTTTCCCGGTATCAAGAGGATAAACGGGTTAAAGCATCTCTCGACCTTGGCCCACTGGTGGCCACGGCAATGACACGATGCATTCATTGCACGCGCTGTGTGCGCTTTGGTCGTGAGATCGCCGGCACTATGGAACTCGGTGCGACAGGTCGGGGTGAGGATATGACTATCGAAACCTATCTCGATGGCTCGGTCGACAGCGAAGTATCGGGCAACATTATTGATTTGTGCCCCGTCGGCGCCTTGACCTCAAAACCTTATCTATTTACCGCACGGCCCTGGGAGTTGCTGAGTCATTCCGGGATCAGCCCACATGACAGCCTTGGAACCAACATCATGTTTCAGACCGCACATCATGCGGTGAAGCGGGTGGTCCCAAGAGCGAATGAAGATGTCAACGAGTGCTGGATATCAGATCGGGACCGTTTTGCCTACGAAGGGGCTGAGTGTGACGATCGGCTGACCCAGCCGATGGTTCGCGAAAGGGGAGGACTGGTCGAGACATCCTGGGAGGAAGCGATTAAAGAGGCATCTGTGGTGATGCAGCTGGCGGCTCAGCAAGATGAGTCGGGACTCGCAGCACTGATCCACCCGATCAGCTCCGTTGAAGAATTTTTTCTCCTTCAGAAGATCATGCGGGGTCTCGGATCAGATCACATTGATCATCGACTTTTTCAGAGGGACTTCTCCGATGATCTGGCCTCACCGGTTTATCCAGGACTTGAGGTCCCGCTTGGCGATATTGAATCGCTCAAAGGCTTGCTGCTAGTTGGGTGTAATCCCCGAAAAGAGGCGCCGCTCCTTGCGCTTCGAATACGGAAAATGGTTGCAGAAGGCGGCGTGGTCGGGACGATCGGGTCGCAGGCGCTGGATGCAAATTTTGACATCGCGGCGCAACAGTACGTGAACCCATCCCTTCTACCCGGTGCGCTCTCCAGTCTGGCTAAAGCTGTGGGGGTTGCCGAGGCTGACCTCGCAGGTTTGTCAGTGGAAGACTCAGCCATTGATGATCAGGATAGCCGGGCGCTGGGCGGTCTACTAGCACAAGTGGGTAGCGATGGTGCGATCATTCTTGGGCAAAGTGCGCTCAATCATTCTGCAGGCGCGACCCTTCGTCTTGTGGCGGGGAAACTGGCACAGCAGACCGGTATGCGTTTGGGAATATTAGCGCCCGCCAACAGTGCCGGTGCGTGGTGGGCGGGTGCGGTTCCGCACCGAAATCCCGAAGGAGTGCCTTCAACTGGGAAAGGGTCAAATGCTCTGGAGATGACCGATCTGAGCGTTCACACTGCATTGGTTTATGGTCTTGAGCCGGCTATGGATCATGCTGACCCGGTACGACTGAACGAGATGCTTGATCGCGCTAAGAAAGTGGTTGCGTTCAGTGCGTTTCGATCTGCGGTGCCGACTCAGGCAGATGTTGTGCTTCCGATTGGCCCCTACACAGAGGCTTCCGGTAGTTATATCAATTGCAATGGTGCGATGCAGTTTTCAAGGGCCGCGTTGTCGCCACGGGATAATTCTCGCCCCGGATGGAAGGTGCTCCGGGTGCTGGGGAATTATCTTTCTTTGTCTGGTTTTGATTACGACGACGTCGCGCAGGTGTGCAAGGAACTGCGAAGTCCCCCCGCTGTTACGATGGGGTTCTCCGAGGCCTTATCCCGACACCCCGAATATGGTGCGAATGCACGGACCATGGGGAGACGCACGTTCTCGATCGTTGCAGAGCGAGCCATCTACCAGAGCGATCCGGTCGTCCGACGATCAACAGCGCTCGCAAAAACGCATGATGGACGTATCGCTGATTTCTGCCGATTTCACCCCGAAGATCTGAAGATGTTGGGTTTGGTCGAGGGGTGTGAAATTCAACTGGTCGGTGAACACCACAGGGCCACTCTGCGACTGGTGGCGGATCCGGGCGTGGTGCCCGGGTGTGTCTTTGTTTTTCTGGGATCATCGAAAACGGCGGCATTTGGGGCTGACACGACCGTGACCGTCGAGCCGGTCAACGACCATGACTGAAGCATTAGTCACGCTCTGGGGCGAGTTGCCGTTGTTGGTTCAACTAGGATTCAAGTTCGGAGCGATCCTGCTTCCCCTGTTGGGAGCAGTTGCCTACTACACGCTCGCTGAGCGCAAAGTGATCGCCTACATGCACGTGCGCATCGGCCCGAACCGTGTGGGGCCCAGAGGACTACTGCAGCCGATAGCAGATGCTGTCAAGTTGATGTTCAAGGAAATGATCATTCCGACCCACGCGGATCGGTATCTCTTTTTAATCGCGCCCGTTCTTGCACTGGCACCCGCGCTTGGGGCGTGGGCCGTCATTCCCTTCACCGACACGCTTGTTCTGGCAGATATTGATGCAAGCCTGCTCTACGTTTTGGCGTTGACCTCGATGGGGGTGTACGGCGTGGTGATTGCCGGGTGGGCCTCCAACTCGAAATACGCTTTCTTGGGCGCGATGCGCTCAGCAGCCCAGATCGTTGCCTACGAGATTGCGATGGGGTTCGCGCTGGTCGGTGTGTTGATGGCAGCCGGTTCATTGAATCTCAGAGAAATTGTCGTCGCACAATCCGGCGGGCTCCATGAGTGGTTTTTCCTTCCGTTGTTTCCTTTGTTCGCGGTTTACCTGATCAGTGGGGTCGCCGAGACCAACCGATCACCCTTTGATGTGGCCGAAGGCGAATCAGAGATTGTGGCGGGATTCCATGTGGACTACTCGGGAATGGGCTTTGCGGTTTTCTTTCTGGCAGAGTATGCGAACATGATCCTGATTTCGGCGTTGACGGTGATCATGTTTCTCGGTGGCTGGCATGCACCACTTCCGATGGCGCCGTTCACCTGGGTCCCCGGCATCGTCTGGTTTTTTGGAAAACTCGCCGCCATCGCTTTCCTGTTCCTCTGGTTTCGGGCCACCTTTCCGCGCTACCGGTATGATCAGATAATGCGCCTTGGCTGGAAAGTCTTTATTCCGGTAACACTCATTTGGATTACGGTAATTGGGTTCGCAAAGGTTTTCACTCCAATCGGTCACTGGTTCGGGTAACGAGACTGTGCTGACAAGATTCATAAAAACCTGGTTTTTGCCGGAACTGTTTCGAGGCCTTAGCGTGACCGGCGGGTATTTTTTCCGCAAGAAGTTTACAGTGCAGTACCCAGAGGAGAAGACCCCAAAATCACCACGCTTCCGGGGGTTGCATGCACTGCGCCGTTATCCGAACGGAGAGGAACGTTGTATCGCCTGCAAATTGTGTGAAGCAGTCTGCCCCGCCCTCGCGATCACAATCGAGTCCGAAGAGCGTGATGACGGCACCCGGCGCACAACGCGTTATGACATTGATCTGTTTAAGTGCATCTATTGCGGTTACTGCGAAGAGGCATGCCCCGTAGATTCGATCGTACTTACGGATCTGCATGAGTATCATTTCGAGACCGGCGCATCGGGGACCATCAGTAAAGAGAATCTGCTCCGCATCGGTGACGACCATGAGGGCGCAATCGCCAAGGCCCGGCGGGCAGACGCTCCGTATCGCTAGCTTATGACTTTTCTCGAAGTTGTTTTCTACGTTTTTGCAGCGGTCTTGATTGCGTCAAGCCTGTTGGTGGTGACCGTGCGGAATCCAGTTCGTGCGGCTCTCTTTCTAGTACTGGCTTTTTTCAGTGCGGCGTGCCTCTGGCTCACCCTAGAAGCGGAGTTTCTCGCAATTACACTGGTTCTCGTGTATGTCGGGGCAGTGATGGTCCTATTCCTCTTCGTCATCATGATGCTGGATATTGATATTGCCCAGATGCGGGCAGGGTTTGCTAACTACCTTCCTCTGGGGTCAATTGTGGCGCTGGTTATGGCAGGCGAACTGATTCTGGTCATGTTGTCAGGCGAGTTCGGGGCGACTGAACTTCCTCGACCCGCTGGGCAGGCAGTGGGCTACAGCAATACTGAGGCGTTGGGTAGGCTGGTTTACACGGATTACGTGTTCGCATTTGAAGTTGCTGCTGTGATCCTGCTCGTTGCGATCATTGCAGCGATTTCGTTGACACTTCGCCGGCGCCCCGAAACCCGCTACCAGGCCCCTGAAAAGCAGGTTCGGGTGAGAAAAGAAGATCGCATCCGGATAATAAAGATGCCGCGCCGTCCGGAAGAGAAATCATGATTCCACTTTCACACTACTTAATCGTGGGAGCGCTGCTTTTTGCTATCAGTATCGTAGGAATATTTCTCAACCGGAAGAATCTCGTGATTATCCTGATGGCGATAGAACTGCTTCTGCTCGCCGCCAATGTGAACTTTGTTGCCTTCTCGCATTACCTGGAGGACCTTTCAGGCCAGGTCTTTGTGTTCTTTGTCCTGACCGTGGCCGCCGCCGAAGCGGCAATCGGGCTCGCGATTCTGATCGTATTGTTCCGAACCCGGCGCTCTATCAATGTGCAGGATCTGGATCGACTCAAGGGCTAACGTGGCGGGGAGTAGAAGATGAATCGTGAACTGCTCTATCTGCTGGTACCTCTGTCCTGCCTGGTCGCAGCACTGCTCGCCGGTTTTCTCGGGTCGCGAATCGGTCGGGTTAATGCGCACCGGTCTGCGATCGGGGGGGTCGGACTCGCGTTTGTCCTGTCGTGTCTGATTGCCTCGGACGTGTTTTCGGGCAATCACTTTAATGGTTCGGTATATACCTGGGCGGTCAGCGGCGGTACCCGATTTGAGATTGGTTTCCTGATCGACCCGCTCTCGGCCGTCATGATGGTGGTGGTGACCTTCGTTTCCTTGATGGTGCATATATATACGATCGGCTATATGGCGGATGATCCCGGCTATACCCGGTTTTTCAGTTACATCGCACTATTCACTTTTGCGATGCTCATGCTGGTTATGTCCAACAATTTCCTACAGCTCTTTTTTGGGTGGGAGGGAGTGGGACTGGTGTCCTATCTCCTTATCGGTTTCTGGAACGAACGCGAGAGCGCGATCCGCGCGAATCTCAAAGCCTTTCTTGTCAACCGGGTTGGAGATTTTGGTTTCATACTGGGCATCGGGGCAGTGCTCGCACTTTTTGGCAGTCTGGATTATCAAACCGTCTTCGACGCCGCCCCCTCGTTTGCCGACGGAACGTTCACTGGGCCATTTGGATCCGAATGGCATTGGATGACGTTGATCTGCCTCTTGCTGTTTGTCGGTGCGATGGGTAAGTCGGCGCAGGTTCCGTTGCATGTCTGGCTCCCGGATTCGATGGAAGGACCTACACCTATTTCAGCGTTAATTCATGCTGCCACAATGGTGACAGCAGGGATTTTCCTTGTGGCACGGATGTCGCCGCTGTTTGAACTATCGACCACCGCGCTGGCAGTGGTTCTGCTGATTGGGGCATTGACAACTTTGCTTATGGCTTTTGTCGCGTTGGTCCAAACCGACATCAAACGCGTCGTCGCTTATTCGACTTTGTCGCAACTTGGCTATATGACGGTGGCACTCGGGGCTTCTGCTTATTCAGCGGCGATTTTTCACCTCGCAACACATGCCTTCTTTAAGGCACTCCTGTTCCTTGCGGCGGGTTCCGTGATTATTGCGATGCATCACGAGCAAGATATGCGGCGTATGGGCGGTCTGCGAAAATTGATGCCCGTGACGTACATCACCTGTGTGATAGGCAGTCTCGCATTGGCCGGCATACCTCCGTTTGCAGGCTTCTTCTCAAAGGATGCGATTATCGAAGCGGTTCATCACTCCTCAACGCCGGGTGCAGGGTTTGCGTATGTCGCTGTCATGATCGGAGTCGTGTTGACCGCTTTCTATTCCTTTCGACTCGTGTTTATGGCGTTCCACGGGGAGGAGCGTATGGACGCGAAGACCCGCTCCCATCTTCACGAGCCACCACGGGTAGTCACCATTCCGTTAGTGGCCCTCGCGGTACCTTCGATCCTCGCGGGACTCATACTGGTTGACCCTGTGATGGATGGCAGTCTTTTCGGGAACAGTGTTGTGGTATCTGCAGGTCCAGAAGGGCTGGGGATGACTGCGGCTGGCATGCTTGCGCATGCGCCGTATTCAGCACCATTCTGGCTTGCTCTCACCGGAATCCTCTTGGCGTGGGTGTGCTACTCGTGGAAACCGGGGCTCCCGGCGAGTGCTGCAGAACGATGGCCCAGGTTATACCGGCTGCTGATGAACAAGTACGGTTTTGACGAGTTTTATCACTGGGTCTTCGCGGATGGCGCGCGCGGACTCGGGCATTTTTTCTGGGAGTGGGGGGACCGGCGTCTGATTGATGGGTGGATGGTCAACGGAATTGCCGGAGCCGTAGGGCGGGCGGCAGGTTTGGTGCGCCGGATCCAAAGCGGGTTGGTCTATCACTATGCGTTCGCAATGATTATCGGGCTCGTTGGGCTGATGTCGTGGTTCCTTTTCGCTAGGGGCAATTGAGTGGCCTTGCTGAACGATCATCTTCTTTCTGTATTGATCTGGTTTCCCGTCGTCGGCGGAATCCTGGTCTTGGCAAGTTGCGATGATCGCAGAGCCGGGCGCGCACGCTGGACAGCGGTGGCGGTTTCGGTCGCGACGTTTCTGCTGAGTATTCCCCTATGGTCACGATTCGACCGCACGAGTGCCGAGATGCAGTTCGTGGAGCGGATACCCTGGATAGAACGATTCCAGATCGAGTACTTTCTGGGTGTAGACGGCATTTCTGTTCCCCTGGTGCTGTTGACTACTTTACTCACGATGGTCGTGGTGGTGGCCGGGTGGCGTGTTGTTCAGGCCCGGGTGGCTCAGTATTTCGCAGCGTTCTTGATCATGGAAGGCCTGATGATCGGGGTCTTTTGCGCGCTAGACGGGATTTTGTTCTACCTTTTCTGGGAGGCCATGCTAATCCCGATGTTCTTGATTATCGGGGTCTGGGGTGGTCCGAATCGGGTCTATGCGGCAATAAAATTTTTCCTGTACACGCTGCTTGGGTCTTTGTTGATGTTGGTAGCCCTGCTCTATTTGAGTCGGGCTGCTGGGGGATCGTTTGATTTGTTGTTCTTCCATCACTTGCCGCTTTCCGCTGGAGTACAGACCCTTGTTTTTCTTGCGTTCTTTGCCGCGTTTGCGGTCAAGATTCCGATGGTGCCGGTGCATACCTGGCTGCCAGATGCGCACGTCGAGGCGCCTACCGGCGGGTCGGTGATTCTGGCAGCCATTACGTTGAAGATGGGCGCCTACGGATTCCTCCGGATCGCCATGCCGATAGCGCCCGATGCTGCCCACCAGATTGCGCCGATCATAATCGGCTTATCACTGCTGGCAGTCGTTTATATCGCGCTGGTGGCCTTGGTTCAGCAGGACATGAAAAAACTGATCGCCTATTCCTCGATCTCGCACATGGGATTTGTCACCCTGGGATTTTTTGTGTTTGAAACGCGCGCGATGGAAGGAGCGATCGTTCAGATGATTTCACATGGTTTTATTTCAGGCGCACTATTTCTTTGTGTTGGTGTACTTTACGACCGACTTCATTCCAGAGAGATCGCTACCTACGGTGGGGTAATCAAGGTAATGCCCGTGTTTGCGTTTTTCATCGTGTTTTTTGCCATGGCCAATGCAGGCTTGCCTGGAACGTCAGGCTTCGTTGGGGAGTTTCTCGTTATTCTCGGAACCTTCTCTGTGAATGGATGGTACGCGGCTGTTGCCGCCTTGACGCTTATCGTGGGGGCGGCCTATACCTTGTGGATGGTAAAGCGGGTGGTTTTCGGGCCGATTCAAAATCCACAGGTAGCCGAAATGGAGGATCTTGACCGGCGCGAGTTTGGTATGTTGCTGTTTGTCGCTGCCGGGGTTTTATTGATCGGGGTGTGGCCCGCGCCATTGCTTGAAATAATGGCTGCGAGTGTCGACCAGCTGCTAGCACACGTGGCGGTGTCGAAATTATGACGAGTTTGACCGTGCTTGATCTGTGGGCTGTCGCGCCAGAGATTGTCGTTGCCACCCTGGCATGTCTGGTGTTGGTAATAGATCTCTACATCCGCTCCGAGAGGCCATGCGCGTTGGCGTATCCGTTGACAATCGGAACGCTCATTGTGGGGGCGGTGATCTCCCTGGCAGGTCTTTATGATGCGCCTCAGTTAGCCCTGAATGGCCTCGTGGTTCGGGACGGTGTCGGCGATGTGCTGAAAACTGGAACCTGTCTTGGTACTGCCGCAGTCCTGTTCTACGCCCGGGACTATGCACAGGAACGAGGGCTCTGGAGAGGGGAGTATCTTGTTCTTGCGTTGTTTGGCGTGGTGGGCATGATGACGATGATCGGGGCAGCGCACCTGCTCACGCTGTATGTCGGTATTGAACTGCTCGCGCTGTGCCTTTACGGGATGATAGCGATGCAGCGCGATTCGGTCCGTGCGGCGGAAGCTGCCATGAAATATTTCATCCTTGGGGCACTCGCGTCCGGGGTGTTGTTATACGGCATGTCGCTACTGTACGGCTTGACGGGATCGCTCTCTCTGGCGGCCATGTCGCAGGCATCCGCAACGTTGTCATCAGAAAGTCTTCCTCTGATGCTGGCCATTGTGATGGTGGTGGCGGGACTGCTTTTCAAGTTAGGTGCGGTGCCGTTTCATATGTGGGTGCCGGATGTGTACGACGGATCAGCAACTTCCACGACACTCTATTTGTCCGCTGTTCCAAAGTTGGCCGCCTTTGCTATTTTGTTGCGACTTCTTTTCTCGGGACTCGGGGGTTGGATTGACGTCTGGCAGGATATGTTGGCCGTTGCTGCTGTGTTATCGATCGGCCTCGGCAACGTGGTCGCAATTGCGCAGACCAGCATTAAACGGATGCTTGCGTACTCCACGATTTCCAACATGGGTTTCCTGTTGTTGGGCTTTTTCGCGGGTACGGCTGCGGGGTATTCGGCGGCGATGGCATACGCCGTCATTTACATGGTGAGCACCCTTGCAGTGTTTGGCATTATCCTGGCGCTGACACGGTCTGGTTTTGAGTCGGATTTGCTTGATGATTTTCGGGGACTTAATGAACGTAATCCGTGGCTCGCGTTCCTGATGCTGACGGTGATGTTCTCGCTCGCGGGGATCCCGCCGACGGCCGGATTTTTTGCCAAACTGATGGTGCTTCAGGCGGCCCTTGGTGCAGGGTTCATTGAGGTCGTGGTAGTCGCAGCGATTCTTGCAGTGGTGGGCGCGTTTTATTACTTGCGGGTGGTCAAACTCATGTATTTCGATCCTCCGGAAGCCGGCACCCTCAAAATCGCAGCCCAGGGATACCGTCGCGCCACTATCTGGGTGTTAACAGTCAACACGATCCTGCTTATCGCGATTACCCCGTGGATCGGGGAGATGATCGATTTTATAGCTTCATCGCTCGTTCATCTCAACCTTTCCTAAGCTTGTACTGGGGACTCAGAAAGGCTCGGAAACAAGGGATTATTAAGAGCCAAGACGGTGCGGAGCTCCCCCCGATCGTGGTAAAATTTAACTCTTGAGAAATCTGTTTTCGCGACCGCAAATCAGCGGCGCGCGACCTCTTCAATTTTGCCTTTGACCCGCTCCTGATCGGGTAGCGGAATCGTTATGGATGAGATAGCTAAAGAAACGTTCCCCGCCAATCTTGAACAGGAGATGCGCCAGTCGTACCTCGATTACGCAATGAGCGTCATCGTCGGTCGCGCACTTCCTGATGCCCGAGATGGGTTAAAACCCGTACATAGACGGGTTCTCTATGCCATGTCGGTGTTGGGTAACGACTGGAATAAGGCCTATAAAAAATCGGCCCGTGTCGTTGGCGATGTGATTGGTAAGTATCATCCGCACGGGGATACTGCCGTGTATGATGCGATCGTTCGACTGGCGCAGCCGTTTTCTCTGCGTTACCCCTTGGTTGACGGCCAGGGTAACTTTGGTTCGGTGGGCGGGGACGCACCTGCCGCGATGCGGTACACCGAAATTCGCTTGGATCGGATCGCCCACGAACTACTCAATGATCTCGACCGTGAAACCGTCGACTTCGTCCCGAATTACGACGAAACTGAGCAGCAACCTGCCGTACTGCCAGCTCGCTTCCCAAATCTCCTGGTGAACGGTTCTACGGGGATTGCGGTCGGAATGGCGACCAATATTCCGCCCCATAATCTCACCGAGACCATCAACGCCTGTCTCGCGGTGATCGATGACCCGGAAGTTAAGTTCGAGCAATTGCTCAGCATTTTACCTGGGCCCGATTTTCCCACCAGCGGAATCATAAACGGCAGTCGCGGTATTCG
>JABJIU010000142.1 GCA_018661145.1 Pseudomonadota bacterium | reverse complement strand
CGCTGCTGCTGTCAGCCGATCTCGACATCAGCATGACCGATGCCTTGTTTGAGTCCATGTCTGGTCTGACAACAACTGGGGCAACCGTACTCACGGGTCTCGACACGCTACCGCCGTCCATTCTTTACTACCGCCAGCAACTTCAGTGGCTGGGCGGCATGGGCATCATTGTCCTCGCGGTAGCCGTCATGCCAATGCTCGGCGTCGGAGGTATGCAACTCTACCGTGCTGAGACGCCAGGCCCGATGAAGGATGCCAAACTGACGCCCCGAATTACCGAAACAGCCAAGGCGCTCTGGTACATCTATCTGGGCCTGACCGTGAGTTGCGCGGTCGCCTACTGGGCCGCGGGGATGAGTTTTTTTGATGCCGTCGCCCACGCTTTTTCGACAGTCGCCATCGGCGGATTTTCAACTCACGATAGCAGTCTCGGATTTTTTGACAGCCCCGCCGTTGCGATCATCGCCATCTGCTTCATGCTGATCTCTGCGGTGAATTTCGCGTTGCACTTTACGGTCGTTCGAGGGCGCTCTCCGAAGGCCTATCTACGAGACCCCGAGGTGCGCGCCTTTGTCGGCTTTGTGTCGGTGGTGATTCTGGTCACCCTCACCACGCTGTTCCTGTGGGGTGTGTATGCCGGTACCGGCGAAACCCTGATTCAGGGGATCTTTCAGGTAGTGTCGATGGGGACGACTACGGGATTTACCACGACCGGCTTCCACTGGTGGCCTTCATTTCTCCCGGTGATGCTGATCATTATGAGCGCCGTCGGCGGCTGTGCCGGATCCACCGCCGGCGGGATGAAAGTGATTCGGCTAGTGCTCCTTTACAAACAGGGTCGGCGCGAGATCAATCAACTCATCCATCCCAACGCCATCTTTACCGTGAAGCTTGGGAACAAACCGGTTCCCGATCACGTTATCAATGCCGTCTGGGGATTTTTTGCCCTCTATATTCTCAGTTACGTGGGGTTATCCATCGCGATGAGTGCCACAGGAGCGGACCTCGTCACCGCATTCTCGGCAGTCACGGCCTGCCTAAATAATCTTGGCCCGGGCCTTGGCGCCGTTGCGCAAAACTACGCCGGTCTTGAACCCCAGGCCAAGTGGATCCTCACAGCCACTATGTTGCTCGGCAGACTGGAAATCTTCACACTGCTGGTGTTGTTTAGTCCGGCTTTCTGGCGCAGTTGAGCTGTGCCACATGCCTCACTTCTCGAGAACACTCCCAACCGCTGTGCGGACTTCGTCAACCGTGATCTTACGAATACAGGCACGAGGACATCGGAGCCTGCGGTAACACCGTTGGCAGTCAACGGCTGCGCGCACTATCTTGGCCGCATCGTTTCTCGGCCCCACCAGAAACTCGTTGGTTGGCCCAAAGAGCGAAACCAGTGGCCGATCAAACGCCGAGGCAACATGCATCGGCAAACTATCGCCTGTCACGACAACCTCTGATCGCGCTGCCAGCGCAAAGAACTCCGGCAAAGAGAGGCGCCCCGCCAGATTTACCGCAGACACTGGGGGAGTTTCTGCGATTGCCTCTTCGATTTGGGGGCGATCGTTAGGGCTGCCGGTAAAGACAACCTGGAATTCTTCTGCCAACTGCTCAGCCAGAGCGGAAAATTTAGAGATCGGCCAGTTTTTTGTCGGCCACCGGGTAAAGGGGCACAAAAGCGCAATCGGTCTTTCTGGATTCGTTAATTTCTTGAGGACACGGGAGACGGTTTCCGCAGAGTGACGGTCGACCCTCAGTATCGGCACAGACTGACACGACTTGATCCCGGCCAACTCCAGCACTCCGGCCATTTCATCTATTGCATGCGCCATCGGCTGGTGGAAACACTCCGCAAACCACCACCGGCCCTTGGCATAGCGCCGAGTAGTGCGCGCAGCCCACAGAAAGATAACGGTCTTCCAGCTACCCTGCAGATCAATTACCAGATCAAAGTATGGTGCCCGCACCGCCGAAAATGTCCTGGCAAAGTGACCCAGGGTCCACAACGGCCGCCGCCACCAATCCGATTTCACACGGTATCGGTCGAAGGTCAATAAATGATCAATGTCCGAATTGTTGCGCAGGATTTCACTTGCAGTCGTTGAGGTCAGGACCGTAATAAGCGCATCAGGATGGGCCATCCTGACAGATCGAATTGGCGCGGTCGCATGCACCACGTCTCCAAGTGAGGTCTGCTTGATCAGCAGAATATTCATGATTCGCCCGGCGCAGGCCCCACTGCTGTAGGCGATAACCGCGCTCGCTTAGGTTGCATAGGGTGATGTCTCCCCTCTGGGCCTTGTGCGAAACCACTTAAGGGTCCAAAGGTATTGTTCCGGGGCTGTGCGGATGGATGCCTCAAAGGCGGCATTCACGGTAGTCGCATCCACCTGCAGATCACCACTTGGAAACCCCGACAATGACTTCCCGAGCTTCACGTGATATCGACCGCGGTCATCAAGTTCACAAAATACGGGAATCACCTTGGCGCCGGTCATCCTGGCAATACGCCCCACCACAGGTAAGGTGGCCGTCGGGATGCCGAAAAACGGGGCAAACACACTGGCCGCGTCGCCAAGATCCTCATCAGGCATCAGGTAGCCGACGTGACCCGCCCGTATTGCCTTGACCAGCGGCCGCAATCCCTGGTCACGGGTAAAGATTCTTGCGCCAAAGCGGGTTCGACCCCGCCAGAGCCAACGATGCAGCAAGGGATTTGACGGTGTCTTCATCATCGATGTCCCGGGTGCCAGTTGCGCCAGCGCAGCGCCGGTCATATCAATGCCAAGGACATGTGGAATAACCAAGAGCACCTTCTCTCCCGAGCGCCGCAGGGCCTCAAGTTCATATTCGCCACTCACCGTGCACAACCGATCGATCCGACTTCGTGATGCCCACCAGACTAGCCCCATATCGAGAATGGCCTGGCCGTATCGCGTCAGATGAAGACGCAGTAGTTTTTCTCGATCCGCCTCCGTCAGTTCCGGAAAACACCACTGCAGATTGACGCGAGCGATATCAACACGTTTTTGGTTGATGCGGAAAAACAGGCCTCCGATCTGATGCCCCAAGGCCATCGCCCATGCGCGCGGCAGCAGGGTGCACAAAGCGATAATCGCAGCGAGCACCCAAGTTCCCCAATGACGCGGGGCAAAAAAAGACCACTTAAGCGGAGGAGACTGTGAAGATCTATTGTTCAAAGGATTGGGCAGTCGCCAGCGTAAACGCCAGTACCTGATACCAAAGCGGTATTAGCCCTGCGTTCGACCCTTGCGGCCAGCAATTCTCAATCGGAGTGCATTCAGTTTGATGAAGCCTTCGGCGTCGGCCTGATCGTAGGCGCCATGATCATCCTCAAACGTTACCACGCTCTCGTCAAACAGTGAATCCGTTGATGATGACCGACCCGCAATCATCACGCTGCCCTTGTACAACTGCAGGCGGACAACGCCGTTCACAGCCTGTTGTGAATCATCAATCATCCGCTGGAGGATCTGCCGTTCCGGTGCGAACCAGTAGCCGTTATATATGAGGGAGGCATAGCGGGGCATCAGTTCATCCTTAAGGTGTGCGACTTCGCGGTCGAGCGTTATCGACTCAATGGCCCGGTGCGCCTTCAGCAAGATAGTGCCTCCCGGCGTCTCGTAGCAACCGCGGTTTTTCATACCCACATAACGATTCTCCACGAGGTCGATCCGCCCGATACCGTGACCTGCGCCCAAACGATTCAGAGCCTCCAACATCAGCGCAGGACTCAGACGCTTGCCGTCGATGGCAACCGGGTCACCACCTGCAAAAGTCAGCTCGATGGATTCGGGCACATCCGGGGCCTCCCGCGGTGACGCGGTCCACCGCCACATCGACTCATCGGGTGCAACCCAAGGATCTTCTAGTTCTCCACCCTCATAGGAGATATGCAGCATGTTCGCGTCCATAGAGTAATCTGCTCCGCCGTCCTTGCGCGTCTCCACCGGGATGCCATGGTCTTTGGCATAGGCCACCAGTCTTTCTCTCGAGTTGAGATCCCATTCGCGCCACGGGGCAATAATCTGGATATTCGAGTTAAGGGCGTAGGCGTTCAGTTCAAACCGGACTTGATCATTGCCCTTGCCAGTTGCACCGTGCGCAATAGCGTCGGCGCCCGTCTCCTCAGCAATGCGGACTAGATGTTTCGCAATCAGCGGGCGTGCGATTGACGTCCCCAGAAGATATTCACCCTCATATAAGGTATTCGCGCGAAACATCGGAAACACGTAGTCGCGGACGAATTCCTCGCGAAGATCTTCAATAAAGATTTCCTTGACGCCCAGCGCCTTCGCCTTTTTTCGGGCAGGTTCAACCTCTTCCCCCTGACCGATATCGGCGGTAAAAGTGACCACCTCACAACCGTACTCATCCTGAAGCCACTTCAGGATGATCGAGGTATCCAGGCCCCCAGAATAGGCAAGTACCGCCTTTTTAATTGTCTTCACGATATGTTCCGATAACTGGCGAGGAGTGGGTGACAGGCCCAAAAAAAGACTGTCGAAGCAGGCAGATTATATCAGTGACCCATAAGGACTCGGTTGCCCACGAGGCCCGTCAACGGTAAACTTTGTTCTCCAACGCCCTTTACCGGGCGTTTTGTTTTTTGGTGAGCCTTCTGGCTTAGGCGGCCGATGCTATGACACGTCACTTCCTGACACTCAAAGATCTTTCTCCTTCAGAGCTTGTCGCACTCATCCACCGCGCTATCGCGCTGAAAAAGGATCCGACGGGGCCGCAAACCGCGGATCTTATGCGCTTACGCACCATGGTGCTGATCTTCGAAAAGTCTTCGACCCGGACCCGGATCTCCTTCGAAGTCGCGTGCGCCCACCTGGGCGGCTCATCGGTCTTCTTGTCACCCGGCGACAGTCAGATGAGTCGCGGCGAATCCGTCAGCGATACCGCCCGCATTGTCTCAAGCATGGCGGATCTCATTGTGATGCGCACGGGCGAGCACAACCGCGTCTGCGCGATGGCAGAGCACTCCGCCGTACCGGTGATCAATGCCCTGTCTCAGGATTTCCATCCCTGCCAATTACTGGCCGACCTGCAGACATTTTTTGAACATCGAGGCAATATCCAGGGCGCCTGCGTTGCCTTCGTCGGAGATGGCAGCAGCAATGTGTGCCAGTCCTGGGTCGATGCAGCAGCCATGATGGGCTTTGAGCTTCGTGTGGGCGCGCCCGAAGGGTATCACCCCCATCCAGATCTCATTTCAGCAGCCGGTGGGCACTGCAGTGTCACCACCAGCCCGCGGGAGGCAGTCGCCGGCGCGGATCTCGTTATTACCGACACATGGGCGGGCATGGGTCAGGAGGAAGAAAAGGCGCAAAGACTCGCTGCGCTGACTGACTTTCAAGTCAATGAAAATCTGATGGCCATAGCCTCCCAAGAGGCCCTATTCATGCACTGCCTTCCCGCTTACCGTGGCCAGGAAGTCAGTGCTGAGGTACTCGAAGGCCCCCAGAGTGTGATCTGGGATGAGGCTGAGAACCGTTTACACGCCCAAAAGGCGTTGATCGAACTGCTGATGGGTTGACTGGGTTCCGATCGTTATGCCGTTGCGGCAACGCGCATCTGCTCCATCGCGCGTTTTTCAATCTGCCGTATCCGCTCCGCGGAAACCCCATACTTTTCAGCCAGATTTCCCAGCGTCTGCTTCTTGCCCTCTTCCATCAGCCAGCGAGCCTGGATAATCTCCCGGCTCCGATCATCCAGACTGGACAGCGCTGTACCCAACTGGACTTGCCGATGACGCTCCTCATCCGCCTCCGAAACCAATCGTCCGGGATCGAGTGACGAATCTCCGATGGCTTCGGCAGGCGCGAGGGAGCGAGGCGCGTCATCATCTTCGGTTTCCGGCTCAAAAGCGAGATCTGCGCCGTTCATCCGGATCTCCATCTCCCGGACCGTTTCCGGCTTGACATCTAGCGCGGCCGCCATTGTCTGCACTTCAGCTTCTTTCATCACGCCCAGGCGCGCCCGGTTTTTTCGCAGATTAAAAAACAACTTCCGCTGCGCCTTGGTTGTCGCTACCTTGACCATTTTCCAGTTGCGTACGACGTAATCGTAAATCTCAGCCTTGATCCAGTGGACGGCAAAGGAGACTAGACGTACGTCTCTTTCGTGATCAAACCGCTTGACGGCTTTCATTAGTCCGACACTGCCTTCCTGAATGAGATCCGCAAGCGGTAGGCCATAACCGGTAAAACCCCTGGCAATGGATACCACATAGCGCAGGTGTGCAAACACCAGTTGCCGGGCGGCATCAAGATCATCATCGGAGTGATAACGCCGGGCAAGCGCTTTCTCTTCTTCTGCGCTCAGGATTGGGGCTGATTTGATCTCGTTGAGATACTGGGCCAGGCCCTGACTCGGACCAAGATCTGTCACAACAGGCAATGATTCGCTCATAGTGTCTCGCGTGATTTCTTAAACGGGGGTTATTTTAGCACTCTATTGATCTGAGTGCTAATAATACAATTTGATCTAAATAATATACTAACTTATATTTTTCAATGTTTTATATTGTTTTCATGACAGAAAGCTGAGGATAAATTGACGTTTACCGCACAGAAATCACTAGGAACTTGAACCGCCTACCAGGGCTCTTGCGAAATCCTCCGACTGGAAAGGTCGAAGGTCGCCGATGCCCTCTCCGACTCCAAGAAATGGAATGGAGACCGGCGACTGCTTGGCGAGGGCAACGACCACACCGCCACGGGCGGTGCCGTCCAACTTGGTGACACAGATGCCCGTCAGACCAACCTCTTTCTCAAAGGCCGCAGCCTGTGATAGTGCGTTCTGCCCGGTCCCACCATCGACCACCAGAATTGTCTCATGCGGGGCTCGGGAATCCGCCTTTGTAAGCACTCGACGAATCTTGCCAAGTTGCGCCATCAGATCCACGTTCACGTGTTGGCGTCCAGCAGAATCAATAATGAGTATGTCAACCCCTCGACTCCTGGCCGTAGCGAACGCATCATGCGCGACTGCTGCCGCGTCTGCCCCATGAGCCTGCGCGATCACCGGGATCCCCAGCCGGTCGCCCCACGACTGCAGTTGCTCAATGGCGGCGG
>JABJIU010000218.1 GCA_018661145.1 Pseudomonadota bacterium | reverse complement strand
GTTCCCCACTGGCATATCCGGGCCGAGCGGGTACTTTACTGGGATAAATTCGGCATCCCTGAGACACCGGTGCGCACCGGTGTCATGACCGACCGCTGGTGGTTTGATAACGAGCGCGCTGCCGCGCTGGAAAAGAACCGCCAGTAAGCCCTGCTTTAGTACGATCATGACTGCCTACATCGTCCGCAGACTGTTACTGATTATCCCTACCCTGTTCGCGATCATGGTGATCAACTTTTTGATTATCCAGGTCGCGCCCGGCGGCCCGGTTGAGCAGATCATCTCCCAACTCACCGGGGTTGGTGTAGACATCACCGAACGGGTTACGCGCACCGGCACAACCGAAACTCTTTCGAACACGGGCGGCAGCGATTCCTTCAGCGGGAAGTACCGCGGCGCTCAGGGGCTTGATCCGGATTTCATCGCCGAACTCGAGGCGCGCTTTGGCTTCGACAAACCCCTGCATGTGCGCTTCATCACCATGATGAAGCAATACCTGATGCTCGACTTTGGTGAAAGCTTTTATCGCGACCGCTCGGTGGTGGACCTGGTGCTGGACAAGATGCCAGTATCCATCTCGCTCGGCATCTGGACAACGCTGCTGGTGTACCTCATATCGATTCCCCTCGGTATCGCCAAGGCAGTCCGCGACGGCAGCCGTTTCGATGTCTGGACGAGTGTACTGGTGGTGATCGGTGCTGCCATCCCGAGTTTTCTCTTTGCCGTCTTCCTGCTGGTGACCTTTGCTGGAGGCAGTTACCTCGACTGGTTTCCCCTTGCCGGGCTGACTTCAGAGAACTGGGAAACGCTGTCCTGGCCGTCGCGCATCCTGGATTACTTCTGGCATATCACCCTGCCGGTGCTGGCGATGACGATCGGCGGCTTTGCCACACTAACGATGCTGACCAAGAACTCCTTTCTTGACCAGATCAACCAGCAATATGTACTGACCGCTCGAGCGAAGGGCTTAAGCGAACGCCGGGTGGTGTATGGCCATGTTTTTCGCAATGCGATGCTGATCGTCATTGCCGGATTTCCTAGCGCCTTCATCGGCATTCTCTTCACCGGCTCACTGCTCATTGAAATCATTTTTTCTCTGGACGGGCTTGGCCTGCTCGGCTTCGAAGCGGCCTTTGCCCGGGATTATCCCGTGATGTTTGGTACGCTGTTTTTCTTCTCACTGCTGGGCCTCGTGATGAGCCTGCTGGGAGATCTCACCTACACCCTCGTCGATCCGCGGATCGATTTTGAAAGTAGGGAGACCTAGATGGGCGGCCAAGGACTCAGCCCCCTGACCCGACGGCGGCTACACAACTTCCGGGCAAACCGGCGCGGCTGGTGGTCGATGTGGGTTTTTCTGATCCTTTTTACCGTGTCACTCTTTGCCGAATTTGTCGCCAACGACAAACCCTTTGTCGTGGTGTACCGCGGCGAGGTCTATATGCCAATTTTCAAGGCCTACCCTGAAACCATGTTTGGCGGCGACTTTCTGACCGAGGCGGATTACCGTGACCCCTTCCTAGCAGAACTCATTGATGCTGAAGGCTGGATGCTGTGGCCGCCGATCCGTTATCACCACCAGACGGTCGCCTGGGACCTTCCCGTCCCGGCGCCTGCGCCGCCCGACCGCCAGCACTGGCTCGGCACCGACGATCAGGCCCGTGATGTATTGGCCCGGGCGATCTACGGCTTTCGGATTTCAGTACTGTTCGGCTTTACCTTAACCATCATTAGCGCGGTGATTGGCGTCGCTGCCGGAGCGGCGCAAGGTTATTTCGGTGGCTGGACGGATCTTCTGGCCCAACGCTTTATCGAAGTCTGGTCGGGGTTGCCAACGTTATACCTGCTGATCATCCTGGCGAGTGTGGTTGAACCCAACTTCTGGTGGCTGCTAGGTCTGCTGCTGCTCTTTTCCTGGATAGGCTTTGTGGGTGTGGTGCGTGCGGAATTTCTTCGCGCGCGCAACTTCGAGTATGTTCGGGCCGCTCAGGCACTGGGGGTGAGCAACACGGTGATCATGTTCCGCCACCTGCTACCCAACGCAATGGTGGCAACCATCACCTTTATGCCTTTCACTCTGGCAGGCTCCGTTACTGTGCTGACCTCCCTGGATTTTCTGGGAATCGGCTTACCGCCGGGGTCTGCATCACTAGGCGAACTGCTGGCACAGGGCAAGGCCAACCTGCAAGCCCCGTGGCTTGGCTTCACCGGCTTTTTCGTCATCGGCCTCATGTTGAGCCTGCTGATTTTTGTCGGCGAAGCGGTTCGCGACGCCTTCGACCCTCGTAAAACGCTGGATTCATAATGGACAGCCGCCGACCGTCAAAAGCACTGCTGGAAATTCGCAACCTGTCGGTCCGCTTCGCCATGCCCACCGGTTACATTGATGCCGTTCAGGATGTCTCGTTGTACATTGAACCTGGCGAACGCATCGCTCTCGTGGGTGAATCCGGGTCGGGCAAATCAGTAACTGCGGCATCGATATTGGGACTATTGCCCTATCCCCGAGCCAGTCACCCAGGCGGCAGCATCAGTTTCGAGGGCGAGCAACTTCTGGGGGCGGGCGAGAGCATGCTGCGGCGCATACGCGGCGATCGTATTGGGATGATTTTCCAGGAACCGATGGTGTCTTTGAATCCCCTGCACACCATTGAAAAACAGATTTGTGAGACGCTGATCCTGCACAAAAAAATGAAGGAACGCGATGCCCGACGGCGAGCGCTGCAACTGCTGCAACAGGTGCGCATCCGCGACCCCGAGCGCCAACTGAACTCCTGGCCGCACCAGCTTTCGGGCGGCCAACGTCAACGTGTCATGATCGCCATGGCACTTGCCAACGAGCCCCGTCTGCTGATTGCCGATGAACCGACAACGGCTGTCGACGTCACCACACAGGCGCAGATTCTGGCATTACTCGATGAGATTTGCCGAGATCTCGACATGGCCCTGCTGCTCATCACTCATGATCTGGGCGTCGTACGAAAAACCGCAGACCGGGTTTACGTCATGCAGAACGGAAGGATTGTGGAATCGGGAGCCACGACCCGAATTTTTGAAGCGCCCTCGGAGGAATATACCCGGACACTCATCGAGGCTGAACCCAAAGCCCGACATACCGTCACCGAGGCCACGGGCAAGCCGCTCCTTGAAGCCCATCAAGTCGGGGTCTGGTTCAGCGTTCGCCGGGGCATCCTCCGGCGGACTGTCGATCATGTCAAAGCCGTGGATGGGGTCAGTCTGACACTGCACCCCGGTCGTACAGTGGGTGTGGTGGGCGAGAGTGGCTCGGGCAAAACCACGCTGGCGTTGGCGCTGTTGCGGCTCACGAGAAGTCGCGGGGCGATCTCGTTTAAAGACCAGCGCATCGACGGCCTGCGTCGTAACGCCCTCAAGGACCTGCGCCGCCAAATGCAGATTGTTTTCCAGGATCCTTATGGCAGCCTCAGCCCGCGAATGAGTGTCGGCGACATCATTGCCGAGGGGCTGGCAGCACACGGAATTTCTGAGGGGCAAGAACAAGAATCGCTGGTCGTCGATACCCTCGGGGAGGTCGGGCTTGAACCTGATGTGCGGCTGCGCTACCCGCACGAGTTCTCCGGCGGCCAGCGCCAGCGGATCGCCCTCGCCCGGGCGCTGATCCTGAAACCCGCGCTGATCGTATTGGATGAGCCGACCTCAGCCCTGGATCGGGCGGTGCAATCACAGATGATTGACCTGCTGTTACGTCTGCAGGAAACACATGGGCTGAGTTATCTCTTCATCAGCCATGACCTGCGTGTGGTGCGCGCCCTGGCCGACGAGATTATCGTCATGCGTTCCGGTCGGGTAGTTGAACACGGGGCGGCAGACCAGGTCTTCACGGCTCCCGAGAACGACTATACGCGTTCGTTGATCAAGGCCGCGATGGATTTTGAAGTCTGGAACGACTCGGCGTTCAGCCAGTGATGTCCTGCCCGGACTCATGCACAGGCCGGTCATGCGCCGCGTGCCAAGCATCAATAATGGTGCATAGCCGTGAAAGACCGTCACTAAGCGCCGCGGGGCCGGGCTGGAGAATTTCGGCTGACTTGATTTCGTAGAGCGCGTTATTTTTTACCGCGGGTGTCGCCGACCAACCAGGCCGGGCGGCGACCTTCTCTGGCCGAAACTTCTTGCCGCACCAGGATCCAATAATAATGTCGGGGCGTCGACGCACCACCTCCTGGGGATCCGCGATAATCCGGCTCTTACCATCCGGACACTGTGCAAGTTCCGGAAAAATGTCGTCCCCGCCTGCCGCTTCAATCAGTTCTGAGACCCAGCGGATCGCCGAGATCTGAGGGGTATCCCACTCTTCAAAATACACCCGGGGACGCGGTGTACCTGCCCGGGTCCGGGCGTACTCCAGATTCGCTCGACATTCATCAATCAGAACCTCGGCCGATTCGCTGGCCCCCACCATTGCACCCAAGGTCTTCATCATGTCCAGGATACCGCTGACCGAGCGATGATTGAACACCATTACACTGACTCCGGCACGGATCAGCTCCTGGGCGATGTCGGCCTGTAGGTCTGAAAAGCCGAGAACCAGATCTGGCGACAACGCAAGAATCCGACCGATGCGTGCACTGGTGAAGGCGCTGACGCGGGGTTTTTCCTTACGGGCCTGTGGCGGCCTGACCGTGAAACCCGAAATCCCCACGATCCGATCGGCCTCACCGATACGGTAAAGCGTCTCGGTCGTTTCCTCAGTCAAGCAGACAATCCGACAGGGTAATTGCGCCTCCATGTGACCGGATCATAGCGGCTTTGCGGACAAACCGGGGTCCAGACCCGGGCGCGCAGGGCGTCTATCGCCCCAAGTGCCTTAATCGGTTAAGGTAAGCAGCAGGTGCGCCACGGAGTTTCAATATGGCAAAACAACCAACAGCCAAAGTCAGTGTCACCGCCCTCGGACAGGTTCGAATCTTCTCGCCTCTAACCGAAGAGGAACTGGCCGTACTCGCTGAAAACTGCAGTTGGTCGCGCCATGAAGCAGCAAGCGAAGTGCTCGCCCAGAATGCACCCTGCGACGAGGTGTATTTCATCTGCAGTGGCCGGGTCAGTGCGAAAACCTTTTCGGATGCGGGCAAAGAGATCACCTTTGCAGAACTCGTCCAAGGCGACGTCTTTGGTGAACTCTCTGCGCTTGATGGCGAACCGCGCTCCAGTTTTGTCGTCACACTCGAGGAAAGCCTGTTGGCGGCGCTACCGGCACGCGTCTTCAATGAGTTTCTCGACTCGCATCCCAAGGTAATGCGGGCATTGATGGTCGAATTGACGGGTCGTCTACGCCGAGCTGATGAAAAGGTGTTCGAGTTCAGTACGCTCAATACCAGCAACCGGATTCACGCCGAACTGCTGCGGCTGGCGAGCATGCATCCTGCACAGAACGGCGCAGTTGAGATCACATCGCCCCCGACCCATGCCGATCTCGCGAGTCGAACCAACACGACACGGGAAAGCGTCACACGTACGCTCAACCAATTGAAGCAAGGCGGCCTCATTGAAGCTACGCGCCAGTGTTTGACGATCTTCGATCCCGATGCCCTGACCAAACTGATTCGGGATTCTGAAGCGGATTAGACCGTTTCAGTGACGCAGCGGTTCACAGGCCGGCATCCCATCGGGTGCTAAAATCCAACTTAGAGTTAAGCAGTTAAATCGAGCGCCTGCCGGCTTTTGTCGACAGTCCGGTCGGTCAGATGCCTGACTCGTGATCAGGCCATAGCTCCCCCGTACACAGTGATAGTGTCAGACAAAGATTCATGAGTAAGCCGTCTTCCCGCCGTCAGTTTCTGGGCGCACTCACACTGGTGGGGGCTGGCGTGGGCATCAATGCTCTTGCGATGCGAGGCCTCCGGATGCCACTGATGGCAGAGCCCCGTCATGTAAAACATGAGGCTCGGCACCCTGAAGATTATTTTACAGTTTCGGCTGATGGCGCCTTTTATACGGGGGTGGAAGGACCATTCCTTTCATGGCGGGCGTTTGCGCCCGAGCCGACGTTGAAAATGCAGGGTGTGTTCCAGGTAACCGTCGATAACATTCACCCCCAGGCAATACTGAGCAGCGAAGGCGGTGGGCAGATTCGGGAAGAATCCATTGATGGCCTGAAGCGGACGGTGCTCGGTGACACAGAGCCAGGAAAAGAACTCAGGCTGCACTGGCAGGTGCCGTTTGCCGAAAGTTACCGGTTTGCCGCAATCGGGGATACTGGTGGGGGCCGTGAACTCGAGTGGACGCTGCGCCAGGCTCATCAACTGGGGGCTCAGTTTCTTCTGCTGCTGGGTGATCTCTATTACCAGCCGGGCGACGATATCAATGTCCTCCGGAACCTCTCACGCAGTCCCGTGCCAGTGTATGCGGCATATGGCAATCATGACATTGTCCGGGGTTTCGATCAGAACCTACTGCACTGGTTTGAGCGCGGCGTCGGGCCACGCAACTCGACGTTCCGCCTTGGTGGGATACAGTTTGTGAATCTCGATACCGCGGCCGACATGATCCCCTGGTCCGGCGGCATGCGCGGTGCGCTATTGCGACAGCTGCCGCCGCTAGAGGATAACTCCGGTATTCGTGACTACGTGATCTTTAGTCACCGGCCGATCACAGACCTGCGTCCTATTGAAGAACAACCCTCTGATCACAGCATCGAGAACTTTGGCGAGGGAGAGTGGTTGCGCGAGCAACTGCTGCACATCGGTGCGCGCACTGTGCTCAACGGTCATATTCACAACAGCCTCGAACGCGATGATCAGGGTCTGTATACCTATATCGCAGGGGAGGGTCTGGCCCATCTAGACATTGTCAAAAGCCAGGGAAGCATCGACTGGTTTGACGATCTTACCCATAGAACGGCCCGGATGCTGATCGGTGATATCGAGCCACAGAAACCGGTGCATTACCATTGGGAGGCGCTCAATATGCCGCTGGATGCACACTGCAGTGAGCGCCTTCGGACAGACATGGCCAAGGAAAAAGGTCACTTTGAGGCGCTGTTGGATTATCTCGAAAGCGTATGCAAGAAAACTTCCTGATCGGGCGCGGCCGGGTCCGGGAAAACCGGTGCTAGACTGCCTGTTGAGCGGTATCACCAACGCCGGCCACGGTAATATCGATCCCTGAACTGCTTGTGTCCCTATTAAAAATTCCGATTAAACCCAGACATGTTTGAACAAGTCGATCGAGACCATCGCCATCCGTCCCGCCGGTCCGCAGTGCATGCTGGCCAGATGGTGAGCACGTCACAACCCCTGGCGGCTCAGGCAGGCCTTGAGATGCTGCGCCGCGGGGGCAATGCCGTTGATGCCGCTGTTGCGACCGCCATCTGCCTGACAGTCGTTGAGCCCACCATGAACAGCATCGGCGGCGACGCCTTCGCAATCATCGCCGATGACTCGGGTCTGCACGGCTTTAACGGGTGCGGCCGCTCTCCCGCGGGCTGGACGCCCGAATACTTTGCCGGCCGCGACGGTGTTCCCGAGCATGGCTGGGACAGCGTTACCGTCCCCGGTGCCGTCGACACCTGGGTACAGCTCTGGAAACGTTTCGGCTCCCTGACCTTTGATCACCTTTTCAGCAGCGCCATCAGCTACGCGCGTGACGGCTACCTTGTCTCCCCGGTGGTAGCCCAAGCCTGGGGTCGCATCGTCGGGAAGTTTGTTCAGAACGAGGGCTTCTACGATACCTTTACCATCGACGGGCGAGCGCCAAGAGAAGGCGAACTCTTCCGCTGCCCGGCAATGGCGGACACGCTCGAGGAGATCTGTGCCTCGCAAGGAGAAAGCTTTTACCGGGGTGATCTGGCGCAGAAGATCGCAGCAGACTGCGCCCGGCACAACGGCGTGATGACGCCCGATGATCTGGCAAGCCACGAAGGCTTCTGGACGGACTGCGTGACGCTGGATTACGCGGGACTGACTGTGCATGAGATCCCGCCAAGCGGCCAGGGCATCGTCACGCTGATCGCACTCGGTATCCTGCGCCATCTCGAGATTGAACGCCATGAAGCGCTGTCGGCTGACCGGGTACACCTGCAGATCGAAGCCATCAAAGCAGGCTTCTTCCTAGCGCACCGCCATGTTGCCGATCTTGATGCCATGACGGTGTCAACCGACTGCCTCTTGGATGAGGCGTTACTGGCCCGCTGCGCCAGTGACATCAGTCTCGACAGAGCCAGCACGCCGAATATTGAAATCGAGCCGGACAAGGGCACGGTCTACCTCGCGACAGCGGATGCCAACGGAATGATGGTGTCGATGATCCAGTCGCATTACGGAAATTTTGGTGCCGGTATGGTCGTCCCCAACACGGGTATCTCGATGCAGAACCGGGGCAAGGGTTTCGTGACACAGGCCGGGCACCCCAACCAGGTCGCTGGCCGAAAACGGCCATATCACACCATCATCCCCGCCTTTGCGACCCGTGGGCAAGACCCCTTCATGGCCTTTGGTGTGATGGGGGGGCACCACCAGCCCCAAGGTCAGGTACAGGTGCTAAACGCCATACTCCATGACGGCTGCTCACCCCAGCAAGCCTTGGACGCACCGCGGTGGCATGTGCACGAAGACTTTTCCCTCACGCTGGAAGGCGGCTTGGGCCATCTCACCGAGGAACTGGCACGACGGGGACACCAGATCGCCCCCCACGACACGCCGGGGCTTTTCGGCAGCGGTCAGGTCATCATGCGGACCGATCATGGCTATACAGGAGGCTCAGACCCCCGCAAAGACAGCCAAACCGTCGGCTTCTGACGCTACCACCCAGCATGAGTTACCAGGAACGTCGGGGCCGCCTTGCCCAGAGCCTGCGCCTTCAGCGCGGGGGTGAAATTCGCCTCGGCAAAACCACATCCAACCTGTTTCGCGATCGACAGGGCCAAGGCAGTCCGCTTGATGTGAGTGACTTCCAACACGTGCTTTCAGTCGATCCCCAAACCCGCGTGATCGAAACCGAGGGGATGGTAACTTATGAAGCGCTGGCCGATGCCGCGCTGACACATAGCCTGATGCCGGCGGTAGTGCCTCAGCTAAAATCGATCACCATTGGCGGTGCGGTGGGCGGCATCGGCATCGAATCGTCCTCGTTTCGATTCGGTCTACCGCACGAAATGGTCCTGGAAATGGATGTCCTGCTGGGCAATGGCGACATCGTCTGCTGCACACCGGACAATGAACACCGCGATCTCTTTTTCGGCCTCGCCAACTCTTACGGCTCACTGGGGTACATCCTGCGCCTTAAGATCGAAGGCATCCCGGTGAAGCCCTATGTACGCCTAACTCATCTGCACTTTCAAGACCGTACGGAATTTTTCTCCCGAATCGAAACTGCATGTCGCGGGCCCTATGACTTTGTTGATGGGGTCGTGTTCTCTGCAGGTGAACATTACCTCGTACTCGGTGAGTTCTGCGACGAAGCGCCTTACACGAGTGACTACACTTATCTCAAGGTTTATTACCGCTCGATTCGTGAACGCAGTGAGGATTACCTGACGGTTCGCGACTACCTCTGGCGCTGGGATACCGACTGGTTCTGGTGCTCAAAAAACCTGTATGCCCAGAACCCACTGATGCGACGCTTTCTGGGCCGCAAGCGGCTGAACTCGATTACCTACCAGAAGCTGATGCGCTGGAACACGCGGGTCGGATTAACCCGTCGGCTGAATGCTTTAACGGGCATTCACCGCGAGTCAGTGATTCAGGATGTGGATATCCCACTAGAAAACGCACCGGCGTTTATTGATTTTTTTGAGCGTGAGATCGGCATCCAGCCCGTCTGGATCTGCCCTGCCCAGCACGACCGGAGTCGGGGTGAATACCCACTCTTCCCCATGCGCGATGACACTCTGTATATCAATTTTGGCTTCTGGGACGGGGTCCGTAGCCGGCAGACCTATCCACGCGGACATTTCAACCGGCTCATCGAAGAAGAGGTAACGAAACTCGGCGGCATCAAATCGCTGTATTCCGAAAGTTTCTATAGTCGGGAAACATTTGATCAGCAATTCGGTGGAGACCATTACCGCGCACTCAAGGCGCGCTACGACCCGGACAACAGACTGAAAGATCTCTACCAGAAGTGCGTCCTGCGACAATAACGCCCTGGCACTCTTGAAAACGAGGCCCTTAGGCGCCATATGGACTCTATAAAGCCGTATTCTTTCTTCTGGCCCTCGCGTGGAATTCGCTCTTAAAACCACCCAATTAACCAAGACTTACCGAAATGGCGTAACGGCACTCAAGGGGGTTGACCTCGCCGTACCCACGGGGGATTTCTACGCCCTGCTCGGCCCCAACGGCGCCGGCAAATCCACCGTCATCAGCGTGCTGGGCTCCTTAGTCATCAAGACAGGGGGGCGGGTCGAGGTATTCGGCGTAGATATCGATACTGACTTCCCCCAGGCGAAGTCTTTTCTGGGCGTGGTGCCCCAGGAATTCAATTTCAATATTTTTGAGACACCGCTGCAGATTGTGCGCAACCAGGCTGGTTATTACGGTATTGATCGACGAACGGCTTTGGCCAGAACCGAGAAATACCTAACCCTGCTTGGTCTTTGGGACAAACGGGATGAACAGGCGGGTCAACTGTCAGGAGGGATGAAGCGCCGGCTGATGATTGCGCGTGCCCTGGTTCACGAACCGCGACTGCTGATACTCGATGAGCCAACCGCCGGGGTGGACATTGAGATCCGGCGATCGATGTGGGACTTCCTCCGACAGATCAACCGAGCGGGTACCACCATCATCCTGACGACGCATTACCTCGAGGAAGCGGAACACCTATGCCGAAATATTGGCATTATCGATAGCGGCTCCCTTGTGGAGAACACCTCTATGCGCGCCCTGCTGCGCCAGCTCCACCTCGAAACCTACGTACTCGATCTTGAGGACTCACTCAAGCGTGTGCCATCCGGTCTCGACGGCAGCGCAAGACTGATTGACCCGACAACGCTCGAGATCGATATCAAGAAGGAGGAGTGCCTCAACCATTTCTACGAACTGCTGTCAGCCAACGACATTCGGGTACGAAGTATGCGAAACAAAGCCAACCGGCTGGAAGAGCTCTTTATCAACCGTGTGGGGCAACCCCCGTTGGAGGACAAATGACCGCGCGCGAACAATGGATCGCCTACGTGACCATTGTCCTCAAAGAGATCGCGCGCTTTATGCGAATCTGGCAACAGACGCTGATCCCCCCGGCGATCTCGACCCTGCTGTACTTCGTGATTTTTGGCAACCTGATCGGTCAACGGATCGGGCAGATGGACGGTTTTGACTACATGGACTTTCTCGTTCCGGGACTGATCCTGATGGCCGTTATCAACGCCAGTTACCAGAACGTTGTGGGTTCCTTTTTCGGTGCCAAATGGGGTAAGTCCATTGAAGAATTGCTGGTCTCACCAACGCCCAACAGCATCATCCTGCTTGCCTACATCACGGGGGGTGTTGCTCGGGGTATGCTGGTCGGGCTGATCGTGACCGGAATTTCCCTGCTGTTCACGGATCTTAATGTCTTTAACCTTGGCATCCTGACCGCCGTGATGATCCTGACGGCGGTTCTGTTTTCGCTCGGCGGCTTTGTGAACGCCATCTTTGCGAAGACCTTTGACGACGTTTCCATGATCCCCACCTTTGTGCTGCTGCCGTTGACTTACCTTGGCGGCGTCTTTTATTCGATCCACTTGCTTAGTGACTTCTGGCAACAGGTCTCCAAAGCAAACCCCATCTTGTACATGGTGAATGCGTTTCGTTATGGCTTTCTGGGCATCAGTGATGTCAGCCTGTCTTTGTCTTTCGGGATGATTGGTTTGTTCATCATTTCCTTTTTCGCGCTGAGCCTTTATCTCCTGACGTACAGCCGGGGGCTTAGGGCCTGAGCACCCGTCTCGTGAGCGATGGCTACGTCGCCTAATCTGCGCTGATGTCCGAATGGATGTCGCAACCGCTGGAAGTCCCAGGCAACAACCGGTCAGATCCGTTGCAAACGCTGGGCACCTATATTCTGGTGATACGGTGCTTAAGGCGGTCATGCATCCCGGTCGGGGTACTGGGTCTAATGCCACTGTATCGAGGTTGGTACCTTTATGCAGGATCGGCCTTTGGCCCAGGCGGCCTTGGTGCACGGCTTCGCCGACACCTACAAACCGATAAAACAAAGCACTGGCATATCGACACCCTAGTGGCGCACTGCGCACTGGCCGACATCTGGTACCGATGTGCAAGTCGTGACCTTGAGCATATCTGGGCTCAAACTCTGGTTTCGCACCAGGATACGGTTATCCCACTTGCCGGCTTCGGCGCTTCCGACTGCCGCTGCAACAGCCACCTCGTCTGGCTGCGCTCCCGCAAAGAGGTAAACGGTATCCGCAGAATCCTTGGGACCTAACTTTCAATTAGTATTCCCTAGTCCCTATAATTTCGCGCAAGTCCTTCCTCTGACTGGATTCGCCTGGAAACTTATGTTCAGCCCTTTCTCTTTAAATACAATTACACGCCGTCTTGTGCTTGTCGCTTCGGTATTTTTCAGTCCAGCGCTTCTAGCCGATACGCCAACCTCGACATTGCCCGACACGCTAAAACTGAGCGATGGCTCCGTGCTGTTTGGAAAACTGTTGAGCGCAAATTCGGGCCAGATTAATTTTGAGTCTGAGCATGCCGGCTCGCTGTTGATCGCGGTCAAGGACGTTCAGGAACTTGTTTCACAACGCGTGGTGGTTTTTAGATTCACCGATGGGCAAGTGATCCGTCTGCCCAAGGTAAAAATGACTCGGGAGCCTGTGGCCATCACCACCCAAGACGGCACGATGATGTACGCACTCGCCGACATCGACACGATCAACCCGGAACCCTGGATGCTGGGTAAGGGCCACCAGTGGACGGGCGCGCTGATTTTTGCCTTCGAACTTCAGTCTGGAAATACTGATAAGCAGGAGATCGACTTCGACCTGAACTCTGTCTGGAGGCAATCCGAGGTCCGTTATACGCTACGTGCCAGTGGTGAATTGGACGAAGCCAACCAGACGACAACCTCCGATGACTATACCGTGAGCGCCAAGTCTGACCGCTTTTTGAGCGATACCACGTACGCGGGTGCCAATCTTTACTTTGAGGCGGATGAATTTGCCCATCTGAAGCGGCGCCACATGTTGAGCGTCTACTACGGAAAACAGTGGCAGTCCAAGCCCCAGTACAGGCTTTCAACAGAGCCGGGGCTGGCTTTTGTGTCAGAGAGTCGGACTGATCTTGAAAAGCAGAATTATTTTGCGTTCAGTTGGAACATGGATATGCACAGCACCTATCTCGGTCCGAATACCGACAGTTATCTCAACCAGATCGGGGTGTGGAATATGGAAGACACCACCGACATCGTCATCAATACCCAGATTGGTATCAGGATGCCGGTCCGCCACAAGATCACTCTCAATACCGAGTTGAAACTCGAGTATGACTCCGGTGCGCCAGCCGACGTCGAGGAGCTTGACCAGACTTTCACCATTGGCTTGGGGTATCGCTGGTAGGCCGGGAAGCACCGCCGTTGTCGGGAGGTCGGCGACGGCTTCTCAAAGCAAATCTCCCCGGGGATATCCGACCTGGTGTAAGGTTGACAGACTTATGGCGACACCAGTGGCGCTTCGGGAGTCGTTACCTCGACTACAGGGCTATAGACGTTCATCAGATTTAAGGAAACATCATGACAGATCAGATCAAATTCCTGCTTGACGAAGAAGAGATACCGCGTACCTGGTACAACATCATTGCAGACTTGCCCGAACCCCCTGCGCCCGTCATGCATCCCGGAACTGGCCAGCCGGTGGGTCCTGATGATCTTGCGCCACTTTTCCCCATGGCATCAATCATGCAGGAAGTCAGTAGCGAGCGCGCTATCGATATCCCGGACCCCGTGCGCGACATCTATCGCCAGTGGCGTCCCAGCCCGCTTTTCCGGGCGCGCCGACTGGAAAAGGCATTGGATACACCAGCGCGGATCTACTACAAGTATGAGGGCGTCAGCCCTACCGGCAGCCACAAACCGAACACGGCCATCGCCCAGGCTTTTTTCTGTAAAGAAGAAGGCGTCAAGCGCATTGCCACCGAAACTGGCGCAGGCCAGTGGGGCTCTTCACTTGCGCTGGCGGGGTCTCTTTTTGGTCTCGAGATCGAGGTATTCATGGTGCGAGTCAGTTTCGACCAGAAACCTTATCGGCGCGCCTTCATGGAAACCTTTGGTGCGACCTGCCACGCAAGCCCGAGTAATCTCACGGAGTCCGGCAGAAAAATCCTCGCCGACAACCCGGACTGCACGGGCAGTCTCGGTATTGCGATCAGCGAGGCTGTAGAAGTCGCGGCCCAGCGTGACGACACCAAGTACTCCCTCGGTAGCGTACTCAATCATGTCCTGCTTCATCAGACCGTCGTCGGACAAGAGGCTATGCGCCAAATGGAATTGGCCGACGACTACCCGGATGTTGTCGTCGGCTGTACCGGCGGCGGCAGTAATTTCGCGGGCCTCAGTTTCCCGTTCATCGGAGCCAAACTCCGTGGAGAACACGATACCCGGGTGGTTGCAGTAGAACCGGCGAACTGTCCTAGCCTCACCAAGGGGAAATACGCTTACGACTTTGGCGACACCGGAAACCTTACGCCACTGGTCAAGATGCATACCCTCGGGTCCTCATTTATACCGCCTGCGTCACATGCCGGCGGCCTGCGCTACCATGGAATGGCACCGCTGGTCAGTCAACTGGTGGACCTTGGCGAGATTACACCGACTGCATACAGCCAGACTGAGTGTTTCGATGCCGGAATTACCTTTGCGCGTGCCGAGGGCATCGTGCCGGCGCCGGAGGCCAACCATGCAGTCAAGGGGGCACTCTTGGAAGCCATGAAATGTAAAGAAGAAGGCGTGTCGCGTGCGATCCTGTTCAATTTATGCGGGCACGGCTACTTTGATATGCAGGCCTACACCGATTACAACGCGGGACGGCTGGAAGATCATGCCTACGATGAATCCGAAGTTGCCATGGCGTTGGCCGGCCTACCCTCAGTAGCGTGAGGTTTTCATACTCGGCTGCGGCAAATGCGTTGGCGCAGCCGGGCTAGCTGAACTAAAATTGATCTGTCGTAGGGACATGCAGGCTTGCTTTTCGTAAGGTAATTTGCGAACAGCCGGCCTGCACTTTCGAACTGCCGACCGGCCCAAGCGCCGTCCGGTACTCAAGCAACCCGTATCTGGGAGAGGAATGAAATGGCATATGTAATGGATATAGTTATGCGATGGGGTCATATCGTATTCGGCGTGGCGTGGATTGGCCTGCTGTACTACTTCAACTTCGTGCAGACCGAATACGTGAAGGAAGCGGATGATTCCGCCAAAGCCGATGTCATGGCCAAACTGGCGCCGCGGGCACTATGGTGGTTCCGTTGGGCGGCCATGTTTACCTTCCTGACCGGCCTGCTGCTGCTCGGCTACATCCTCCACATGCGTCTCAGCCTGGGCATTACCCTGGGTGCGCTGATGGGCACCCTCATGATGCTCAACGTCTGGCTGATCATCTGGCCCAACCAGAAAATTGTCATTGGTTTGGAATCCGGCGATAAAGCGGCGGCAGGGCCGAAAGCGGCACTCGCATCACGTACCAATACGCTCCTATCCCTGCCGATGCTGTTCTTCATGGTCGCATCCGGTCATGCCAGCCCCATCGCCAATGGCGGTGTCTGGGGTGGTGCCGGTGACATGGCGATGAGCACGATGGCATTGGTGATTGGCCTGGCGATTGTCGTCATCGTTGAAGCCAACGCGATCTGGGGAAAGATGAACGGTGCAATCCAGTCCGTCAAGTCGGTAATCACCTCTTCGATCATTCTGACCGCGATCATGGGGGGTGTGGTTTATTACCTCTAGACTGGCGAAGCGTCTCGTCAAAGAGGGCGCCTTGGCGCCCTCTTTTTTTGCCACAATGGTGTCATAACCACTGTCTGGAGGCATCTCGAAAATGCCGATCGATCGTTACGAGCTTCGTCGCGTACTGCTCGCCCGCCGAGAGGAGCTTTCCCGGGAAGTTGCGCTCGACCCAACTGAAACCATAGAACTTGATCAGGCACGTGTGGGTCGTTTATCCCGGGCTGAAGCCATGCAGGATCATCAAATGGCACTGGAAATGGGACGTCGGCGAAGCGCCATGCTGGAGGCCATCGAAGACGCGCTGCGCCGCGTTGATACAGACCCAGACTTCGGACACTGTGATGACTGCGGAGAACCCATCGCGACAGGACGTCTCGCACTCGATCCCGCGCAGCGCTGCTGCGTATCCTGTCAGAGCATCCGCGAACAGAACTGATTGATTGCCCCTCAATCAACACGGCTTGCGTGTCCGCGCAAGGAACCAGGCAAAACCGGCCACAAGTCGATACACATCAACGATCCGGCGAAGCGAGATCGAAGTGTTGCCGTGGTCCAGAAGGTCGCTGACACACAGATGATGTGAGATACCCTGACTCGCGAGGCGCCGGGCAAGGCGATACGATTCCTCCGTAGGAATGACCGGGTCATTGCTCCCATGCAGCAGGAAAACCGGGGGCATACGATTGGGAAACTCCGTCGGTACGCGATAACCCGCCCAGGTGCTATCGAATACATTGAGCACCTTGTCGCGAAATTCCTGTTGCGCTTTCGAATCTGACAACAGCCAGTGCAGCGACTGCTCTACCGGATCACTTATATCAAGCAGAGTATCGAGGCAAATTGGTTCGCGGTTGTTGATCGCAGATGTCTGTACCGCCTGTTTCAGAGCCGCAATAGCCTTCGCTTTTGCAGGCTCAAACTCAGCAAAGTAACTTCGTGCGATCAACAGTCTGCCGTAGGGGTCGGCACACTCCGCAGTGATCAGAAAATCTGCGACTTTCTCGATATCAAAATAGCCGCCTATTAGGCCGAGGGTGTTGACCCGATCAGCCAGCGCCTTATCCAGTGCGGCACGCAAAACGAAAATACTTGAAAATGACACTGACATCAGGACGATGTCGTCGGTCGTCACAAGAGCGCGGTCTCCCGCCAAAGACTTCAGTAGGGTAGCGACTTCATCTGGCTGACGGGTAGAGATCGTCAGGGCTCGGATACTCGGGACATCCGGAATCAGCACCCGCAGGCCTGTGGCACAGAGCGCCCAGCCGAGCCTGCGGATCCGGGGATCTTCTCGACCCCGGATCGCAAGACCCGGAACAAAAATTACGGTCGAGCGAGGTTCCGAAGGCGGATCATAAATATCAACCTGGGTATCACGGTGAGGAATCGTTTCCAGTTTTCCCGGAGTCTGATTGCGCTGATAGGCAAGTAACAGTTTGAAGGCGCCTTGCCAATCAGAAGTCAGCCTTTGTTGACCTTGAGGTCTTCTCATACCCAATGCCGCCAGTCTCTCGAGAGCTGATTCAGAGAACGATCTCGCCGTGCGGCGTCTCAATCACTGCAGATAGGCCTGCATCGCCCTGCTGGGAATTCCGGGCGGTAAAAAGATTCTCAAGGCCCATCGCAACGAGCGTTGCGGCCGCGTTGTCGGCATCGTCAAGACCTGCCTTGAGAGCGCTGAAGCGGCAACTGGATGAAGGCAGCATGTCCGTTGGATGTGCGGCGCCTCGCCACTCAATGACATGCGGTAGCAGTCCGCTGCCCGGGCACTCGCCATCCTCGGTAAAAGCAAACAGCCACCGGAGATCACCGCGGGACATCTCGCGAACGTCGCACGTCGCATAAGGAGAAAGCCGTTTCAGCTCCGCGATGTCCGGGGTGCGGGCCACCCAGGTCAGTAACTGGGGACCCTGCTCAAGGGCCTGCCGAACCTTTGGGTTATCGAGCGAAAACCAGCGCGGCCGGTCTGGCGGTTCAGCCTCGGGGTCCACCGCGATCACTTCCAGGTAGACAGAGCCCCCAAGCGACAGCAAAACATTATGGGTACCCATATTAGGATGCGTACCGCCTGCCACAGGAGACACGCCCAGAAGATCAGCAACAAAACTGCGACCTTCTTCCAAGGATCGTGCGCCGATTACCAAATGGTCAAGTACACAGGGAAATACAGGGGTCATGGTCTGGCCTTTGGCGGCTTGTGGGTGTCGGGATCAGGGGCTTGGGACTTTATTGTTGCCCGTGACGCAGACAAAAAAAGGGCCGGCTCTTGCCGGCCCTTTCGGAAGATACCTGAAACGATCAGCCCAACAAAGGCGCAATCACCAAAGAGACAATTGCCATCACGTTGATCAGGATGTTCATGGAAGGCCCGGAAGTATCCTTGAACGGATCTCCCACCGTGTCTCCCACCACGGCAGCCTTATGCACCTCAGATCCTTTACCACCGAGGTTGCCTTTCTCAATGTATTTTTTGGCGTTATCCCAGGCCCCGCCTGCGTTCGCCATAGTCAGCGCCAGCAAAACACAGCCTAGGAGCGCGCCGCCCAGCATCCCGCCCAGCGCCGCCGGCCCGAGCGCAAACCCGACCACGACTGGCGAACCAACAGCGAGCACTCCGGGGGCAATCATCCGCTTTAGCGCCGCAGTGGTCGCGATTTCGACACATCGGTCGGTATCGGGTTCCGCAGTGCCTTCAAGCAGACCGGGGATTTCTTTGAACTGACGCCGAATCTCATGGATCATTTCAAATGCCGCGTCTCCCACTGCCGTCATGGTCAGACTGCTGACCAGAAACGGAAAAATCCCCCCGAGGAACATCCCGGCCAACACTATCGGATCGTTGATCTGCAGGCTGAAATCGGGGACGTGGAAGGTCACCGCCTCGATATACGCCGAGATGAGGGCAAGTGCTGCCAGGGCCGCCGCACCAATGGCAAAACCCTTGCCGATGGCCGCGGTCGTGTTGCCCAGTTCATCCAGGGTATCGGTGATCTCGCGGACCTCCTCACCCAGACCCGCCATCTCGGCGATACCACCAGCATTATCCGCTACAGGTCCGTACGCATCGATGGCCATCGTGATGCCGACGGTCGCGAGCATTCCGACCGCCGCGATACCGACCCCGTAGAGTCCGGCAAGCCAACTTGATACCAGGATGATGACGCACAGCATCAGCACCGGTACAACCACAGACTGCATACCTACAGCCAGGCCCGTAATCATGATCGTCGCGGGGCCGGTCTCACCGGCACCGGCAATTTTCCGGACCGGAGCCTTGAGGGTGATTCCCGCAATCCGCGTGTCATCAATGCCGGTGTAATACTCGGTCACAAGACCAATCACAATGCCACCGACGGCTCCGACCACAACCGACCACCAGATCTTGAGACTGATATCAGACCACCAGGTCAGCACCAGCGCAGCAATAATGAAGATCACTGTTGCGCCGATAGTGCCGGTCCGAAGTGCCTTATCCGGAGTCTTACTTGAAGCACCCTTGACCAGCGCGATTCCGGCGATTGAACACAGTAGACCGACCGACGCCAGCGCCAGCGGCAGAAACATCAGTTTCGACTGATCACCGCCTGCTAGCGCGTTTATCATCTCGGGGGCCAATGTTGCCGCGATCGCAATTGAAGCGATCATTGCGCCGCAGTAGGACTCGAAAATGTCTGAACCCATACCGGCCACGTCGCCAACGTTGTCGCCGACGTTGTCCGCGATGACGCCCGGGTTGCGTGGATCATCCTCGGGAATACCGGCTTCAATCTTACCCACCAGATCCGCGCCGACATCAGCACTCTTGGTGAAGATGCCCCCACCGACACGGGAGAACAATGCCACTGAAGACGCGCCCATGCCGAATCCGTGAATGACGTGTACGGTATGAGGATCACCGCCAAAGGCAAGATACAGGCTGCCCAGACCCAGCAATCCCATGGCCGCCACAGTGAGGCCCATGATCGAGCCGCCGAAAAACGCCACGGTCAGGGCAGCCGGTGCGCCACTTTCTGCTGCTGCCGTGGTCGTCCGGACATTTGCCCGGGTAGCGGCGAACATGCCGATATACCCTGCAGACGCTGAAGCGAGCGCGCCGACGAAAAAAGCGACAGCCGTTTTCCAGCCAAGGTCCGAGATGAAGATCAGCGCCCCAACCACGATTACAAAAATGGCCAGGTAGGAATACTCGCGGCGCATGAAAACCAGCGCACCCTTATGAATTTTTTCGCCAATCTCAGTAACCTTTCCGGTGCCTGGAGAATAGGCAAGGACCGAGCGGTAGACGACAAACGCCGCCAGAAGACCGATGACACCCAGCACCACAGGAATCAAAGCAACAGAAGACATAAATAACCCCTCTCAGGTGGGAAATAATTTGCAGAACACCGCACTGGAGCCAAAGCGGCGCAAGCCTAATATTATCATGTATATCAG
>JABJIU010000105.1 GCA_018661145.1 Pseudomonadota bacterium | reverse complement strand
GCACCCATAACCTGACGTGCCATTCTTGCGCCCAGCATGCCAAGACCAATGAATCCACACTGCATGAGATGCTCCCGCTGAAAGAAACTGAAAAGCGCTGACACACGCTATGAGACACCCTGAATGAGCAACAAGGGCATTACCTCTGACTTAGCGTACCCAACATCAAACCTTTCCTCAGACGTTAAACCGAAAATGCATGATATCGCCATCGCTCAGCACATACTCTTTTCCTTCGAGACGCAGCCGCCCGGCCTCCCGGGCGCCCTGTTCGCCTTGGTACTGAACAAAATCATCATACGCAATAGTCTCGGCCCGGATAAAGCCGCGCTCAAAATCGGTGTGAATCTCGCCTGCGGCCTGTGGGGCGGTTGCGCCGCAGGGAGCCGTCCATGCGCGAACTTCCTTGGGCCCCGCCGTGAAAAAGGTCTGCAGGCCCAACAGGGCGTAACCCGCGCGAATCACACGGTCGAGTCCTGAACTTTCAAGACCCAGATCCTCGAGAAAACCGGCACGCTCATCCGCATCGATTTCCGAGATCTCCTGTTCGATCGCGGCACTGACCACAACGACCTGCGTCTGACGCTTGTGGGCATGGTCGATCAGTTGGGTCACCTGATCGTTACCATTGAGATCTTGCTCAGACACATTGGCGACATAGAGCGCGGGTTTAGCCGATAACAGGCAAAGCGGTTTGAGCGCTGCCAACGCGTCCGGATCTTGGAGCAACTCCTGCAGTCCCTGCTCCTGGGAAAGCGCGTCGTAGGCCTGGCGCAGGTAATCCAATTCTCGTAGGATTTTCTTGTCCCCGGTTTTGGCGGCCTTGGCTGTCCGGTCGACAGCGCGCTCAGCGGTCTCAAGATCTGCAAGCGCGAGTTCCGTCTCAATGGTGGCAACGTCCACTAGCGGGTCCACCTGACCCGAAACATGTGTGATGTCATCATCACGAAAGGCGCGGACCACATGGATGATCGCGTCTACCTCCCGGATGTGGGCAAGAAAACGGTTCCCCAGACCCTCGCCCTTGGAAGCACCGGCCACGAGGCCCGCGATATCCACAAACTCAATGGCAGTGGGGATGACTTTCGCCGGATTAACAAGCTGCGCAATCGTCTGAAGACGTAAATCGGGGACCTCAACAATGCCAACGTTCGGGTCGATGGTACAGAACGGATAGTTCTCGGCCTGCGCCCCTGCGTGGGTTAACGCATTAAAGAGTGTTGACTTACCGACGTTGGGCAGACCAACAATACCGCAGCGAAAGCCCACTCAGGGTTGTCCTTTCTGTTGCGTGTGCAGCGTCTTCATCACGGGCTCGAGCTTACCCTTTATCAACGAATCAATCTGTCCTAGCGCACGGTCGAGAGCATCGAGCATGGCCACCTTGTCCTCGGGTGAGGGCTTACGAAGTACCCAGTCACTTACGTCATCACTGTTTCCCGGATGACCGATACCGATGCGCAGGCGGATGAATTCACGCGAGCCGAGTTTCGAGAAGATATCGCGCAGGCCGTTATGTCCACCATGGCCGCCGCCCTGCTTCACCTTGACCGTGCCGGGCGGCAGATCGAGATCATCGTGCACCACCAGAACCGCTTCTGGCGGAATATCAAAATAGCCACAGACCGCTGCGACCGAACCCCCACACTCGTTCATGAAGGTGGCGGGTTTTAAGAAGCGGACTCGCTGTTGGCCCATACGCGTATCGGCAAGATCGCCAAAGAAACGTGTTTCAGGACGCCAGGGCAAAGGGCGGCTGCGCGCCACAGCATCCAGAAACCAGAACCCGGCATTGTGACGCGTCGCATCGTATTGGACGCCCGGATTACCAAGGCCACAGACGAGTGAAATAGCCGCCATCGCTTTAATCAATCAACGCATCAGGACCGACGCAGCACCGTGGGGCTGCGTTATATTCGGCCCAATGAGGCCCCCTCCTGATTGTTAGTCGCTCTTTCCTTCTTCGGAGTCGGCGGACGATTCTTCCCCAGTCCCCTCAACGGCATCGCCCTCTTCAGCCAGCACTTCGTCTTCGACCACCTTCGGTGCAGTGATCATTGCGACCGCAGGATCCTCTCCCTCGTGATAGGCAGTCACCGTCAGTTCAACACCCTCGGGCAGTTGGATATCGGAAAGGTGCAGTGACTCGTTCATCCCCAGCGTCGACACATCCACCGCTATGTACTCGGGTAAATCTTTCGGCAAACAGGTGATATCGAGTTCGGTCATGGAATGAGCAAGAATGCCACCATCCGTTTTGACCCCCGGGGCAACATCTGCCCCCTCGAAGTGCAGCGGAATCTTCATGTGCAACGTTTCCGTTGCTTTGATACGCTGGAAATCCATGTGTAACACCAGCGGACGGTACGGATGCATCTGCACTTCGCGGAGAATGACCTGCTGCGATCCCGCATCCGTTTTGAGGTCGATAATGGCTGAATGAAAAGCCTCTCTCTCAAGGCTGTGCATCACCTGATCGTGATCCAAGGTAACGGTTTCGCTATCCTTGCCTGCCCCGTATACGACGGCTGGAACGTAGCTGTCGCGGCGCTGGCGCCGACTGGCCCGGGTACCGGACACATCGCGCGGCTGGGCATTGAGTACATGGTTGCTGCTCATTACAGATTCTCCTTAACCTTGCGGTCCTT
>JABJIU010000251.1 GCA_018661145.1 Pseudomonadota bacterium | reverse complement strand
GGCGGCCTCACGCGCGGTGCTGGATGGCGTGGCCCTGCCGTGAAGGCTTCAACAGTGAGGCAACCTGTCAGAATTACGTAGAAGTGGCTAAGGCGATTGCGCGGTTCGAGCCTGTGTCAATGGTGGTGCATCCGCGGGACCGGAAGAGGGCACAGGCGGCTCTAGGATCTGACATCACCTGTGTCGAGATGCCAATAGACGACGGTTGGTTTCGCGATAACGGGCCGAACTTTCTCATCAACGGTCAGGGTGATGTTGCCGCTGCTTGCTTTGCTTTCAACGCCTGGGGTGGCAATTACGAGCCTTTTGAAGACGATGCGCAAGCCGGACCCAGATTGCTATCGCAACTGGAACTGCAGATGTACCAGTCCAGAATGACCGCGGAGGGGGGTGGGATAACGGTGGATGGTGAAGGTACGCTGATCACTACGGAAACCTGCTTTTTAAATCCCAACCGCAATCCGGGCTGGAGCAAGGGCGAGGTGGAGGCCGAGTTGTGCCGGATGCTTGGCGTCACTAAAGTGATCTGGATTCCAGGGGACCCCGACGAGGACGAGACCAATGGTCATGTCGATGGGCTGGCGGCTTTTGTGGGTCCGGGACGTGTGCTGGTCGAAGCAGCGTTTGATCGCGCCCACCCACGCTATGACGTTCTCATGGAGAACCGGCGCGCCCTCGAAGGACAGACAGATGCGAAGGGGCGTTTGCTGGATCTGATCTTTATAGAAGACGCATGGCAGTGCGTCGAAGGCGATCGTTTTTGCGCCTCCTACATCAATAGCTATATAGCCAATGGCGCAGTTATCATGCCGTCGTACGGCCTGCCTGGCGATGACCGGGCTAAAGCGGTTTACCAACAGCTGTTCCCCCAGCGAGAGGTCGTTTCATTACGGATCGATAATATCGCGCCGGGCGGCGGCGGCATTCACTGTATCACCCAACAACAGCCCGACCATAACCCGTCTTAGACCCAGATTCGCTGAATCTTATGAAGACATGGCGTAATAACTAAAATAGATTGGACGCTACGACACGTGACTGCCATCATTTAACTGCCTATGCGAGAGTCTCCTGATCCGGGGACTGGCCAAACTGAGACCGGGAAACGAATAAATCAATGAAAGAGTCTGCCTCATCGTCGGATCGTTACTTCGACATCCATGTGTTCTGTTGTATCAACGAAAGAGTGCCGGGGCACCACCGGGGCTCGTGTAGCGCACGGGGATCGGTAGCGCTTCAGGAGTACATGAAAGCGCGGAGCAAGGAACTCAAGATCAATCAGCGGATCCGTGTGAACAAATGCGGCTGCCTTGACCGGTGTGAGCTAGGTCCGGTGATGGTGATCTATCCTGAAGGAATCTGGTATCACTATCAAAGCCGCGAGGATATCGATGAGATTCTCGATACGCATGTGATACATGGTCGCAACGTAGAGCGGTTGCTGTTAAAGCCGGAGCAGAAGATTATGAATCCGGAGGTGCCAGAGCGTATCGAACTCCACGTCGGTCATGTTGATGAGTACTCTCATGATATCAGCCGCTATGAATTGATGGGTGAGGATGGCAAAGAATTAGCGCCGTTTGAGCCTGGCGCTCATATCGATCTTTTTACCGGCGACGGTCTGAGGCGCTCATATTCTCTGGCGGGAGATCCAGCCGTGCGCGACCGATATGTATTGGGGATTCGCCGTGAGCGAGCAAGTCGGGGCGGATCCGATTGGCTGCTGGATCATCTGTCCGTAGGAGATCGGGTTGAGGCCAGTCTTCCCTCGAACAACTTTCCTTTGGACCAGACGGCTGCACGGCATACGTTTATTGCGGGTGGCATTGGGGTAACGCCAGTGATGGCGATGGGGCATCAGCTCCGTCTGGAGAGTGTCGACTTTCATCTGCATTTCTGCGCGCCTGATGAGTCGCATGCGCCGCTGTTGGACGAGGTCCGGTTAATTTTCGGTGATAGCCTGAGCCTGCACCTGGACAATGGTGATCCTGCTAAGGGAATTGACCTTGATCATTTGCTTAAGACCCCAAAGCCTGGCGAGCACGTCTATGTTTGCGGTCCCTTGGGACTGGTTGCCAGTGTCCGAGAGAAAGCATCACATTGGCCTGACGGCTCGGTACACTGGGAGCCGTTTACCCCGGAGCCCGCTGAGAACACTCAGGAAAACGAAGCCTTCGAGGTAGTGCTGTCGCGCCGGAATATCCGTCTACCGGTGACACCAGAAAAGACCATACTGGAGACGGTGCGCGAAGCCGGGGTTGAGATTGAATCCTCCTGCGAGGACGGCTTGTGTGGATGTTGCAGAATCCGTCTACTCGGCGGAGTGCCAGAGCATCGCGATCTCGTGCTGACGGATGCCGAAAGGGAGTCGTCCAAAGAGATTATGATTTGTATTTCCCGCGCGAAGGCCGGAGAGGTTCTGGTACTCGATATCTAATCTAGGATTGAGATTGTTCCAGCATCTGTGGGATGTACTGCTCCCAGCCGATCGCCATAACGTGCACGCCTTTCGTCACGGAACGGAGCTCCTGTATGGTGCTGGCAGCGATCTCGATACTGATTTGGGAAATGGCTTCTTTATCGTCACCTGCTCCCGCAATTTTCTCAATGAGGTGATCCGGTATATCCACACCCGGGATGCGGTCGTTCATGTATTGCGCCATCTTCACCGATTTGATGGGGATAATCCCTGCGAGAATGGGTTTGGGTGAGTTGGCTTTCTCCAGAAAAGTCGAAAAGGCGTCAACGTCGTAAACCGCCTGTGTCTGAAAAAATTCAGCACCGCCGTCAATTTTTCTGTGAAGGTTTTCAATCTCGGCATCAGGGTCACTGGCCCCTGGATTGACAACGGCGCCAGCAAAGATCTCTGTATTTCTGTTAAGGGCATTACCGTTGAGATCGGTTCCATTGTTGAGCGCCTGCACCGCCTCGAGCAGCTGGGAGGCAAAGAGATCAAAAACCGGCTTGGCGTCAGGGTGATCCCCATTTTTCGGGGGATCACCCCCCATGAAGACCAGATTTGATATACCCAAGGCGCAAGCACCAAGAATACTCGCCTGAATGGCCAAACGATTTTTGTCACGGGAGGTCATCTGCACGATGGGTTCGACACCCTGGTCCAGCATCAGGTGGCCGACTGCAACCGGATCCATGGCCATTCGCGCGGCATGGGACTCAGTCAGGTTAATCGCGCTGACATATGCCTTCAGCAGGGCCGCCTTGTCAAGCAGTGGAGCGAGATCCAGCCCCTTGGGCGGCGTCAACTCACTGGTCACGACAAAATCAGAAGATTGCAGGGCCTTTGAAAGTGCGCTCATGTTGTCCTCGATCACTCAGGGTGGATCAGTCTCGGGTCAATGTAATAGTTGGGAGGTCATCATAAGGTATCGACTCTCAGCGTCAACCGTCTTGTCCTTGCGAGGGCATCCAGACCCCAATGAAGCATTGCTCTGTCGGCAGTTGAAGTACTTAGAATTCCCTGATACCAGCACCCGCATCTGTATCAGGGTGTTGGCTGGACGGTAGTTCGCCTTGGCTCTTTGTAGGGACAGCCTTAAAGTATTCCTCTAATGGATTCTCTCGGTGAACGATCGGTGAAAGCGGACATCATCATTATTGGTGGCGGCATCGTTGGCTCAAGCATTGCCTACCATCTTAGCCAGTTGCCTGGTGCCGGCAAGGTGCTGGTGCTTGAGCGTGATGCGACGTACACCCGTGCCGCAACACCGCTCGCCAATGGCGGTATCCGCAGACTGTTCAGCCTTCCCGAGAATATCCAGATGGCCGACTTTGGCCTGTCCTTCTATCAAGATTTTGCACAGCACATGAAAGTGGGCGAGCAAAACGCCGATATTGGTTTCAGGCGCCAGGGGTATCTTTTTATCTCAGACAATGGCGGCGCCCAGCAGATGGAAGAGAACTACCGACTGCAGGAGTCGATGGGTGTCCCAGTGGAGCTTCTGAGTCCAACTCAGCTCGCAGAGCGTTTTCCGTCGCTGAAGCAGAACGGTATCGATCTTGCGGTGCTGTCGGATCATGATGGATGGATCGATCCTTATGCTGCCTTGATGGGTTTTCGCCGAAAGGCCATCTCCTGCGGTGTTGTCTATGAGGAGGTCGAAATTACGCACCTGGAAACGGCGGGCAGTGCGGTTCGTCGGGCATACGGTGCAGACGGCACCGTCTTCGAAGCCGAGGTCTTTATCAATGCTACCGGTGCGTGGTGTGCCGAACTTGCAAAGACGGTAGATGTCGCTTTACCCGTCGAGCCGATGTCGCGGGAAAGTTATTTCTTTCGCTGCAACGCGTCTGTTGAGCCGCTGCCGTTTATCAAGACCGAAACGGATCTGGCGTTTCGCCCGGAAGGCCAGGGCTATGTCGGGGGTGTTCCCGACTGGTCGGAGAAATCCGGTTGGAACTTTACTGTCTCTCCGAGTCGTTTTGACGAGGTAGTTTGGCCCGCCCTTGCCAATCGGATTCCGGCAATGCAGTCACTCAAGTTGGAGACAAGCTGGCGGGGACATTATGCGCGTAACGTGCTCGATTATTCCCCGATTCTCGGTCCTTGCGAGGGGGTGCTGGATAATCTTTACCTCGCCAACGGATTTTCCGGACACGGGATCATGCATGCACCTGCGGTCGGGAGAGGTCTTGCGGAGCATGTCGTTCATGGCGCCTATGACACACTTGATCTTGGCTGCTTTGGCTACCGGCGTATCTTGGAAAATCGCCCGTACCGGGAAAAAGGCATTATCTGACTAGAGCCCCTCCCGTTTGCTCGATCAGCAATTACTGGCAGTAAAATACTCGTCTGAGCGTTCTAGCCGGACTCTGGTCACTTTATTGTTAGGTCCCGGACCGCTGATCACTGCCTTACGAACAGAAAATCACCGCCATTATCGCCCGCCTTGCGAATACGACCGTATTCAGGAGTTTGATCTGAGTTCAGCATAACCTCCGGCCGAAGTTCGCTGAAGAGCTGGGTGCCGTCCAAGACTGCTTGGTTGGCCTCCAAAAGCGAAATAAACTTTGCTGCGAAAACCGAGTGTCCCGACCCACCGGAATCTGCGACCGGCTCCAATCCGCCTGAGGTCAAAGCGACTCTCGCTTTTAAGTTGGTCATTCGGGCAATATAACTGGGGGTCTTTTCTACAATCTTTATTCCCCGGGTCAGTACACCAGAGAAACACGAATCCGACACGATCAGTACATGTTTTGCACTCATTGCCCGTATTTGACCAACAATCTGATCAGTCATAAGCCAGTTGGAGGGATCCTCAGGGTCAGCATCGACGGGCAACCAGTATCCTTCGCCGGCACCCTCATCCACGTGACCGTGCCCGGCGTAGTAAATCAATAGGTTATCTTTTTCGCTAATCCTTTTTCTCAGATCTGAGACGAGACGTAAGATTTGTGTACGATTCGCGTTTTCCAGCCGACTTACTTCAAATCCATACAGTTCTTCTAATATGTCAGAGACTCGTCGTGCATCCGCGACAGCGGTCTTCAGATCCGGTAAATGCCGATATGTATTGTTTCCAATGACGAGCGCGTGATAGGACCCATAATCCAGATCGGGAATTGAGTTGGTTTTGGGGATGTTCTTATCCTTGAGACCCTGAAGTTTCAGTTTAGCGAGGCGAGAAAATAGTCCGACTCCTTCAGGAAATTGACGCAGGTACTCCTCAAACATTGCTGGATCATCACTGTCTTTGATCGTTTGCCAGAAAACCACCTCAGCATTAGACGTCATTTCTTGTTGAAGTTCTGGAGTTGGCGCAGGGATGGGGTTCATGGCAACTTCAAGAATGATGGACTTGTTTAACTCAACATCCTTCTCAAATGGCTCAAATCCATCCTTGATCACTTCAACCAGATAGTTCCCCTGGGCTAAATCCAGTTTGACAACTCCTAGACCTTCATAGACTCCATTAAGAAAGACCTTGCCGTCGGAAGGATGTGGAACAATCTTGAGTACAAAATTAACCGGCTCAGAACCCACTGCTTCACCGGAATCGGGTTCTGAGCCTATCCAGGTTCTCATGTCCTTGCTGACAAAAGGAAGGCATGGAATTACGTCAAAATCAGTGTCGCCCGCTCCGACCGTCGTCGCCGACCAGTAACGGCCATTATTCCGATAAAAAGCCTCAAAGCACACGGCTTCAACCTCAGACATACCAACAGTAGATATCCCTGGTTTTGCTTTCTGTACTACTGACCCAGAACCAACTGCTTCACCGGAATCGGGTTCTGAGCCTATCCAGGTCTTCATGTCCTTACTGACGAACGGTTTACATTTGTTTAGATCGATATCGTCTACCGGTCCGTCAGCAGCCTGGCCCCGAACTGCCCGGCCCCACTCGGATCCGCCACCCCTGTGAAAATCGTCAAAACAGTTCTTCTCGACCGTGGACATGTTTGCAGTGGCATCAATCGGATAGTTTGCAGCGCTGATGACCAACACCCCCCAGCAGAGAAGTAGAGTAGGGAGGGCGCGCAAATAGGCCCTTGCTGGTTTCGCAACGATGGTATGAGCTTTATTTTTCACATCGTGATCTCGCGTTCTTGGCAAACCCTAAATCTTGTGTTATCGATAGAGTCCCGCTTCACTCGAGGACATTGCCAATATCCTAACCTCTTTCATTGTTGGGCTGTTGATTCGTTCCGGGACCCTGTGAGCGAACGGTTTGAACTGAATAGACGTATAAAGCTGGATTAGTCAAAACCGACTGTACCGAGAGAACGGCATCATCAAATTAGTCTGGCAGAGACAGGTAGCCCATAATCGGCGCCATGCAAGCGAACGGTGAATCCCGCCGCGTAGAGGTTACCCCGGGTGCAAAGGTCCTGTTTGTGACGCCGGGGAAGCTCGGTGACAGCCTGATCTCCCTTGTGATTCCGGCCAATCTTGCCCGTGCCGGTTTTGATGTTACCGTGCGGGGGGACTGCGCACATGATCTTGCGAAATGGTTGCCAGAGCTCCAGACAGGCCCACACCTCAGTACGGAGGAGTACGCCAGTATCCCGGATCAGTTTGATTTTTGTCTGATGGATTCCCAGGCGCCGGGCCTCCAATCTGACGGCGTTGATTTGCGTCCAGACCTCGCGCGCCGGGTGGTATTTTTCTCATTAGCACACCACGAGAGATCACTTGACGGTTGTTTCGATCCAGAGACATTGTCGGCCGACAAACGTGAGTGGCTGCAAGAGCGCGTACCCACGCACGGGCTTATCCGCGATGAAACAAAGTCCGGGCTGACTATGGTGGAGCATGTGACCCACTATTGCCGGCATGAACTGTCTCTTAAAAACGCGAAGGCTGATCTAGGCCTGGTGGTTCCAAAAGATGTCGATAGTCGGGAACAAAAAGGGCCGGTTATTATCTCTCCCACCAGTGGCAAGGCACGAAAGAACTGGCTAGCAACGCGTTTTATTGTGCTGGCCCGGTTGTTGCAGGAGGCTGGACACGATTGTGTATTTGCGGTGGCACCGTCCGAGATGCCCGAGTGGACAGAACGGCTCAGGGGACGATTTCCGATGGCACAAACGCCTAGTATTGCAGCGTTGGCGAGCCTGCTTCATAGTGCACGGGCGCTGGTGTGCAATGATTCGGGCGCGGGACATCTTGCCAGCGCGCTGGGCACTCCCGTCGCTTGCGTCATTCCAAGGCGTGATGTGGGCTACACATGGCGTCCTGGGTGGGGAGCAGCCACGCTCGTATCACCGGTGTTTCCTGTTCGAGGCTTGTCGCGTTTGTGGCCATACTTCGTCAGCGTAAAGCAGGTCAGAGACAGTCTTGAACCATTTATGAACACATCGAGCGAAGTTTCGTAATAATGGGTATGGGACCACTACACGGATATCGCATTGTCGAAATGGCGGGTCTCGGTCCCGCGCCGTTTTGCGCGATGCTTCTTTCGGACATGGGTGCAGATGTGGTGCGCATCGATCGAGAGGGCGGTACCAATCCATTGGGTCTCAAGGTGGATGTACTGAACCGAGGTCGGCGCTCGGTGGCGCTCAATCTGAAGAACTCCGAGGACGTCACGACCTGTCTTGCACTTATTGCTCGCGCAGATGCCGTGATCGAGGGTTTCCGGCCGGGTGTCATGGAGCGTCTTGGCCTTGGCCCTGATGAATGCCTTACGAAAAATCCGCGCCTGGTCTACGGGCGCATGACCGGCTGGGGTCAGGATGGCCCCTTGGCGCAGGCCGCGGGGCACGACATAAACTACATTGCGATCGCCGGGGTGCTGGACGCGATTGGCACCGATAAGGCCGTCACACCGCCGCTCAATCTGGTGGGTGACTTTGGTGGTGGGGCGCTCTACCTCGCCTTCGGTGTGGTCTGCGCTCTACTGGAAGCGAGAGGGTCTGGCAAGGGTCAAGTTGTCGATGCGGCAATGGTCGATGGTGCGGCCCACCTGATGACTATGATGTATGGACTTTTGCAGCAGGGACAGTGGACGGACCAGCGTCAGGATAATCTGCTTGATGGTGGTGCCCACTTTTACGGGACATTTGAATGTGCTGACGGGAAGTGGATCGCGATCGGATCCATCGAGCCGCAATTTTACCAGTTGCTGCTCGATACGCTCGGGATCGACGCGGAGTCGAAAGGCGTCGGCCAGGCAAAGGAAGACTGGCAAAAGATGCGTAAGCGCTTGCAGCAGATCTTTCTGCGTGAACCACAATCACACTGGTGCGAACTGATGGAAGGTACTGACATCTGTTTTGCTCCAGTACTCGGAATGGCAGATGCCCCGGCACATCCGCACAACGTGACCCGTGGGACGTTTGTCAACGAATTCGGCATTACCCAACCGAGCCCGGCACCGCGTTTCAGCCGTACTCAAGGCAGTATTCAACGACCGCCGCCGGTCCCCGGAGAGCATACGGCCGAGGTGTTAAAGGACTGGGGCGTTAAGTGATGACTGGAATGGCCGTCACATGACATCAGGTTTCGACGTAGCACTGGCACAACCGCTGAACGAACCTGACCTCTTCACCAAGGAGGACGCTGTCGCCGGCTATCGCGATAACCACGCTCTCATGGATATGGCTGATTTAGAAAGAAACTAAACGAGATGAAACTTAACGAAGAAGAGAAGGCCATGCACAGCGGTGAGCTGGGTGCACCATGCCGCTGGGCGATCGAACACATGATACAGGTCGGGCGTTTTTTCGACGCCCCCGACCTGGTCCCTGTAACCCAGGCACACATCATGGCCGATACCGAGTCGCTCGGCGAGGCGGGCGTCGAGTTTATCGAGGGCCTGGCGGCTTATCCGCAGCACGAGCGTCAGGTACGCATCCCGATGATTACCGATCCGCGTGGCATCGATTTCTGCCATTACCGACGTCTTGGGCAGACTGAGCAGATGGCGTCTCTGGAACGACGCACCATCGATGCTTTCGAGGCTATGGGTATTCTCATGACCAATACCTGTATCAATTACCAGACCATCATGCCGCCGCTGCGCGGAGAGCATCTCGCTTTCGGTGATACCGGCGTGGTGATCTACTGCAATAGCGTGCTTGGCGCCTGTTCCAACTTCGAAGGCGGACCGTCGGCACTCGCCGCCGGGCTCACCGGGCGTACACCGCGCTATGGGCTGCACCTCGACCGAAATCGTAGGGCAACGCGGCGATACCGGGTGGAATTCGAACCGCAACACTTGGCTGACTGGGGCGCTCTCGGCGGCATTGTCGGAGCGCGTGTAGGCTCTTATTGGGAAGTACCGGTGATCGAAGGGATCGACTCACCGCCCGGATCCGATGAAATGAAACACATGGGGGCGGCAATGGCGAGCTATGGTTCGGTACCCCTGTTCCACGTGGTCGGTGTCACGCCGGAAGCAGCAACGCTAGATGCAGTTTGTGATCCTTCGCGCCTGGAGGCTGAAAGCGTCACCCATTCTGATCTGGAGAAATTTCTGGCACGTTACGACGGCAAGGGTGAAAAAGTAGACGTGGTGGTCTTTTCGGCACCGCAGTTATCACTGCTGGAAATGCAGTCGCTGGCCGAATTGCTGGATGGCAGAAAAGTGCACAGGGATACCAGCCTGCTCGCAGTTACCAGTCCGGTGGTCGCGTCGGATGCGCGGCGCCTGGGACTGGTCGAGCGTATCGAGGCCTCCGGCTCGCTGGTACTCGAAGGCATGTGTTTCTATCAGAGTTACGCGCGCGAAATGGCTGAGGCGAACGGTTGGAAACGGCTCATGACCAATTCGGTCAAATTGGTCAACATCATTGGTGGTTACGGCTACCAACCGACTCTTTCGAGTATGGAAAACTGCGTCGCCTCAGCAATCGCGGGGGAGGTCTTGTGATGGAGACGATAGAACTTAGGTGCCACCTCGGAGTCGGACCGGTGGTTAGTGGCGAAGCCCTTGTTACCGACGATAATTTTTCTGCACGCTACGATCTCGACCGTATCGCCGGGATATTTTCGCGCCCGCAGCACAAGCTGGCCGGACAGAGTTACGTCGGTAAGATCATGGTGTTCAATACCGCTAAGGGCGGCGTTGCTTCCGCCTGGATGCTGCATGAGATGAAGCTGCGCGGTGTTGCACCAAAGGCTATTCTGTTCAACAACGTAAACCCGATCTTGGCGCAGGGGGCGGCTCTCGCTGACATGGCGATGTGCGACCGCTTCGCCGATGGTGACGTAACCCGTCTGATCAAGACCGGTGATCAGGTCGAGGTGAGGCCTGAGCAGGGTCTGGTAACTATCACGCGTTCCTCCGGGCGCTTATGCGGTGGCGATTAAGCGCCTTTAACCGCAGCAGATGAAATCTGCGAACTACATTAGATGCCGCACGAGCGACTGCGCTTGCGACGTGCGCCCAGATAACATACTGGCGAGATGTTTACGGAGTTGGGGTGTAGTTAACCGCTCCGGCCGACGCCACGGGAGAGCGGTCTTGGGTAAAGTCGCAGACCCGCGGACCAGAAGTAAATTGTTCAAACTAATCGAAGGAGTTTCTGATGACATCGTTGCACAATAAACGCGCAATTATCTCTGGGGGTAGCCGTGGCATCGGTCTCGCGATTGCCAAGCGTCTCGCAGCAGAGGGAGGCAGTATCGCCATTCTCGCCAAGACGGCCGAACCCCATCCCAAACTGCCGGGCACAATCTATACGGCAGCCGAAGAGATAGAGCAGGCAGGTGGCACGGCTCTGCCGATCGTGACCGATGTGCGTGACGAAGATCAGGTCAAAGCAGCCGTCGGCCAGGCGGCAGAAGCATTTGGTGGGCTGGATATCTGCATCAACAATGCCAGTGCGATATCCCTGACGCCTACCGGCAAGACTGAGATGAAAAGGTTTGATCTCATGTTCGCGGTCAATGTCCGGGCAACGTTCATGCTGTCAAAGGAGTGCCTGCCCTATTTGGAAAAGGGAGACAACCCGCATATTCTCAATATGTCTCCACCGCTTGATATGCGGGCCAAATGGTTCGCTCCTTCGGTCGCTTACACCATGTCTAAGTTCGGGATGAGTCAGTGTGTGTTGGGCATGGCCGGAGAATTCAGGTCCAAGGGGATCGCGGTCAACGCACTGTGGCCTCATTCTGTGATCGCAACTGCGGCCATCAGCAATGTGTTGGCGGGTAACCTTGCGTTTCCGCATTGTCGCAAGCCCGAGATCATGGCCGACGCAGCTGCCGCCATTCTGTCGAAAGATGCGAGCGAATTCACTGGACAGTTCTGTATAGATGATGTGCTGCTGTCGTCGGAGGGCGTGACGGACTTCAGTGGTTATCGTGTGGATCCGGACAAGCCACTGTGGAGCGACTTCTTTGTGCCCGAGGGAACGCCGGAAGTCGAGCCGGTGGTCATGATGACAGGGATGAGTATTTAGTCAAAAAATTTCGGGTGGGCCAGCTGGAGCCCCGGCTGATCACGCAGAATTAAATGAACACAGGGTCTCGTTATGTCACTACTGATAACCAATAGTACGGTCGTGACGGTTGATTCGGCACACCGCGTCATTGAAAACGGGGCGGTCTATGTCGAGGAGGACCGCATTGTGGCCGTGGGCGATACCCAGGTACTGTGTGAGCAGTATCCGGCGGCCGATACCGTAGTGGACGGCAACGGAAAAGTTGTGCTGCCGGGTTTTGTCAGTGCGCACAATCATCTGGGCTACGCCGTATTTCGGGGCAGGGCTGAGGACATCGGGCATGCCCCGACGCACCGCCTTTATCTGCCGATGAGCGGGATCATCTCGGTTGAGGAGCGTCAGGTAATCGGCGCGCTTGCGGTAACTGAACTCCTGAGAGGCGGAGTGACGACGATTCTGGAAATGGAGGAGGATGCCGAGATTTTCGCAAGCTTTATCGAGACCAGTGGTATGCGGGCGCAGATTGGCGTGATGGTGAACGACGTCAATCTCGAAGCGCTTGCGCGGGGTGAAACAGTGTTCGATCCTGCAGTGCGCGACCAACAACTTGAACAGGCCAACGGACTGGCGGAACGATGGCACGGCCGCGCGGGCGGCAGGATTCAGGCCGTGATGGCTGCGACCGGGCTATCGACCTCTTCGCCGGAACTGCTGCAGGGGCTCAGACAGAGCGCTGATGCGAGAGGCCTCCGTCTGTCCTCCCACCTTGGTTTTGGTGAGCGTGAACTTGTTCAACGGATTCACGGGATGGCGCAGTTCGACTTCGCCAGGACACATGGCATGCTGGGTTCCGACGTGGTCGCTGTTCACTGCTATGAAGTAGACGAGGCGGAAATGGATGTCCTGGCAGAGTCCGGAACCCATCTTGCACATTGTCCGCACATGAATCAGTTCCGAGGGGAAGTAGCGCCGATTCAGGCCATGCGAGCCAAAGGCATGCAGGTGGGCTTGGGTATCGACAATTACTTTTCGGACTATTTCGAAGTGTTGCGCTCGTGTCTGGCGAGCGCACGGATTCAGGCACACGATCCCGAAATACTATCTGCCCATGAAGCGCTCGCTCTTGGGACCATTGAGGCGGCACGCGTGCTCGGCCTGGATGAAGAAATCGGATCGATTGAACCGGGTAAAAAGGCCGATCTGCAGATGGTCAATATGCGAAGACTTGGCCTGACGCCGGTAAATGACCCGGTCACCACGCTGGTATATCACGGTCATGCCAAGGATGTGGACATGGTGCTCATTGATGGCAAGGTGGTGGTGGCCGAAGGCGTGGTGCAGTCAGCAGACGAGGAGGATCTTGTTTCGCGTGCTGGACTTGCGGCTGATGCCGCCTGGACACGTTTTGCAGAGCGTTACGGCGGATATTCCGTCAGACCTCCTAACTGAAAGGTGCCGTTGGACTGGAACTAAAAACCGGGCTGGGACCTGGGTCAATCAGTTGGCGGTCTCTATCGCAACATCGCTTTCGAAATCCTCGGCAATGTCCTGACCAGAAATTTGCCAGTTGGGATACTCGCGTCTGAACGTTTTCCTTATTCTGTCTATCGGCGGTTCAGCAAACTCTCCGCGCTCATGGACATACTCCATGTGACGGCGTCCCTCAAGATCGAAGGGGTGATAAAGCGAATCCTCTTTGCCGTTGAAATCAAGTGGCTGCAGCCGGAACTTATGACAAAGTTCCAGGTTGAAAGCGGGAGTTGCTTTCACCCAGCCTCCGTCAAGAAAAATCGACGTATAACCGTGCCAGAAAAATATATCGGTGCCCATACGCTCGCGCATTTTCCGAGTGGATAGGTGATTACGCACATCAGCATAGCCCAGTCGCGCAGGGATGCCTATCGCACGGCAGCAGGCGGCAAGCAAAACAGCCTTGGAAATGCACCAGCCGTGACCGAGTTCCAGATTACGCCGGGCGCAAAGCCCTTCGACTGAGATGTCCAGGTCGTAGCCGTCGTAGCGAACCTCGTCTCGCACGGCGTAATAAAGCAACACTGCTTGATCGACCGCACGAGTTTCGGTACCCATGGCGCGTCGGGCGAAGCCGACAACGGCATCGTCATCGCTTTGTACGGTCGGGCCCGCCTGTAGGAATGGCTTGAGATCTTCTGTCATCGGTATCCACCTTGATGGCGGCAATCAGCGTTAAGCTTCGCCAAGATTCATATTGCGTTGCCTATTTTAAGTGGGGATCTCTTACACAGGCCGTTTGAGTTCAGTAACTACTGCGTCAGCAAGTTCGCGCGCGGCGAGCGATAAGGTGCCGACACCACGCGTGATGACACATAAATTCGACGTCAACTGCTGTTTAAGGGGGCGCACAGTAACACCGCCAAGCGACATCATGGTTTTTGCCGTGTAGGGGTCCACGATGGCAGGTTTTCCCGTTGCCCGGGCTAAAGAGGCCACCGCGATGTTGGAATATGCCGAGAGGCTGACCTTCGGCCATGAAAGCAGTTTCTGCCAGTGCTCATCAGCGGTCTGCAGTCTGGAAGCATCGTAGGCGATGCAGTCCAACTGCTTCAGCTGTTTTAGATCGATCGCTTTTTCTGAGAGGGCAAGTACATGATCTTCGGGCACGAGGCAGACATAGTGCAGTTCCCGCTCGTAGAAAACCGTCAGTGACTCGGGCCTTCGATATACATTGATCACGG
>JABJIU010000256.1 GCA_018661145.1 Pseudomonadota bacterium | reverse complement strand
TGAGGTGCACACCCAGCACGTGTCGGACGGCGGCGAGCAACCTTGGGTGCATAAAGATAGGGTCCAGCAGACCGTCACGATTCATGGGTTTGACCACGGTGTCTACGATCCGACCAATTCCCCTTGTCTCTGCATTCTCTGGGCTCGCACCTTCTTGCTCTATTGCCGCATCGTAGCGATCACGCATTTTTTTCAGCTGATCTGCATTGAGTAGCGACCCGAGATCGACGTAACCATTGCGGTCGAGCGATTCTTTCTCTGTATCAGAGAGCACACCATTGTTTTTGTCGGCCAGGCCAAGCTGATGCATCGCATATTCGATTTCGGAGGGTGGTAACCGATTTAGTGGCCCGCCTAGGAACAGTTCCAAAACAAGCCGAGCATTTTTGCTCAGGTCCGTATCGTCCTGTGCCAGATAGGCATCAAGGGCTGCGAGACGTCCTTCATCTGAGTCTGCCGCATTCCAAATTTCAGTGGCGATAACACACTTTTCGTAGCCCTTGCGGCGCTGCTCGCCAGTCGCTTGAAAAATGTGACGTGGCATTGTTAGATCGTCGGGTATCTCATCGATCTGGGCTGCCGGAAAATACCGCACAACTTCTTCATCTACATACATTGATGTTTCTCACCTGTCTCTAACTCAATGACACCCTAGTCTGACAGTCTAGGCCACCGTTTTTAGTCCGGGTGCGGCCAGATTGTATCACTACGCCTTGTTGCGTGCGAATTTCGCTCGGTCTCTGTTGACTACAGATCAAGTTCGAGTACCGGCGAAATCGCCCCGGAGCAACAAACCATCATCGATTGGTTGCTGGCCTTCTCATCGTCACTGAGCACCAAGTCCCTGTGGTCGGGTGTCCCTCTTAACACACCAACCTCGCACGCCCCACAGGACCCGCCGCGGCATGAATAGGGTATAGCGAAGCCCAGGCTTAGCAATACCTGCAGGATTGAACCATATTCTGGAACGAATACTTCTACATCACTCCGCACGAGTTTGACGGTAAAGCCCGCCTGGCTTGTTTCGTTGCGCATTTCGACCCTCTTCCAATTAGACGAAATAAACCATGCCTTTCGGTGAGGGTCAACAACCAGGAAAATCGGGTGAACTCAGTTAGCAGAACCAACCTTTGGGACTTCCAGGTTGGATCGGTACGAAGTACGCTAAAGTTGTGCGGTTATCACGTTTATTCGACCTGGTGGAGGAGCATATCCTGGACAAATACATGAAAGATGCCGAGCGCGACGCGCTCAAGCTCGACAACCGTGGTCCTCTCAGGTTTGGTGTTGATGGCCGATTGGATACTGGCATCGCCGAGGCGTTCTCTGAATATGGCTTCTACGTATTCGAGAACGTGATCAAACCAGTCGAGCTTGAGGATCTGAGAGACGACATTGCCAGGGCGCTTGCCCGGGCACCGGTCGGCCCCAATTCGAGGCTCGATTGCAACGGAGACTCGTCGATTGGTGCGGATCTTCCTGGCCCTTCGTTCAGTTTTGCCAGGCCCTTGTCCGACCCGTTGGGTGGCACTGACATGTATCAGGGGCGACATCCGGTCAAGATGGTCGAGCACAAGCCTGAGCGTGGTGCGCCTGAGCACACTGTGGAGCTTCTGCTCAACGTACTGCGCCTGTTGGATTCATGTTTACGGTTATATGGTCATCCTGAAATTCTGCGGCTGGCTGAAAACCTCCTTGGTCCGGATTTCCTGCCTTTCAACGAGAACATTTTTGTCAAGGAACCTGGGCTCGGTGCCGCGGTTGCCTGGCACCAGGATGGCACAACCCATTGGAATAATCCTGATCGTGATGAGTTGAGCCATGGCTATAACAACCAGGTGCAGGTATATGACTATAGTGCAGAAAATGCCTTATGGGTGTTGCCGGGTTCGCATAGATTGGGCAAGGTCGATATTCGTGCGCGGTTAGCCGGTACCGAATCTGATCGCTTGCCAGGGGCGGTGCCGATACTCTGCGGGGCCGGTGACATTTCGATCTGTAATCGGCAGGCGGTGCATGGTTCGTTCCCGAATTGTTCAGCCGACAGGCGGTGGAGCATCACCTATGGATTCTTGCCTCGCGACCGCGTCGTCGGCGTAACGACAAAGAAGCTGGACGGTAGCCTCCGAACCTATGACGACAGATGGGTGAGCGAGCGAGCAGAGATGATCCCGCTGGCGGTGGATGCAAGGCGACAGCGTTATCCGGATGAACGCAACTATCGGTACCAACCCACCCTAGGTCTGGAGGCAGAGAACATGTGGAACGAGCAGGCACGCGAACGAATCAAGATCTATCACCTTCAGAATGTGCACATTTAGGGAACGCCAGATGCGTCGATATCGGGCTTCCTGATTTTGGGTGGACTTCAGAGTAACGGCGTGCACACGGAAGTGCCATCGGACCCAGATTGATTCAGAATGCGCTTATCGAACCACCAATTGAAGAGGCATTGATTACGATGGGAGATTCAAAACCTGTTGGACCCAGCGACGGGCCTGTCGCAGTTACCGGTAGTGGCGGCTATATCGGCTCACATATTGTTCTCAATCTTGTGCAGCACGGCTATGAAGTGCGGGCGTGTGTGCGCGACAAGACCAACCTGCTCAACTGCGGCCATCTCAGTGCGATGAACAACATCGGTCCTGGTTCGGTTACCCTGTGGGAATGCGATCTTACCCGGGCAGGCGATTACGACGAAGTATTCAAAGGATGCAGCGGCGTTTTTCATGCCGCGGCAGAAATGGGCAATCTGGAAGGTTCAACGCCTCGCAAAGTTTACGAAGGCTGTTTCACAGCGACGAAAATGATCATGGAATCGATCAAAAATTCCGGCACGGTGCGGCGGCTGGTGTACACCAGTTCATTCGCGGCCGTGGGACATGCCGCGGATGAGGGTCATGTGCATACTGAAGACTGTTGGGCAGACATGGACATGGCAAAGCGCCCGGAGAACAAGCAATGGACTGACGAAGTTGTCGAACATGACCGTGAGGTCGCGTATGCGAGAGGCAAGGCCGAGGCTGAGCGATATGTCTATGCGGAGGCCGAGAAGATGGGCATTGCCGCGTTTGGCGTATGTCCTTGTCACGTCATTGGACCACTTTTGAGTGCAAGTCATCAGCGCCCCTGGAGCTGGCAGACGCGTATCGGCGATATGATTGAAGGCTATGGTCACCCACGCATGTTCTGGAACATTGTCGATGTTCGCGATGTGGCGGAGACGCAAAGGCTTATCGCCGAGAGCCCAGATAACAATAATGGTGAGCGCTACAACCTGGTGGCCACGGACGAAAGCGGCGAGATCAGGCAGACAGAACTGCAAGCAATCATGCGCAAGATGTACCCGGATGTTGCGGTGGCCGGTGTCTATCGTGAAGGTAAGTGGCGAGATGGACCTTTATCCGTGTTGGAAAAACCGATCACACAGTTGGGCCTTAAACCGCATACAGTGGAAGAGACCATTCGCGATAACGTGGATTCGCTTTTAACCTGGGGACTAGTCAAACCACTCATTGGTCACGCAGGTGAGGAGCAGCGCGAAGGTAACGACCTTGGCATTGCATCGAAGTGGAGTCCCCATGAATACCCCGCGACGGATCCGGCGACCAGGAAATAGCCCAGGAGATAGCGGTCAAGTCACATTTGGCGGGGTATATGCACCTACAGCGGACTCGAACGAAGCACCCTGCCTGACCGGTCACCGGTAAGCTCGTCGTTTTGAAGAATCGGCGTGCCGTTCACCAGCGTAGCGATGTATCCCGCCCCATCCTGAACCAGCCGACTGCTACCGTGAGGGAAATCCTGTACGACCCTGGGTTGCCTTTCTTCGACGCGGTCCAGGTCGATGACGTTGATGTCTGCGCGTTTGCCGATTTTTAACTCGCCCCGGTCCTTGAGTGCCATTACTGCGGCTGCCCGACTGGTCATGCGATGGATTGCCGTCTCCAATGGAATCCGCTTCTGGTCCCGCACCCAGTGGCTGAGAAAGAAAGATGGCCAGCCGGCATCCATGATGACGGCAACGTGCGCACCGGCGTCACCTAGTCCAGGCACGATCCAGTCCCTGTCCATCAGTTGTTCCACTTTATCAAAGTGCATGTTGAAAAATGGCATATGGAAGCTGGCTTTTCCGTCCGACTCGAGCATCATGCGTAGCCACGTCTCAGCAGGGTGTTCACCTTGCAGTTTGCTCAATTCTTCGAGATTGTCCGCGCGTTCCTTCGTATAAATGGGGCGATCACTATCACCCATCCATCGCAGGGACCTGGCAAATTTCTCACTTCCGGGATCGTCTTTTGCGGCCTGGATCAGTTCACGTCGAAATGCGTCATCCCGTATCGCATCGAGACGCTTGTTAGGGGCGATCTGGTGTAACTTTCTCCAGCCTGGGAACAGAATCACGGTTTGCAGGTTCGACACGTTGCCGCCACATCTCGGCACCGTCGTTCCATAGATTTGACAGCCCTCGGCACGATATTTCTCGATGATGTGATGCGGGTCCTCGAATCCGAAGCTTTGCGTTTCGACCGCGCTGAACAACACCCTGCCACCACCAGCCTTTGCTTGTCTGCCGACGAGGTCAAGGTCCTTCTCGATGGAATTTTTGGAGTACCAGGGGACGTTCTGCATCAGGCCGTTGTGTTGCGCAACCTGGCGTGCTATCGCTTCCAGTTCTTCGCCCTTGGAGAAAGTGCCGGGTATTGCTCGGCCGTCGGGTATTCGGTGGGCAGGCAGTCGGTTTGTGGAGAATCCTACTGCGCCATCCTTGATCGCCTGGCCTGCGATATCGGCCATTTGCTTGAGTTCGTCGGCGTTCGGGTCCTGGTCGATACCGCGTTCGCCCATGACATAATATCGAAGTGCTGCGTGTCCGATCATACCGGCGACGTTGATGGCAGGGTTCATTTTTTCGATCGAATCCAGGTATTCGCCGCAGGTTTCCCAGTCCCATGGAAGTCCTGACAATATTGCTTCGCGTGGAATCTGCTCGACTGTTTCCATCATTTCGGCCAGAAATGCGCGATCGCCTGGTTTACACGGCGCAAACGTGACCGCGCAGTTGCCCATCAGTACGGAAGTGACGCCGTGGTTTGAACAGGGAGAAAGTGAGGGGTCCCAGCCGATCTGGGCATCAAAGTGTGTATGGACATCGATAAAGCCTGGTGTGACTGCAGCGCCATCAGCATCAATTTCCTGCTTGCCACGTGCCGTGACACTGCCGATGGCAACAATCTCGTCGCCATCAATGGCAAGATCACCTGAAAAGGGCGTCCCGCCGGTTCCATCTACGATAAGTCCACCGCGTATCACCAGATCGTGGGCCATGTTGTTGCTCCGAGTTAGATAAATTTTGTGGCTATAAAATGCCTACCTTGCAGTGAAAAAGCAACTTGTGGGCGCTTGGAGATACCCCAATTATCCACAAGGTCAACTTTGATCTTCACCCAGCTCGCGATGATCCAGTCAAAATCTTGTTCTGGTTCGCCTTGCGCCTCCTTGTGGGTATCTTCGCGCTGAATAACCCCCCCTTTGATCTACTACCGTGGGTGCACGGTGTAACGTCAAGGCTCCCAAACACTGGTCTAATCCAATGTTGATTAGCAAGATGCACATTCTCCGTGTCCTGATGCTTATCATTGTACCCGTGTCAGTCCACGCAAAGACCGCGGGGTGCGTCGAAGGCAACTGCGATACCGGATCTGGCGTTTACCATTACCAAGGTCAGCTTTCTGGGCAACAATACGATGGCCAATGGCTGGCTGGCGAGCGCACGGGTGTTAGCACTCATCACTACACGGGCGGCCATTGGTACGAGGGCCACTGGCGCGCTGGCAAAAGGCGGGGGCAGGGTGTGTATGTGCATGCTGATGGTCATCTTTACGACGGTGATTGGCAAACCGATGTTCGTCATGGCAGCGGTACGTTCGCCCATGCAGACGGTAATCGTTACACAGGCATGTGGGTGAGAGGCTCCTGAGAAGGTAAAGGGACGCAGTCTTATGCCGATGGTGGCCGCGATGAGGGAAACTGGCGAAAGGGTCTGCGCGATGGACAAGGGACCCTGTTTCATGCCGACGGACGCCGTTATGAAGGGCTTTGGAGTGAGGGTCTCGAACACGGCGCCGGAGTCACGTACTTTACTGACGGTGACCGTTATGTCGGCGAGTTCGACGGCGGCAAGCAAAGTGCCTCCGGCACCTATTACTTCGCCAGCGGTGATCGGTACGTCTGGCGATATGAGAACCGGCGCAGGCAGGGCCATGGCAAGCGATACGATGGAAAGTTCAAAGACAATCGGAAGCAGGGCCAGGGCACCTACTACTTCGGCGCGGGTGGTCGTTACGACGGTGAATGGGCAGACAACCAGCCAAATGGTCGTGGCGTCATCCGCTATTCCGTCGGCGGTTGCTACGCAGGTGACATCCCATCGGGCACAAGCAGGGTGAAGGCATCCTGTACGGGCTGCAGGGCAAGATCGTGAGCATAGGCGGTTGGCAGAATGATGGTTTCATCGAGGCTGCCGCGATGGATGCAGAGGCCAGACAAAAGTTCAAACAAAAGATCAGACAACCATCTGGTGGGTTGTGTATCCGGCCTGAACCCGGCGCGCCAGCCGTGAGCTAGAGCCACTATTCGGTGGTGGCCGGGACCTCGTCCAGCATACTTTGCTGGAGACCGCTTATTGCCAGAACCGCTCTGATTTGAGCCACGCTCGGATCGGATATAGCTCCCCCGTGAGTGCATCTGACGCAGCAGATGCTAGAAACAGAGTCAGGTTTGCCACGTCTTCCGGGCCAGGTGGGAGATTTAAACGAGGCACCTCCTTGCCATTTTTGTCCGGCGAGGTCGGGATGATGCCATAGCCTTTTAACTCATCGGTGGCCGTTAGTCCCGGCAAAATACAATTGACGTTGATGTTATGTGGCGCCCACATAAAGGCCAGGTTATTGGTCAGGCTGATGACGCCTGCTTTTGCTGCCGAGTAGTGCAGCTGGCCCGGATTGCCCTTGCTCCCTGCAGTTGATGAGATGTTGATGATCTTGCCGGACCCCTGCTTGATCATTTGTTTACCGGCCGCGAGACACGGGATCAACACGCCGGTAAGATTCTGCTCGACGACGTCCCGCCACTCATCCAGCGGCGTGTCTTCGGCCTTGTGGCTCTTGCCCCAGCGCCCGGCGTTGTTGACGATGATGTCGACGCTGCCAAAGGCTGCTACGGTTTGCTCGATCAAACTGTCGACCTGATCTTCGTTAGTAATATCCACGCCAATCGCCAGCGCGGTTTGATCCTTCTGGTTGATTGCGTCGGCAATCTTGCTGATGTTCTCTTGATTGCGGCTTGCCACCACGACGTTGGCGCCCGCGGCGGCAAGAGTTGCCACCATGGACCTACCAAGTCCACCGGCGCCGCCGGTGACAATGGCGGTCTTACCTTGTAGATCGAAACTGGACATGTGCTCTCCCTGACGTTTGATATTTCTGGTTATCCTGTTGCCACAGGACAGATGATTAATCCGTCGAGTCTACTCTTTCGTGTGGCCAGGTACTTGCCGGATGCCCATGAACCTCCCCCAAAATCGGTGGCAGTACTGGTGCGACTGGGTATTGGACCTATTGATTACTCAACAAAAACTTCAAAGGAATATGGAGCCTTTCACGCCATGCTCTTGGACTGTGGTCGGCGCCATCGAAGCGACGGGTGATCCAATCCTTCCCGGGCGTATAGCCGTGTTTCCGCATGACCTCATCCATCTGTTGCTGATACGGTTCATAGGCTGCGTCCATGGTTTCGGTCCCATAGTCGAAGTAAATCCGGTGAGTATCAGCGGGGGGCCAGTGGTCGTTCAGCCAGGCAACGACGACACCACCCCCGATGGGCCAATGTGATGACATGCAGGCTGCAGCACCAAAAATTTCCGGATACTCCGAGATGGCATAAGCAGAGATCAATCCGCCCATACTGGAGCCAACGAGAAAGGTATTGCTTCGGTCCGATTGCGTCGGGTAAGTCTCGTCAATGAACGGTTTGAGTTCCGTAACAATGAATTTGAGATAATTGTCAGAGCTGATTTCGTCGCCACCTTCCTCAACACTGAAATTATTCCCCTCCTTCTTCATGAGCTGCCAGATTTCATCGGTGACCGGTTTCTGTGGCATGTATTCGGCCCCTCGCGCCCCCTTCAGCCAATGGGACATCCAGACTGAAACGACGATGGCTGGCCTGATTTCATTATTGAGAACCAGCCGTGTGATGGCCTTGTCGACATCCCAAAACATGTCCATGCCAGCGAAAGGCGAGCTGCTCTGGTGAAAGTTAAACTGGCCGTCATGCATGTAGATCACCGGATAGCGGTCGCTGGATGCAGAGTCATAGCCCTCGGGTAACCAGACATCCACATGGCGTGGTCGGATGAGATTGGACGGGAACTCGCGATAGGAAATCAGGCTACCTTCCAACGGCGCCGCAAGCTTTCCTGTCACCATATTCATTCTGAATTCTTCTTTATCTTCCGCAGACACTGATTTTGATATCCATGTTTTTACCTTGTCGTCGCTGGAGAAATGCGCCTGTGCTTCGATACCTTGCAGGGAGTTGCAACCGGCCAGCCCGAGAAACGTAACGAGGAACGTAACGAGGCCAGTCCACCATGCCAGCGCTTTCAATTTCCTGGTCATCTACTGCCCTACTTACCTTTTTCAGGGGCTGCTTTGTCAGCCTTGACCTGCAGGTTTTGGAATTCTGGGCTACGCAGCCAGCCCAGCGGGTATCGGT
>JABJIU010000253.1 GCA_018661145.1 Pseudomonadota bacterium | reverse complement strand
TGCTCTCATCAACGCCCACGAGGCCCGATCTCGCACCTGCTTCGATCGCCATATTGCAAACCGTCATGCGCGCCTCCATGGAGGCGTTGCTGACAGCGCTCCCGGCAAACTCAATCGCGTACCCAGTTCCGCCAGAGGTTCCAATAAGTCCGATGACCGCCAGGATCATGTCTTTTGAAACCACTCCGTCCGGCAGCGTTCCGTTAAGGTTGATCCGCATGTTCTTCATTTTCCCGGCAACAAGGCACTGGGTTGCCAGTACATGCTCCACCTCGGAAGTGCCGATCCCAAAAGCGAGCGCGCCCAACGCTCCGTGGGTTGCCGTATGTGAATCTCCGCAAACGATTGTCATTCCCGGTTGCGTCGCCCCCTGTTCAGGCCCAACAACGTGTACGATTCCCTGGCGCGGATCTGTCATTGAGAACTCGGTAATCCCAAATTCCCTGCAGTTGCGATCCAGCGTTTCTACCTGTAGTCGGGCAATAGGATCGGTAATTCCCGCCCGCCGATCAGTCGTCGGCACATTGTGATCAGCAACCGCAAGGTTGGCCGCTTTGCGCCGAGGTGTGCGGGCTGCATCGCGCAGACCGCCGAAGGCCTGTGCGGACGTCACCTCATGCAGAAGTTGAAGATCGATATAGATGAGTGCGGCGCCGTCATCGGACTCCCGCACCCGGTGCTGGTCCCACAGTTTGTCGTAAAGGGTTTTTCCGGTCATGCGCTTCTCCACGAGGGCGGGCGATTTTAACACAACGGTTTTGGGAATCTTGCAGTTCCCATCTGGGTTAATGACGAGGGATGTCACACTTAACTTCTGGATGTTATTCTTTATTTGGTCAGCCACTTAAGGATCAACGAGATTGCCCAGTTACCGTTCACTGTTTATTGAATTGGAGCGCGCACTTGGGAAAGTGCTTCTGCCTGTCGATCGTGACGCGACGGAGCCAGTCAGGCTGATCTCGTCCAGCGCCGCATTTCTTGATTTGACCCGGTCCGTTGCAGAAAACGTTTACGTGCAGAATTGCTGTAGGACTCTGCATGACCCTGTTGAACTCTTTCCCACGCTTGATGCCCTGGGGAAGGTTAAGTGCGAATGCAGAACCTCGGATACTCTCGATGTCGTCGCGGCGGAATTTCTTGAGCGAGTCGGAGAAACAGTGATCTGGATATTTTCCGGCGTCGGCAGCGATACTTATGAAATATCGACCAAATCGCCCACGCAAGCCCCGTTGAGAGGCGCCAAAAAGGTCCGCGAGGCTTAGAGTCAGCCTCTCGCCTATTACAGTGGGCCTACCGCCTCCTCGACGCCGAGTGCACGCTGACGCAACAGGTGATCCACCAGAACCAGGGCCAGCATCGCCTCTGCTATGGGTACCGCGCGAATCCCTACACAAGGATCATGCCGGCCAGTGGTTGCCACTTCAACCGGTCGACCCTCTGTGTCGACCGTTCTCCCTGGCGTCGGAATACTTGAGGTCGGCTTGAGCGCTAGCGCCACACTGATCTGCTGACCGCTCGAAATTCCACCCAGCACGCCGCCCGAATTGTTGCTCAGGAATCCGTCGGGGGTCATCTCATCCCTGTGCTCGCTGCCGCGTTGACGGATGCTGCCGAATCCCGCGCCAATTTCAACACCCTTTACTGCATTGATCGAAACCATCGCACGGGCGATATCGGCATCCAAGCGGTCAAACACAGGTTCGCCAAGTCCCGGCGGTACACCGTCTGCAGTCACCAGAATTTTCGCACCGATAGAATCGCCATCCTTGCGGAGCGCGTCAATCAAAACACCGATGTCTTCCACCTGTTCTGCGTCGGGAAAGAAAAAAGGATTTTCCGGCACCGATGTCCAGTTAATCGTCTTCGCCTCGATTTCGCCAATCTGGCTCATGCATCCCTGAATCGTGATCCCCGCGTTTTCCAAGAGGTACTTGCGGGCAATCGCGCCGGCTGCGACCCGCGCCGCGGTCTCGCGTGCCGATGCCCGGCCACTCCCCCGATAGTCTCGCAAGCCATACTTTTTAAGATAAGTGTAGTCGGCATGACCGGGCCGGAATTTCGTTCGAATCTTTTCATAATCACGAGGTCGCTGATCCTCGTTTCGAATAAGCAACGCGATCGGAGCACCGGTCGTCTTTCCCTCAAAAACACCGGACAATACCTCGACCGAGTCCGACTCTCGTCGCTGGGTTGTATAGCGGGACTGTCCCGGGCGACGCCGATCAAGGTCAACCTGAATATCGGCTTCGGATATCTCCAGTCCCGGGGGGCAACCGTCCACAACGCACCCAAGGGCTGGCCCGTGACTTTCGCCAAAGGTGCTGACCCGAAACATTGTTCCCAGTACGCTACCGCCCATTGCCAAACTCCAACAGACCGAGCACCGCGTTAAGCCCGGGGCAACGTCACGCCACTTTGCCCCTGATACTTTCCCTGCCGGTCTTTATAGGACACTTCACAACCCTCGTCGGATTCAAAGAAAATCACTTGTGCAACGCCTTCGTTAGCGTAAACCCGGGCAGGCAGTGGTGTGGTGTTGGAAAACTCCAAAGTCACATACCCTTCCCACTCTGGCTCGAATGGAGTGACATTCACAATAATACCGCAACGCGCGTAGGTGGATTTGCCCAGGCAAATGGTGAGCACATTCCTCGGAATCCGGAAGTATTCCACTGTTCGGGCGAGGGCAAAAGAATTCGGGGGGATGATGCAGCACGGCCCCTCAAAATCAACAAAACTGCTCTCGTCAAATGCTTTCGGATCAACAATAGCTGAGTTGATATTCGTGAATATCTTGAATTCTCTGGAACAGCGTATATCGTAGCCATAGCTTGAGGTACCGTACGACACTACGCGCTCCCCGTTAACGGTCGATACCTGGCCAGCCTCGTAAGGGTCAATCATTCCCTGCTCGGCCATCCGCTTTATCCAGCGGTCAGATTTGATGGTCATGTCGGGTCGCGTCAGGTATTCTGGACCACGATGGATGGGAACACCTCACTATAGTTTCTCTTTCGAGCGGCCAGACGGCCTGCCACCTGCCGGGCAATCTTACGGTAATTGCCCGCCACTAACCCATCAGGATCGGCCACCACAGTTGGGCGCCCGCCATCGGCATCCTCGCGAATACGAATATCCAAGGGGATGCCCCCGAGCACATCGACACTATATTCGGCAGCCATCCGTTCTCCACCGCCGGTACCAAAGATCGCCTCTTCATGACCACATTGGCTACAAATGTGCGTGCTCATGTTTTCGATCACGCCAAGCACCGGAATTTCGACCTTCTCAAACATCTTCAGCGCCTTCCTCGCATCCAGCAAAGCGATATCCTGGGGCGTCGTAACGATCGCGGCACCCGACACTGGAACCTTCTGCGCGAGAGTCAGTTGGGTATCGCCGGTCCCGGGCGGGAGATCAATAACAAGATAATCAAGATCCTTCCAGCGGGTGTCATTGAGCAACTGCTCGAGGGCCTGCGTGACCATCGGCCCTCGCCAAATCATCGGCGTATCCTCATCGATCAAAAAACCGATCGACATCGCCTGAAGTTGATAACTGACCATCGGCTCGAGTGTCTTGCCGTCCCCTGACTGCGGCCGACCACTGATTCCAAGCATCCGAGGTTGGCTGGGGCCGTATATATCTGCGTCCAGAATACCCACGGCAGCGCCTTCAGCTACAAGCGCCAGGGCGAGATTAGAAGAAACAGTCGATTTACCGACGCCCCCCTTCCCCGAGGCCACAGCGATAATATTTTTCACACCCTTAATGGGGGTCACCCCTTTCTGAACCTCGTGGGCAACTACCTTGGTCTCGATTGCAACATCTATCTCGCCAGCGTAACCATCCCCAATCAGGGCGTCCCGGACTAAGGTTCGCAAATCTTCGTGCCAGCCAAGTGCCGGATACCCCAGGGAGATTTCAATCTTGATTCCTGTTTCCCCCACTTTGACATCGCCGATGCTTTTGCCGTCGGCCAACGTTGTGCCGGTATGGGGGTCGGTAATAGACCCTATAACCTCTTTGATCATCTTGTCCGAATTCTCTGTCATCGGTGTTCTGTTCTCGAAAATGTTTGAGCGCGTAAAAATTCGCAAGCCCCTAATCAAGGGGCCGTGATGCTACCACACCGGGGCATTTCCCTCCTTCCCTTACGCTATAATTCGTCCGCAATTAAAGTCGTCAACCTGGTTTCATCCACAGGCTGCGCAGGCTTTTTGACCGGCCACCGCTCTCCTCCGGAATAACCCGCATGCCCTCTGCCTCGCGCAAGATCCTGGCCACCAGCGCCCTGCCGTACGCCAACGGGCCGATTCATCTGGGACATTTGGTAGAGTACATCCAAACTGACATCTGGACCCGATTTCAGCGTCTTCGAGGGCACGAGGCGTACTATATCTGCGCGGAAGATACCCACGGCACGCCCATCAT
>JABJIU010000202.1 GCA_018661145.1 Pseudomonadota bacterium | reverse complement strand
GGTGTTCATCCTCGGGAGAGGGGGCGCGGGCTGATCCCATGAAAACGATAGTGTCTTCAATTTCGTGGTGCGCAAAGCGGGATTGTGGCTCAACAAATTCTGAAACGATGCGCAGAAGTCGGGCATCGGCGCTATCTAGAAATTGTGTATTTTTATAGGCCTTCATAGGTTTTCCTGGCGCTGACAATGTGTGCGTTTTGCCAATATGCACGATGGCAACGGATTATTGGTCGATTGAGGATGGGAATTTGAGGGAAATGGTACGGGATCTTCCTATATGGTATATTGTATACCAGATTTAATTGACCCTCCCGATTCTCAACCAGCCCGGATTTGCCTCGATCTCGAGCGATTGGTGCCGACCGGTTGGGCCAGTGAGCTTGTTGGAGCGCGCCTCGACACTTCGGGAAGAGAGAACGAAATGAAAGCTGTTTTGCTGAAATCTTTTGGCGGCGCTGACGTTATGTATCTCGGTGACCGGGAGGATCCCGTTCCTGGGACCGGACAGGTCCTGATCCGAGTGGTGACCACCAGCGTCAACCGACCGGATCTTATCCAAAGAGAGGGTAACTACCCGCCCCCAAAGGGAGAGTCTGATGTGCTTGGCCTCGAGGTAGCAGGAACCATCGCGGCAGTCGGAGAGGGCGTCACGCAATGGCAGGAAGGGGATCGTGTGATGTGTCTTGTGGGTGGCGGTGCCTACGCTGAACTGGCGCTCGCGTGGGCGAGCCATCTGATGCCCGTACCGGATGGATTGAGTTGGGCAGAGGCGGCGTGTATTTGCGAAACCTATATCACAGCGCACCTGAATCTCTTTCAGTTCCCCGGGCTTGAAAACGGTCAGAGCGCGCTGCTCCATGGCGGTGGAGGGGGTGTCAACACAGCAGCTATTCAGTTGTGCCAGACCCTGAACCCTGCCAGCCCGCTCTTCGTGACTGCATCGGCAAAAAAGACAGAGCGTGTCGCTGCGCTGGGCGTCACCCATGTGATCAATTACCAGTCGCAGAACTTCCCCGAGGTCATCAAGGACCTGACGAAGGGCAGAGGGGTTGATGTCATTCTGGATCATATTGGCGCCGCGTACCTGGCTTCAAATCTCAAGTGCCTTGCCGTCAATGGGACCCTGGTTCTGATTGGGGTTATGGGAGGAGTCAAATCAGAACTGAATCTCGCCCAGCTTATGGTGCGAAGACAGAAAATTGTGGGCTCAGTGCTGCGGCCGCGGCCGCTGGATGAAAAAGCCCGAATCATTGCGCGCTTTGCCGATGATGCCCTGAATCTATTCAAGGAGCGACAGATTATCCCGCTGGTGGACCAGGTTTTCCCGCTCGAAGACGTCTGCAAAGCCCATCAGATGATGGAGTCATCGGAGCACTTTGGAAAACTCGTGCTTCAGGTGGATAAGACGCAAGAGGTCCAGTAATCGGGATGGTCAATTGCTGAAGCCAAGCCACTTTCGGCAGGAAGATTAATGTATTTATTCGAATACCAGGCCAAGGCCTTAATGCGGGAATGGGGTATTCCGGTACTGGAAGGCGCAGTCGCGACTTCGGAGCAACGTGCGCTTGATGCGGCCCGCGAGCTGGGTGAGGGCCCCTGGGCAGTCAAGGCCCAGACCCACGCAGGGGGACGAGCGAAGGGTCGTGTCGCGGGTAAAGAGGATCTGTCCGGTATTGAGTTCAATGACACGGTGTTGGAGGTGGGCCGCACCGCGGCATCCATGCTCGGCTCACGCCTCGTCACACCCCAGACCATGAGAAAGGGGGAAACCATTAATGCTGTTTACATCGAGCCTGAGATCAAGTCCTCCGTGCAGCTTTTTGTTGCCATTCTCATCGATGGCGAGTGCGGACACCCGGTGTGCCTGGCGAGCGTGAGTGGCGGTAGCCAGGTAGAACGCGATGTTTTCGATGATCCGAAGAGCCTGGTGCGGGTCAATCTTGGCGCCCGGGACAAGATCGATGCGGCGCCCGGGCTGGAAATCGCGTCACAACTCGGATTAAGGGCAACCGTGAAAGACGGATTCGCTCAGTTGATTCAGCAGTTGCATGCACTCTTCATGGCTTGCGATCTGTCCTTGATCGAGATCAACCCCCTCGCAATTCGGGATAACGACTCGCTCGTCGCACTGGATGCCCGGTTGGCCGTCGATGACAATGCACTTTTCCGCCAGCCCAGGTTGGCGGCGCTCGCGTCACGGATGGAGGTCTCAAAGGCGGAGGGATTGGCCGCTAAACACGGTTTTAACTTCATTCAGCTTGACGGCGACATCGGGACGTTTTCAAGTGGCGCGGGACTCGCTATGGCTACTCTGGACGTAATTTCCCACCTCGGGGGCCGTCCAGCGAATTTCTTGGATGTACCACCGGTGCTGGAGGTTAGTCGCGTCAAAGAGGCGTTCCTTCTGGTCTTATCAGATCCGAAACTTCGTTGTCTGCTTGTCAATGTTTTCGGTGCCGGCATTATGCGCTGCGACACCATTGCAGATGGCCTGCTGCTCGCGCATCTGGAAGAGCCGGTGACCGTGCCGCTGGTGATGCGATTAGCGGGAACCAATGCGCCGCTCGCTGTCTCGAGACTGGAGCGCTCAGGACTGTCCATCCAATTTGTGTCTGACCTCGCCTCTGGTGCGGCAGCAGCGGTTGACCGTGGCGCCGCTCCGGCGCCTTTGACCACACCCGAATCGATCACCGGCCGACTCACCAGGTGGCTCTTCGGATCACGCGCAGGGCCGGGGTTGTGAGCATCCTGATTGACAACTCAACCCGGGTAGTGTGCCAGGGCATCACGGGACGGCAGGGGACCTTCCACTCTGAGCGGGCGCTTGCCAGTGGTACCCAGATCGTGGGGGGTGTCCGGCAGGGCAAGGGCGGCGCGATGCATCTCGGCGTTCCCGTGTTTGATACTGTTGCTGAGGCTATGGGCGAAACCCGGGCGAATGCCAGCGTGATCTTCGTGCCCCCTGCCAACGCTGCTGAGGCGATCATTGAAGCGGTCGATGCCGAAATCGGCCTGGTGGTTTGCGTGACCGAACGGATACCCGTTCTGGACATGGTGCGGGTGCGCTCTTATATGGCAGGATCCAAGACGGTCCTGGTCGGCCCAAATTCTCCCGGCGTGGCGGTCCCCGGCCTCGGTACGCTCGGGATCATGCCCCAGGGGATTTTCCTGCCTGGAAAGATCGGGATTGTGTCGCGCTCTAGCACCTTGACCTATGAAGCGGTGGACCAGACCACCCGAAATGGCCTGGGCCAGTCTTCATGCGTTGGCATTGGTGCCGACCCGGTGGGCGGGATCTCGGTTTCCCGGTGCCTCGAGCTCTTCATGGAGGACCAACAGACGAAAGGAATTGTGCTGATTGGCGAGGTGGGAGGCACGGCCGAGGAAAATGCAGCGGCATTTTTATCCACCCTCGATAACTCCAAGCCGGTGGTCGCCTATATTGCGGGCCAGACCGCTCCGGAGGGAAGGCGGATGGGGCATGCGGGCACGATTATTCACTATGGGATGGGAACCGCACGCACGAAGATTGATGCGCTGCGTGACGCTGGTG
>JABJIU010000252.1 GCA_018661145.1 Pseudomonadota bacterium | reverse complement strand
CTTTTACGGTGCCAACAGGGCAGGCACACTGGCATACGTTGCTACGGGCCCGGGCGATAGAAAACCTGGCGTGGGTGATCGCGCCGGCTCAGGTCGGTGAACACCCCAGTGGCCGACGGACGTTTGGTCACAGCCTGATTATTGATCCATGGGGAGAGATTGTTGCCGAGCGTGCCAGCGATCCAGGCGTGATCTTCGCCCGCCTCAATCGTGCCGACGTGGCACAACGGCGCCGGCAGTTTCCGGCGCTTGAGCACAGGGTGCTTAAGGGTTAGCACGCGCGTCCTGTGTCTGAAAAATTTTCTGAATTGCAGCCGGGCAGTTTTGTTTACGCGTTGCCGAACGCGCTGGATCCGGACTTTTGCCAGCAGGTGATCGCTCGTTTTGAATCCGCAACAGATCAACACCATCAGGGTGCGATGGGTCTGGGGGCTGTGGTCGATGACACGATAAAGCGTTCGACGGACCTTCGGATCACTGGACTTGCGCAGTGGCGGGACGTTGACGAGAGGTTGCTCAAGTCATTGCAGCACGGCCTTTCTCTGCTAAGCGGTTTACACCCCTTTTTCTCAAGCAACGCGTTTAGGGATATGGGTTATCAGTTGCAGCGAAGTGCGCCAGGAGAGTTTTATCGCTGGCACGTCGACAGCGGCCCGGGCCCGATCAGCCAGCGCCAGCTCGTGGCCATCTGGTATCTCAATACGTTGTCTGAACCGGGCGGTGCTACCGAGTTCTTTCATCAGCAAGTTCAAGTGCGCCCAGAGGCGGGAAAACTGCTGCTGTTTCCACCATTCTGGACCCACCTGCATCAGGGGGAAACGGTTGGCGCCGGTCACAAGTACATCGCGACTACCTGGGTCTGTTTCGCCTGAGTGGGGGCCTCAAGATGTCGGGATGTTGCCCCCGGCTAACCTCGGTCGGTTATTTGCTCCCCGGGTACGAGGGATTAGATGAAGAGATTGACATCAGATTCCCCGGCGTGCTCAAAGTAGGTTGCCGCACCTCCAAGGTCAATCTCGTCGATCAGGTCCTCGTGCTTGAAGTCGAAGAGGTCGATGGTCATCTGGCAGCCGATCATTTTGACGTCAGCCTCCAGACAGAGATTGCGTAGTTCCGCAACGCTTGCAACCCCTTTGGATTTGATGGTGTTTTTCATCATGCCGGTCATCATCGCCTGCATCCCTGGAATCGCGGTGCCCAGTACGGGAAACCACTTGTCCATGCCCATCGGCATCGGCATTCCAGGATTACCAAGCGGACTCACTGAAAGACTCAGATCTTTTTTCAGCAATTGCAAACCGTAAAAGGTGAAGAACATCGTCACGTTGTAACCCAACGCGGCCGCAGTTGAAGACAGGATAAAGGGGGGGTAAGCCCAGTCGAGGGTTCCCTTGGTTGCAATGATGGTTAGGTTCTTTTCGCTCATGACAGACCTCCAGACGGTTGGGCGAAAGACAGTCGGCAAACCTTACGGAGTGGCGACTTAGCCGCCTTTTTTGAGAAGGAAGTGGAATTCTCCGTCGTCTTCGGAGGACCCCATCAGTTCGTTGCCGGTTTGTGTCGCAAAAGCCTCGAAGTCTTTTACCGAACCGGGATCCGTCGCGATAATCTTGAGCACGTCGCCCGCGCTCATGGCATTGAGCGTTTTCTTTGCGCGCAGGATTGGTAGCGGGCAGTTAAGACCTCGGGCGTCCAGTTCCTGGTTGAAATCAGACATAGTCAAATCTCCTCATCTTAGGATTGTGGTGTTTTAAGTTAGGTCGAAAGCGTTCGTTTTGCTTTTTACCAATTTTGGTATCGGGTACGTCTTCATCAGGTTGTTGATTCCGGCGGTACCCAGGAGATCATCCGGACCGAACCTGCCTTGGGCGGGTCAGAACCTCGAAGGATCCTATATTAGAAGTTAATCAAATTTTAAAACACAAAGCCTCTGAGTGCAAAAAAGAAGATTTTCCCGGTCGTCAGGGTTTTGCCAGACGTTGGCGAATAGCCACTAGTTCAAGACAAAGGGTAAAAATCTCCATAGCCTGACGGATATCCTCAAGAGGTGGAAAGCTCGGCGCCAGTCGGATGATCCGGTTCTGGGGATCCAGACCGTAAGCGAACGGCGCCCCGGCTGGCGTCAGTTTGACCCCTGCTTGCGCCGCCATCTCAATGACAGGCCGTGCGCAGTCATCGGGACCCGTGACATTCACAAAGTAACCCCCACTGGGGTTCGACCAGGTCGCGATATCCTTGCCACCAAGATCCCGCTCAAGAATCTCCTGTACCAGGGAAAATTTGGGTTTCAGCAGTTCACCAACCCGGGCCATATGCGCGCGTAAACCGTCAATGTCTCCAAAGAAGGTGAGGTGGCGGAGTTGGTTCAGTTTATCGGGACCTATGGTCTGTACGGAAAGGTGACGTCGCGCGTCGTTGATGTTTGCAGGGCTCGCGGCCATTGCCGATACACCGGCACCGGCCATCGTCATTTTGGAGGTTGAAGTGAATATCAACACCCGGTCGGGGTTGCCTGCGTCACGACAGGCGGTGAGGATATCAGGTACCGGTTGGCGCTCCTCACCAAAATGATGTTCTGCATAGGCGTTATCCCAGAAGATGCGAAAGTCCGCCGCCGCTTCCATAGTAGCGAGTCGTTGGGCAACGCTTTCGCTGTACGTGATACCCGTGGGGTTGCTGTAGCGGGGTACGCACCAGATACCCTTGACGGAAGGGTCAGCGGCAAGTGCCTCGACGTGATCCATATCCGGCCCGTCTTCGGTCATCTCGACGCTGACGAGTTCAAAACCCAGGTGCCCGGCAATCTCGAAGTGGCGATCGTAACCGGGTGCCGGGCATAAAAAGCGGATTGTGCCCTGCTGAACCCAGGGTTTGTCTCCACCTGGCACGCCGAAAAGCATCGCCCGCGCGACGGTGTCATACATCATGGTCAGGCTACTGTTGCCGCCAACAATCACATCCGTCTGCTGACAGCCAAGGATATCGGCAAAGAGTTTTTTCATTGCCGCCAGTCCGTCGATGCCACCGTAGTTACGGCAATCAGTATTCTCCTGATCGCAAAACTGCCCGGCGCCTGGAAGGGCGAGCAGGGCGTCTGCCAGATCAAGCTGTTCAGGGGAGGGTTTACCCCGGGTCATGTCCAGGGAAAGACCAGCCCTGGAGGCCGCCTCATAGCGCTGCTGCAGTTCGTTTCCGCGCGCCTTCAGCGCTTCCTGGCTGTCGTCGTGAAGCATGGTTTTCTCCTGGGTCGGCCCGGATCCGGCAAAGACGGCGGCGAGACCCGGTCTGGGGTTGCATTACCGGCCCGGCGATTCTAAAGCGCGGGCCGGACGAATCCAAACCGCAGGAATTTTGGGCTTTGGTAAGATCGTCATATGAACGCAACCGGGTTTAAATCAAGATATCGCCGGTGGGTTCTCGTCACCGCCCTGGTGGCCCCTCTTTGGCTTTTGGCCGAGCCGCCGGTTGCCCATTCCGGCGAATTGTTGGCGCCGCTGCAGCCCGCCATCGTCATTCCCCCTGAAGAAGAAGCCATGGGCCGTGAGTTCATCGCTGCAGTCCGCCAGCAGATGACTTTCATTGAAGATCCGTTACTGGTGCGCTATGTAGAGACCCTCGGCAATCGGCTGGCCGCTAGTCTCGAAGGAGATACGTCGCGTTTGCGGTTTTTTCTCATTGAGAACAGGCTCATCAACGCGTTTGCCGGACCCGGAGGGCGGCTTGCCATTTTCACGGGACTGATCACCACGACGCGCACCGAAGCAGAGCTTGCCTCGGTGATCGCCCATGAATTAGGGCATGTCGTACAGCGTCACCTTCCGCGCATGATGGAACGTGCCAGCCGTCGGCAAATCCCGACGACAGCGGGAATTCTGGCGGCGATTCTTTTGGGTGGGCAAGCGGGAGCGGCTGCGATGGCGGCGACCACCGGTGCGGCGATGGCAGACCAGTTACGGTACAACCGTGAGTTCGAGCGCGAAGCGGATGTGTTGAGCCTTACCATACTGACGGACGCCGGCTATCCCGCGGGGGCGATGATGGATTTTCTCAAAAGGCTCGATCAGGAAAATCGATTACAAAGTGCTGAGGTGCCGGAGTATCTCAGAACCCACCCGTTGACCCAGAACCGGCTTGCACTGGTTGAGAGTCGGTTGCGTAAATATGGTGATGTTGCCGACAACCCCTCACTCGATTACCACCATGCGCACGCCCGTGTCCGGGCGATGTTCGAAGGTCCTGGAGGTGCGGGATCCATTGCCGGGTTTCTCCACGACGCAGAGTCAGCAGATGCTCTAACAGCAAGAGCGGCGCGCTATGGTTTGGTGCTTGCATTGATTCAGCAGGGCGACCATGTCGGCGCTGTAGAGGCCGCCACCGGGTTGCGTGCTGATTATCCCGAATACCCGCTTTACGATATTGCTCTCGCGGAGGCATTGCTGGCGGATGGCGAAGCAGGTCGGGCGATCGAAGTTCTCGAGTCGACAGGGGATGGAGCTGATGTCTCCGCTCCCGTCGCCTACTACCTGGCGGACGCACTCATGAAATCAGGCCGACTGGACGATGCGCGGCGGCGCCTACGAAGTGCGTTGAGGCGATCACCTTCGGATGCAGCCCTGTATAAGCTTCTTGCCCGGGTTGAGGGTGAGCGCGATCAATGGGCCCAATCGTTTCAGGCGATGGCGGAATATGCTTTTTTGCGCGACGAACTAGACCAAGCACTCGGTCATCTGCAGGCCGCGATGACGCACAGTGCAGATAGCGCCTACCTTAAGGCGAGTATTGATGCGCGGATCAAGGAAATCGAGAGAAACCGGGGAAAAACAAAGTAAGCGGGGCCTGATTCGGAAGTGTATGTACCTATCGATAAGCAGAATCGATGGGGTTTAAGATGCCTTTCCTTGCCACTGGCCGAAAAATTGGGTTAACTGCCGGTTATCAGTTAATTAGTAAAAATTATCTCACTTATCAGATAATTAACCACGAGCACCGCGTTTCTTTGGGAGAAGTGCGCGGCGCTGGCAACCGGAGGATAAATATGCACAAGTTTAAACGTGCGTTCTTGGCAGCAGTTGCGGCGATTTCACTGGTCGCAACGACCGGTGTGACCTCGGTCGTTCAGGCAGGCGAATGGCCTACTGAAAAACAGTGCAAGGCCGGAGCCGCCAAGGATGGAGACAACATCATCAAGGGCTGGTGTGTTGCGGTGAACCGAAGGGGCGGCAACTGCCTTGCCTGTCACCAGGCAATGGTGAATCCCTGGCCGGAAGGTTTTCCGCCGGGAGGCAATATTGCACCTCCGCTCGTAGCAATGGCAGCACGTTATCCAAATCGTGAAGATCTTCGTTCCCATATCTGGGATCCCACGGCAAAGAATCCTATCACCTCGATGCCGCCGTTTGGCAAGCACAAGTTGATCAGCGAAGAAGATATTGATCTTCTGGTGGACTGGTTGCTTTCGATTTAGGCGTTCGAACCTCCAGGCACTTGCGAAATAGACCAGTCTTGACTGGGCTTAGGTTTGGACTCGATATCCTAAGACACTTGGAAAAGGTAATGATCCAAACACCCGATTCATTCATCAAGAGAAGGCAAAAGTTATGAAACGCAGAATTTTTCTTAAAGGCTCTCTGGCGGCAGGCACCCTCGCGGTAGCCGCTGGCGCTGGCATGCTCACCCCGACACGGGTGCTCGCGTCGGCTTGGCCGAAGGCGGCGTTCGAGTCTGAAACTGAGGCCGAAGCGCTGCAGGCATTTTTTGGCACTTCAGAAGTAGAGCAAAGTGATCAGGTCTCCATCAAGGCGCCCCTTCAAGCCGAAAATGGCGCGGTCGTCCCGATTAAAGTAATGACTTCGCTAGAAGACGTAGAGGGGATCGCAATCTGCGCGATCAAGAACCCGAGGCCATACACCACTTCCCTGCGGGTTTCAGGCGGAGGTGGTGGGTTATACAGCACGCGCATCAAGATGGGCCAAACCTCTCCGGTAAACTGCTATGTGAAGGCAGGCGGAAAGCTCTACATGGCGTCCCAGGAAATCAAAGTCACCGTCGGCGGTTGCGGCGGCTAACTCGAAAGAATCAAGCAGGAGAAGTGTGATGGCATCGACCAAGATGAAGATAAAAAAGAGCAAGGGCGGGGGCTATGAGGTGATGGTGCTGGCTAAGCATCCTATGGAAACTGGGCTGCGCAAGGACAAGAAGACTGGCGAGAAAATTCCCGAGCATTTTATTGAAAACATGGAATTTGCAGTCAACGGAGAAGTCGTAGCGCAAGCAAATCTAGGCACGGGTGTGTCAAAGAATCCCCTGATTGGTGTAGGCATACCTAATGCAAAGTCGGGTGATATGGTGACCGTAAGCTGGGTGGACAACAAGGGTGAAAGCGACAGCGCGGAGAAGGCTGTCAAGTAGAACGCAACGCGCTGATGCGGGCATGATGCGACTACAAAGTCATCGTTCGGGCTCAGCGATCTGAGGAGAAGAAAATGAAGAAACTGGTGTCACTGACGCTAGCAGCGGGACTTGCTTTAGTAGGGGTATCAGGTGTGCAGGCAATTTCCGAATCAGAGATTCAACAGGATATTGAGACCTTTCAGGGTTATTTCCTAAAGCGTTTTCCGGGCTTGACCATTGAGGATTTCCAGGACGGTGTGAATGCCCTGCCACAATACGCCCACCGCCGAGCTAACTGGGAGCTGGCGATGGAATTCCCACCCTACGAGCCTGAGATGGAAAAGGCTGCCGAGGAGTGGAATGTGCCTTTTAAGAACGGTAAGTCGATGAATGACTGTGATTTGGCCGCAGGGAATACTTATCCGGTGTTTGATGCGGCGACAGGTGATCTTCGAACAATCGTTGGTGATATCAATGCCTGCCTCAAGGCCAACGGCGAAGATCCCATCAAGAACGTAAAACGGGCAAAGATGGCACGCTTAGTCGCCCACTACCGCTCCCAGTTCAACGGCGAAAGAGTTGCGGTAGATTTTTCTGACCCCGGCGCGCAGGCCTTGTACCAAAAAGGTCGACAGTTCTACTGGGCAAAACGCGGTCAGTTGAACTTTTCCTGTGCTGATTGTCATGTCCACAATGCCGGCAACATGGTGCGTGGCGATGTTTTGAGCGCTGGGTTAGGTCACGGCGTGGGATTCCCGGTATGGCGGACCAAGTGGCAGGTGGCCGGCAAGCCTTGGGG
>JABJIU010000240.1 GCA_018661145.1 Pseudomonadota bacterium | reverse complement strand
CTGACTCGCCGAAATGGTGTTGATGAAGCTGATCGAAATATTCAGTAATTCCGGCAAGAGCGGCAATCTGGGCGTGCTGGGGGCCGGTGGGATTGAGTCGATACCGGGACTTCTCTTCATTAAAAAAGTGACCCTGTCCCTCAGTTTTTTTCAGCGCCTCACTAGAGCCCCAGAGTACACCCTGATGCGTGCCGAAGGTCTTGTAGGTGCTGTAGGCATAAAAATCCACGCCAAGCGTTTTCACATCCGGAATAACATGAGGCGCATAGGACACTCCGTCCGCCACCACCAGCGCGCCAACGCGATGGGCCATCTCGACAATCTCTGCCATATCGTTATGGGTGCCAACGATGTTGGAACACAGGGTTGCGCAGACGATCCGTGTCTTGTCTGTGATCAGTGCGTCGAGATCATTCAGGTCCAGTTCACCATCAGCCTTGCCCACCCGCCATTCTCGGATAACGATTCCGTGTTCCGACAGACGCCGCCAGCACCCGATGTTCGCTTCGTGATCCTGATTGGTCACCACGATCTCATCGCCGACGCGTAACAGGTGCCTGAGACTCTGGGCAAGAATGTAGAAATTCAATGTGGTCGACGGCCCGATGGTGATCTCGTCCTCTGCCGCATTAACAAGCGATGCAATCGCCGCATAAGACTCATCCATTTCCTCGCCCGCCTGCTTTGGCAGGGCGAATGCGCCGTAAGGTTGCACCTTATGGTCTACAAAAAAACGTTGTAAGCGGTCTGACACTGTAGCCGGCACGTAAGAACCGCCGGCGTTTTCAAAAAAAGCCCAGTCGCGGGTCTCTTCAGCGGCAAAAGCCGGAAATTGTGCCCGCACGAAATCCAGATCGAGTTCCATATTTATCTCACTAGCCTGATTGTGTGCCTCGCAATTCAACGAGTGCTTGGTCTTAAATCTGGCAACGCGGACAATAGTACGAAGCCCGCTGGCCGATCACCTTCCGCCGAATTACAGTCGCACAGTTTACACAACGCTGGCCTGCGCGCTCATACACATCCAGCGACTGCTCAAAATAACCCGGCTCACCGGTAACTCGGGAATAATCCCGAAGTGTAGTTCCCCCCGCCTTGATTGCCTCTGACAGCACTTGCCTGATCGCGTCGAGTAGTTGCCCAAACCGCGACAGCGTCACCCGACCTGCCGCGCGGCCCGGGCGAATTTTTGCCCGAAAGAGTGCTTCGCTGGCGTAGATGTTACCCACGCCAACGATAACTCTGCCGTCCATAATAAACTGCTTAATGCTGGTTTTTCGACCCCGGGAAACGCGGTAAAGCGCTACCGCTGTTAACGTCTCATCGAAAGGCTCGGGGCCAAGATTCTTAAGCAGTTTACTGTTGGCAGCATCCTCCCCAACCCAGAGGATACTGCCGAAACGGCGCGGGTCATGAAAACGAAGTACTTTTCCTGAATCAAGGACAAAGTCGACGTGATCATGCTTCACATGTGGCGTATCGGCCGGCACGACTCGAAGCCGGCCCGACATTCCCAGGTGAATCATCAAGGTTCCGTGACTGAAGTTCAGCAGAATGTACTTGGCCCGCCGGCTGACAGAAGCAACGTGGTATCCATTCAGGGTGCGGTTGAGGCCGCGTGACACTGGCCAACGCATTCGACGCTCACGGACCACGACCCTATGAATCTTTCGACCCACTACTACTGGGCGGACACCCCGAACCGTAGTTTCCACTTCAGGCAGTTCCGGCAAGCGATCCCCCCGATCTCAAATGATCCACTGAGATCCGCTGTGATGTCCTACAAACTGTTCTCAATCCGATACTCCACTCACGATCTACGCCACTGCTGTCACACTCCGACATCGTGACATGCGAAAATATTGTTTGACTGTAAATTCCATCCCGAAACCGATTATGGCCTTTCAGGTAACCAATCAGAAGACCGGCAATTCGTTCTCAGTCGAAGACGCCGAGACTGTCCTGGAGGCCGCGACACGCCAGAGTCGAATTTTCAATTACAGCTGCCGAAGCGGTTCCTGTGGCAGTTGCAAGGCGCGCCTGATTTCGGGCGAAGTCGATCCCGGCGAATATACCGCAAGCGCCCTTTCAGGCAACGAACAGGCCGCCGGTAATATTCTGCTCTGCCAGGCCCGGCCTCAGGGTGACATTGTTATCGAGGCCAATGAACTGCCGCCGGGAACAGCGATGACGATCCGTACCTTACCCTGCCGGGTCGTGAGCCTCGAAAAAGCCAGTGACGATGTCATGCTTTTGCAACTGAAGCTGCCACAAAACCAACAATTTGAATATTTGCCCGGCCAATATATCGACATCCTCCTGCGCGACGGCAGACGCCGAAGTTTTTCGATGGCTAATGCGGCAACCGATGGCGAAGATCTGCAATTGCACGTAAGACTTGTCCCCGATGGGCATTTCACCGGACAGGTCTTCACGACCCTGAAAGCCCGCGATCTGCTGCGCTTTCAGGGGCCGCTCGGCACTTTTTTCCTAAGAGAGGGCGAATCCCGGCCGGCCATTATGGTGGGAGGGGGTACTGGCCTTGCGCCCTTAAAAGCGATACTCGATGACGCGCTCGCTAAGCATCCAGATCGGAGTTTTCATCTTTTCTGGGGCGCGCGTTCAGCCGAGGATTTATATCTCGACAATGAAATCAGGCGCTGGTTGGGTGTACACCCTAATCTCGGTTATACCCCGGTATTGTCCGAACCCAAGGCCACAGATCGATGGGAGGGTGAAACCGGTTTTGTGCACGAGGCGGTATTGCGTGAGTATCCCGAACTCGACGGGTTTGAGGTCTACGCCAGTGGGCCACCGCCGATGATCGAGGCTTTGAAAGACACATTTGCAGCGCATGGACTGCCGCCAGAGTGCTTGTTCTTCGATTCCTTCGAATTTACCACTGACAGCAATTGAAGAACCGGCCCCAAACAGGCACTGGGAGTATCCTTTTAGGCTTAAGTTCCTTTTTCAGGATCAATCAGCGGCATCAGCTCCCCCTCGGTAGTTGATGACTCCCTTGCCAGTCGCAGTGAGTCTTTTGACGCCGGCGACTGCAATCCGCGGCGATAACACTGTAGCGCTTTATCCGACTCGCCCATCGACTCTAGCAATAACCCGAGTTCCAGATAGTCCTCGCGCGAATCCCCGAGTCGGGCTGCCTTGAGAAGATAATCCCGGGCCTTCTTGCGGTCCTTGT
>JABJIU010000215.1 GCA_018661145.1 Pseudomonadota bacterium | reverse complement strand
GTGGTGTATCTCACGGATATTCGCTACCGTGATGCCGTGTACCAGGAGATGGGCAAATGGCTGAAAGGTGTATTTCCCTGCTCAACGGGTCTGGTGGTGCCGGCATTGGCGAGACCGGAGTGGGTCGTAGAGATAGAAGTCACTGCAGTAATACCTGATTGAGGTAATCGGCATGTTGAGTGAGATACAGACATCTGAATTCAAAGACCGGGGCTACTTAATGTTGCCGGGCCTCGTCTCAGAGGCGGTTTGCAAAGATTTGCTTGCGCAACTGGACCAGTGGGTGCAAGAGAGTCGGAGCCATCAGGCTAACTATGGTTTCGATACGCCTAATGGTAAGGCACGTTTCGATCTTGAGAAGGACCACAGTGCAACTAACCCGCGTCTGCGTCGGGTGGCGAATCCAGTGGACATCTCGGAGGTTTATCAGACGTTATTGTTTGAGGGAGACCTGCCGAAGGTGGTTGCAGATCTTATCGGCCCCAACGTCTTTTTCCATCACTGCAAACTCAACAACAAGTTTCCTGGTACCGGCACCCGTGTGGAGTATCACGCCGACCACCCCTTTGATCCGCACACCAACGATGATGGCATCACGGTGCTACTCTTTCTGGATGATATGGACGAAGGCAATGGCTGCGCGCGTTTGGTACCCGGCTCACACCGGGAGCGGTACACCCATTTTCATGATGGCAAGTTCACCGGATCGACTGACCCGGCACTGTTTGATGAGTTTGATGGCCGGGCGGACAGTCTTGTCGGTAAAGCGGGTGATGTCTGTCTGATGGATATCTGGACACTGCATGGGGGCAGTTCTAATCAGTCTCTGGATCGGGACCGGCGAATGCTGATCGCGGATTACCGTGCCGCTGACGCCTTCGCTATTATGCCGCCAGTGGTGCCATCGCGGTTTTATCGCCGGATCGTGGCGGGCGAACCGACGCACGTTGCGCGTTTGCGGGAAGGTACGATGGAGATTCTTGAGCCCTATCCAGATGACTCATTTTTCGGGCTTCAGGGACAGCAGGCAGCGGGCGAGACAGTACAGTGACCTTCTCGATTGTGGGGATGTGCGAGCGGACCGAAACGGCGGGCGTCGCGATCACCACCTCCAGTATCAGCGTGGGCAGCCGATGCCCTTGGGTCAGGACTGGTGCCGGCGCTGTGGCCACGCAGAATGTCACCGACCCCTCTATCGGCAATGAGATGCTTGATCTGATGGCACAAGGTGCGGACGCGCCGGTGGCGCTGGCCGCGGTCATGGATGGGCGGCCATTCGCTGAGTATCGACAGGTTACGGCCGTCGATCTTCGCGGCAATATTGCCGAGCGTACGGGAACAGAAATTCTCGGCATGCACGCAGTGTCCCACGGCAGCCAATGCGTTGCCGCGGGCAACCTGCTCTCATCGACCCAAGTGCCCAGCGCGATGACTGAGGGGTTCTCCCGGCACGCTGATCTTCATCTTGCGGAGCGCCTTTTATGCTCACTTGAGGCCGGTGTGGCGGCAGGCGGGGAAGAAGGCCCCACACATTCAGCTGCACTGCTGGTGGCGGGTGAGAACGCCTGGCCCCTGGTGGATCTTCGGGTTGACTGGTCTGATGACCCGGTGGGAGATCTTCGTAATCTTTGGGTTCTTTACCAACCGCAGATGAATGATTATCTGGACCGTGCACTCAACCCGGCGGTGGCGCCGGCGTACGGAGTCCCTGGTGATCTGTGAGCGTTTCTGACAGCAACGATCCGACGTCGGACTCTACGCTGTATAAACTGCTGGAGCGGTTGATTGCATTTGATACCACCAGCCGCAATTCCAATCTGGAGTTGATCGCCTGGGTAAAGGACTATCTATCTGGTTTTGGCATCGAAAGCCTTCTGGTTCACGACGAAACCGGGTCCAAGGCTAATCTTTATGCGACGGTAGGACCCGAAGATCGTTCCGGCGTCATGCTGTCAGGCCATACAGATGTCGTGCCGGTTGACGGACAGGACTGGTCTACGGATCCCTTCGTTATGACTGCCAATGCCGGCGCACTATATGGCCGGGGAACCGCGGATATGAAGGGGTTTATCGCCTGCGCGCTCGCCAGAATCCCGCAGATGATGGAAAAGCCGCTGTTGGCCCCGGTGCATTTGGCGCTCTCCTACGATGAGGAGATTGGGTGCATCGGTGTGAGACGGCTTCTCGATGTACTGAGCGATCACCCCGTTAAACCGGCCATGGGAATCATCGGCGAACCCACAATGATGAAGGTGATCAACGCGCATAAGGGTAAACACAGTTGGCGTGTCAGTATTCGGGGCCGTGCCGCACACTCGGCTTACCCCGTAGAAGGCGTTAACGCGGTAGAGATGGCGGCAGAACTCATCGCCCATATTCGTCGTGTCTATGGACAAATACGCGAACACGGACCGATCGACGAGGGCTATCGGGTGCCGCACAGTACCCTGCATATTGGGCCCATCGAGGGTGGCCGTGCTCTCAATATTGTGCCGGACGCCTGCGAATTCGGTTTTGAGGTCCGGCACCTGCCGGAGGAGAAGGCTGACTACTACTTTCAGCAGATTGCAGCCTATGTCGAAAACGAACTGTTGCCCGGGATGCATGCCGTTGATCCGGACACCTCGATCGTTTTCGAGACTCTTGCGGCCTATCCGGGACTCAATACCCCCGCCGACGCGCCGGTGGTCCGCTTCGTCCAGATGTTACTGGAGGATGCCGATGATCCACAGAAGATCAGTTTCGGGTCGGAAGCTGGTCTATTTGGAGACCAGGTCAAGATCCCTTGCGTGGTCTGTGGTCCGGGAAGTATTCTGCAGGCACACCGGCCGGATGAGTACGTGGAGGAGGCCCAGCTCATGCAGTGCTGGCGGTTTATCGGCCGACTGGTGGCACACCTGCAGACCGAAGGTCTGCAACATTGAAACAACGCGATTAAGCGAATACCAACGACAGGAAGATGAAGACGATATTCAGCGAACAGCACCGACTGCGCGATGCGAAAACAGAGTTATATGGCGGCGAACTGGTGCAACCCTTCGAGCGCCCCTCCCGTGCCGACATGGTCGTCGAGGCGGTTCGTGCCTCAGAGCTCGGACCTGTTGAAGCGCCCGAAACATTTTCCCTAGATCCGGTACTCCGGATACATGACGCCAATTTTGTGACCTTCCTGGAGAATGCCTGGGAGGAGTGGCGACAAACGGGCTATGCTGGTGAGGCGATGGCATCTGTTTGGCCGGCAAGGCGGATGCAGTGCCGGGCGCCACGTTTTATCGAAGGCAAATTGGGCTACTACGCGCTCGCTGCCGAAACCTCCATCACGGAAGGCACCTGGGAGGCGGCGCTTTCGTCCAAAGATGTAGCTCTGACCGGGGCCCGGGCGTTGGCTGACGGAGAGCCGGGAATCTTTTCGCTTTGTCGGCCGCCGGGGCATCACGCGGCACGCGATATGTTCGGCGGATACTGCTTTCTTAATAATGCGGCGATCGCAGCCCAGTATCTGCTCGATGATGGCGCAGAACGAGTAGCTATCCTGGATGTTGATTTTCACCACGGAAACGGCACCCAGGACATTTTCTATGAGCGCGATGACGTGCTTTTCTGTTCATTGCACGGTGATCCCGAAGATGCCTTCCCGCATTTTCTGGGTTATGCTGATGAGGCGGGTCTGGGCGCAGGCATGGGCTTTAACCGTAATTATCCAATGCCTCCTGGGACGCCGTTCAGTCGATGGAGCGAAGCACTGGATGATGCGTTACGCCATATCCGGGAATTTTCGCCGCGGCATCTGGTGGTGTCTCTGGGGGTCGATACCTTTGAACACGACCCCATCAGTTTCTTCAAGTTGACCACACCCGACTATCTGACGACGGGTCAACTCATCGGTGCGTTGGGGATTCCGACCCTGTTTGTCATGGAGGGTGGATACGATATTGGAGAAGTCGGTCTGAACGTAGTGAATGTCCTTAACGGTTTTGAGAATTAGGTGCTCAAGGCTGAGTGATCATGGGAGAAGCAACAAGTCAGATTCAGCTAGTCAGTGCGGAAGTTTGCCCTTTTGCCCAGCGCAGCCGCCTTGTACTATTGGAAAAGGAACTGTCGTTTGAGTTGGTAGAAATCAATCTCGATAACAAACCGGACTGGTTTACCAATGTCTCTCCCTACAGCAAGGTGCCTGTTCTCTTGCACGGCGACACCGCAATCTATGAGTCGACGGTGATTAACGAGTACTTGGATGAGATAGCACCCGAACCTAATCTACTCCCCAAGTCTCCGCAGCAGCGGGCGCATGCTCGAATATGGATTGATTTTGACAATTCTCGGATCGTACCCCTGTTTTACAAAGTCCTGCTTGCTCAGGATGCGCAAACACAGACAGAATTAAAACTTAGGATGATTGATGCTTTATGCCATCTGGAGCGGGCTGGTTTCCCCGGGTGCGAGACAGGCCCCTTCTGGTTCGGCAGTAAGGTGTCCCTGGTTGATATTGCGATGTATCCCCACTTTGAGCGGTTTAATGTTCTGAAGCGCTATCGAGATATTGAAATACCTGATGATTGCGTGAAGATACATTCATGGCTTGAGGCGATGAAAGCGTTGCCGAGTGTGCAACAGACTGAAAAAGGTGGCGATTATCACATTAAGGCATATGAAACCTATGCTGAAGCTACAGCATCAGGAACTACCGCAAAAGATATGCAGATCCTTTAGCTTGGTGCATCGACTTTAGTGGAGCAGTTAACGTACTGAAGGGCTTTGAGATATAAACGCCGGGTTGGCCCGATGGATTAGCGCATAGGCAATATCGCGGCGTCCGAATATTCAAGAGGAGAAAGTAATGTCAGCACCCCCCAAGAAATACGATACCAAAGCGCTCTGGGAAAAAGACCGCGATCACAATATTCATCCTTGGACAGATTTTTCCTCGTTTAAAGACGAGGGATCACTGGTGATGTCGCATTCCGACGGTGCTTATGTCTTTGATTCAGATGGCAACCGGTTTATGGATGGCATTGGCGGTCTTTGGTGTGTCAATATTGGTTACGGCAACGATGAGATGGCCGAAGCGATTGCTGATCAGGTACGGCAGATTCCCTATTACTCGACCTTTAACCATTTAACTACACCGCCTGCGGCAACCCTGGCGGCCAAACTGGCCGAACTGACCCCGGGATCTTTGAATCATGTGTTTTTGGGTACTGGTGGATCGATGGCGAATGATTCCGCTATCCGAATCATCCATTATTACTTCAACCGTCTGGGCCAACCCAATAAGAAGAAAATCATAGCCCGGACCGACGGCTACCATGGCAGCACTTATCTTGCCATGTCGATGACCGGTGTGACCTTTGATCATCAGGGATTTGATCTGGCGCCGGACCTGGTGCATCACATTCCGTCGCCGAATACTTACCGCCGTCCCGATGGCATGAGCGAGGAAGCTTTCTGTGATCAGACGGTCAGCGATCTTGAAGACAAAATTCTGGAACTCGGCCCCGAAAATGTGGCGTGCTTTATCGCTGAGCCAATTATGGGTGCTGGTGGCGTGATTGTGCCGCCTGTGGGTTATCACCGGCGGACCCGTGAGGTCTGTGACAAGTACGATGTGCTTTATATCTCCGATGAGGTTGTCACAGGATTCGGCAGGCTGGGCCACTTTTTTGCGTCCGAGGCTGTTTTTGACTTTGTGCCAGACATCATCACTTGCGCTAAGGGTATTTCTTCGGGATATCTGCCTTTGTCGGCAACGATCCTTTCAGAGAAGATTTACGACGTCATCAGCGTGCCGCAGGCCGAAGGCGCCATGTTTACCCATGGCTTCACCTATTCGGGCCATCCGGTAGTCTGTGCGGCCGGGGTCAAGAATATCGAGATCATGGAGCGCGACGATATCTGTGGGCATGTTCGTGAGGTGGGGCCGTATTTTGAATCGCAACTCAAAACGCTCGGCGAATACCCTATTGTCGGTGACGTGCGCGGCAGTCACTTCATGATGTGTATCGAGAATGTGGCGGACAAAGAGACCAAGGCGCTTTTCGCGCCGGAAGTTGAGATCGGCGGTCGGATTGCACGACACTGCCAGGAAAGAGGGTTGATCGTCCGGCCGATCGCTCATCTTAATGTGATGTCGCCTCCGCTCATCCTCAACCGGGACCAGATTGACGAAATGATCGGGATTCTGCGCGCAAGCATCGAGGCGACGATGGATGAACTGGTACGGGAAAATCTATGGCACGGCTAGCGATATCAGTCGGCGGTCAGCGGATGATTGATCAACCGGTGATTTGTCAGAACATTGACGATGGCAAGAGCATGAGGATTGAAAGGCCAATAAAGAGATTCAGTTGTGACTCAGCCTGAAAAGCCCGTGCAGGACCCCTGGCTGCTTACCCCTGGACCTCTGACCACGTCGCGTACCGTCAAGGAAGCGATGCTGCATGACTACGGCTCTCGCGATCTGCGCTTTATTGAAATTAACCGCCGGGTACGCGAACGCCTGGTTGAGATTATTGACGGACAGGGCACTCACGTGTGTGTGCCGCTCCAGGGCAGTGGCACCTTTGTGGTTGAGGCGATGCTCAGTAATTTTGTACCGCGGTCGGGAAAAGTGCTCATTCTGGTCAACGGCGCCTATGGCACCCGGATGCAGTCTATCTGCGCGTATCACGGCATTGACTCTGAGGTTCTGCAGTGGCCGGAGGATGAGCCGGTAGATCCGAACAAGGTCGCCGAGCGCCTTGCGGGTGCTCCCGGGATTACGCATGTCGCTGTTGTGCACTGTGAGACTACAACCGGGATCCTGAACCCGATTGAAGACGTGGGTGAGGCGGTTGCTGCGGCAGGTCGATCATTGCTGATCGACTCCATGAGCGCCTTCGGAGCGCTCTCGATTTCAGCACGCAATATTCAGTTTGATGCTCTGGTTGCTTCCAGCAATAAGTGTCTGGAGGGCGCGCCGGGAATGGGGTTCTGTCTGGCATCGGAACCTGCCCTCACAGCCACCCAGGGTAATTCGGATAGTCTGTGTCTGGACCTCTACCAGCAGTGGCAGGGGCTGGAAGCGAATGGACAATGGCGCTTTACACCGCCGACGCACTGCATCCTTGCCTTTGACCAGGCTCTGAAAGAGTTTGATGCCGAGGGCGCAGTAGCGGGTCGCGGCGGTCGCTACCGGGAGAACTGCGAAGCGCTCGTCTCAGGGATGCGTGCGATGGGATTTGAGACGTTGTTGCCGGATGCTCTTCAGGCGCCGATCATCGTAACCTTTAAAATGCCGGTCGACAGTCGGTTTGACTTCCAGCGGTTTTATGACGGCCTGAGTGAATGCGGCTATGTTATCTATCCCGGCAAGTTGACCATCGCAGAAAGTTTTCGAATGGGGTGTATCGGACGCCTTGGTGTTACCGAGATGCGTGGTGCGCTTGAAGCCGTTCGTGTCGTGATGGATGAAATGGGCGTTGCGTCCGGAAGTCCGGTCGCCTGATTATAGTATCCTGCGCCGCGTGCGCATTTCAGCAGTGAGAAGACCAGAATCAAAATGAATAACAAGATGATATCCGTGAATCAGCGGGACTATGCGTGGCCACGCCAGCCTCTGGTGGTGGTTTGTATTGATGGTTCGGAGCCGGGTGGGGAAGGGTCGGATCAGGGCGGTTATATCGAGCGTGCTATCGATGCGGGGCAAGCTCCGTTCCTGGCATCTCTGCGTGAAAAGGCGACTTTTGGTTACGCGGATTGCGTTGTCCCGAGCTTTACCAATCCGAATAACCTGTCCATCGTAACGGGTGTCCCACCGTCGGAGCATGGCATTTGCGGTAACTTCTATTACGATACGGATAACGACGTCGAGGTCATGATGAATGACCCGTCGCTGCTGCGTGCCCCCACCATTTTGGCGGAATTCAATCAGGCAGGCGCCAAAGTTGCGGTGATCACCGCAAAAGACAAACTGCGCCGACTGCTGGGCGTTGGGCTGGATATCGCGGGGGGAAGCGCGGTGTGTTTCTCTTCTGAGCTCGCTGACCAGGCCACACTGGCCGAGCATGGTGTTGAGGGTATCGTCGACCGGGTAGGCATGCCGGTGCCTGATGTTTACAGTGCAGAACTGTCAGAGTTTGTGTTTGCGGCAGGCGTTGTGCTGATGAAATCGATGCGCCCCGACATCATGTACCTCTCGACCACAGATTACATACAGCACAAGCATGCTCCGGGTACCCCGGTAGCCAATGCTTTTTACGCGATGATGGATCAGTATCTGACAAGGCTTGATGCGATGGGTGTCACGATTGCTCTGACCGCGGACCATGGCATGAAAGCCAAGCATGCGCCGACGGGTGAACCGAACGTGATTTATCTTGAGCCTTTACTGGGAGAGGCTGGATTAACTGATTTCAGGGTGATCCTGCCTATCACCGACCCTTATGTGGTCCACCACGGCGCACTCGGCGGTTTCGCCACGGTCTATCTGGACAATCATCCGGATCATGCCTGCGCCCGTGCTGCTTTCGATGGTGTACCTGGCATTGAGACTGTTCTGACACGGAACGAGGCTTGCAACGTCTTCGGGCTTCCCGCCGACCGGATTGGAGACCTCGTCGTGATCAGCACGCGTGATTATGTCCTGGGCAGTGCTCCGGAGAAGCATGATCTGTCGGGTCTTAAGGATCCTCTGCGTTCACATGGGGGAGTGTCTGAGCAACGGGTGCCCTTTATCGTCAATCGTTGCCTGGAGGCTTGTGCGACAGGTCGCCGTAACTTTGATATTTTCAGCCATACGCTGAATCATGCTCTGGAGGGCAGTTCATGAACGATGTTGCCGCAATAACCAAAACTCCCATCCATGAAACGCTGCGAATTGGCGGTGAGAAGACCGACCGGGATGAGCGTATCGAGGTCTTCAATCCCTGGGACAACAGCGTGGTGGGTACGGTGCCTTGCGCGACCCG
>JABJIU010000033.1 GCA_018661145.1 Pseudomonadota bacterium | reverse complement strand
GCATCGTTGTGCATCGGCGGCGGCGAAGCGACGGCCATGGCATTTGAGCGCATCCGCTGAATCGATTGCTCCCTCCAAATCCCAATTCCCCTTATGACTGCATCTGTTGAGTTTTACTTTGACTTTGCCTCGCCTTATGGCTACCTCGCCAGTGAACGGATCGAGCACATAGCCGAGCAACACGGTCGATCTGTAATGTGGCGACCGTTTCTGGTGGGCGCCGCGATGAAAGTCAGCGAACGAAAACCGCTGGCCTGGATTCCCCTAGTCGGAGATTACGCAGTCCACGACGTGAAGCGGTTTGCGCGTTACTGGGACATTCCCTTTGTCATTCCCAGCCATTGGCCGATCGCTACGGTAAACGCTTGCCGCGCATTTTATCTTCTTGAAGAGGATGATCATGATGCGGCCAAGCAACTGGCGCGGGCCCTATATCACGCCTACTTTCGCGACAATCAGGATATTTCGGACCCTGAAACCGTGGTGGCTGTTGCCTCTGAACTGGGGCATGACCCAACGCAGATCGCTGAGGGCATTCAAACCGGTCCGATCAAACAGAAACTGCGCGCAGTAAACGATGAGGCCCTGGCGCGAGGCGTTTTTGGATCACCTTTTATCATCGTGGACTCGGAATCTTTCTGGGGTGCCGACCGGCTCGACCAAGTAGACCAGTGGCTGTCACGCGGTGGCTGGTAAGGAGCAGTACAAAACTCATGAGCGAATTCACCAGCCGCGTTGATACGGCTTCTCCTGACTTTTTGGCCAACCGCGATTTCATGTTGGCAAAGACTGCTGCACTGACGGAGGTGATAGAAAGAGTCACGCAAGGCGGTAGCGAAAAAGCTCGGGAACGGCACAGTGCCAGGGGCAAACTGCTTCCCCGCGAACGTATTGAAAGACTGCTGGATCCCGGTGCCGGGTTTCTTGAACTCTCCCAACTGGCCGGTTGGGACCTCTACGATGACGACGTCCCCTGCGGTGGCATCATCACGGGCGTAGGACAGATTCATGGTCGGGACTGCATGCTGGTGGTCAACGACGCCACCGTCAAGGGCGGCACCTACTACCCGATTACAGTCAAAAAACATCTCCGGGCGCAGGCAATCGCCAAAGAGAATCGTCTGCCCTGTGTTTACCTGGTCGATTCCGGTGGGGCCTATCTGCCGAGACAGGACGAGGTGTTCGCTGACCGAGAGCATTTCGGTCGCATATTTTACAATCAGGCCAATATGTCGGCTGCTGGGATACCGCAGATCGCGGTGGTCATGGGGTCCTGCACGGCCGGCGGTGCCTACGTGCCGGCTATGTCCGACCAGGCCATTATCGTCCGACGCCAGGGAACTATTTTTCTGGGTGGACCGCCTCTAGTGAAGGCGGCAACTGGGGAGGAAGTCAGCGCCGAAGCGCTTGGCGGCGCAGATGTGCATACACGAATTTCGGGCGTCGCCGACTATCTGGCAATGGACGACGATGACGCCTTGAGATTGACCCGGGAAATCGTCTCCCATCTCAATTTACCGCCTGTTGCGGCCGCACCCAACCCAACTTCACTGCCGCCGCGATATGGGGTCGAGGAGCTTTATGGAATAATTCCATCCGACCCGAGATTGCCCTTTGATATCCGGGAAATCATCTGTCGGATTGCAGATGGCAGCGATTTTCAGGAATTCAAAACCCGCTACGGGAAGACCCTGGTGTGCGCCTTCACGCGGATCAATGGATATCCCCTCGGCATCATCGCTAACAACGGTATCCTCTTCTCAGAATCAGCACTAAAGGGAGCACATTTTGTAGAGCTGTGTACTCAACGGCGCATACCCCTGCTGTTTCTGCAGAACATTACCGGCTTTATGGTGGGGAGTCGCTATGAACATGGCGGCATTGCCCGGGACGGTGCGAAACTGGTGAATGCAGTTGCTTGTGCCAGAGTGCCGAAACTCACTGTTATTGTCGGGGGCAGTTTCGGGGCAGGCAATTACGGCATGTGTGGTAGAGCCTACGATCCGCGTTTTTTGTGGATGTGGCCCAATGCCCGAATATCGGTGATGGGTGGCGACACCGCGGCACAGGTGCTATCCCAGATCCGTCGTGAGGGCGCGCAAACAGCAGGGCGTGACTGGCCGACAGAGGACGAAAAAGTTTTTCGCGAAGCTATACGCGACCAGTACGATGAACAAGGACATCCGTTCTATGCCAGTGCCCGCCTTTGGGACGACGGTATCATAGACCCGGCCCATACACGCAGGATCCTATCGCTGGCGCTCGCCACCGTTCACAATGCCCCAATCGCCAAGACAGAGTTTGGCGTTTTTCGCATGTAGGACTATTAGAATATCTGACCGAGCCAAACCAAACCGCCCTCGACCCCTATGCAGCAAACCTCCATCATCAGAAGACCTACCTCCCAGGTTCGGGTCGGTAACGTACTCGTCGGCGGCGACGCACCCATTGTCGTCCAGTCGATGACCAACACCGATACCGCCAATGTTGGCGCTACGGTCCGTCAGGTCATTGCACTCGCAGAGGCTGGATCAGAAATTGTTCGGATTACGGTAAACAACGAAGCGGCCGCGCGTGCTGTCCCAAAAATACGGAAGCAATTGGATTCCGCCCTGTGTCCGGTACCTCTGGTCGGAGATTTTCACTATAACGGGCACACACTCCTGCAGGAGTTCAGTGATTGCGCCGATGCGCTCGATAAATACCGGATTAACCCAGGCAACGTCGGCCAGGGTGAGAAACGCGATGCGCGGTTTTGCCAGATGGTCGAGCAAGCCTGTCTTCGAAACAAACCGGTACGCATTGGCGTGAACTGGGGGTCTCTCGATCCGCAGTTGCTTGCGCGCAAGCTTGACGAAAATGCCGCTCTGGCGACCCCGCGGTCTCTGGAGGTAGTCACTCGGGAAGCGCTGGTGGATTCCGCAATCAACAGTGCGGCACTTGCGCAGCGGGAAGGCCTAAGGCCTGACCAGATCATTCTCTCTGCAAAAGTCAGCGCAGTCCCAGAACTTGTCGAGGTTTACCGGCAGTTGGCTGAACGGTCGGATCTCGCCCTGCATCTGGGACTCACCGAAGCGGGTATGGCCGACAAAGGCATCGTCTCGTCTACTGCCGGGCTCGCCCTGCTGTTGCACATGGGAATCGGCGACACCATCCGGGTATCCCTGACGCCTCAACCGGGGGAGAGCCGGACCCGTGAAGTCCGCATCGCTCAGGAGGTGCTCCAGTCAATGGGGTTGCGAAGTTTCAGCCCCCAAGTCATCGCCTGTCCCGGATGTGGGCGAACCACGAGTGATTTCTTTCAGCATTTAGCCGGTGAAGTACAGGAGCACCTCAGGGAACGCATGACGAAATGGAAGACGGAATATCCCGGCGCGGAAACACTGTCTGTCGCGGTCATGGGGTGCGTCGTCAACGGTCCCGGTGAGAGTCGTCACGCGGACATCGGGATCAGCCTTCCAGGTACCGGGGAAAAACCCGTCGCACCGGTCTTTCAGGATGGGGAAAAGCTCTGTACGCTGCGTGGAGACGACATCGCAGCACAATTCATCGCGCTCGTAGAGAACTATGTCAGAAAACGTTTCGCGGCCAAGAAGGAAGACCTTCGGCCCGAAGCGCTTTCCCGCACCTGCTGATCATTAGCAGATCAGACTCTTTTGAGGTCTCAGTCCGAAAAGCGCTGAAAGACAAGCGTCGCGTTGGTGCCCCCGAATCCGAAACTATTGGACATCACAGTATTAAGATCAGGGGCATCGGTGGTGGAACGGACGATCGGATAACCGAGCGCCTTGGGATCCAGATTTTCAATATTGGCCGACGGCGACATAAATTTACCGCCAAGCATGATCAGTGAATAAATCGCCTCGTTAACGCCCGCTGCGCCCAGGGCATGACCTGTCAGCGACTTGGTGGCACTCAGAGCTGGAAGCGCCTCGCCGAAGACGGTGCGAATCGCCTCTAGTTCCTGGATGTCACCCACAGGGGTACTGGTACCGTGGGTATTGATGTAATCGATCGATCCTGACACCCCTTCCAGTGCAAGTCCCATACAGCGGATGGCGCCCTCGCCCGACGGCTGAACCATATCGAATCCGTCACTGCTCGCACCATAACCCACCAGTTCTGCCAGGATCGGCGCGCCACGGCCAAGAGCGTGATCCAACGACTCCAGCACCAGCACCCCGCCGCCGCCGGAAATGACAAACCCATCACGATCGGCATCATAGGTGCGCGACGCCGTCTGTGGGGTTTCGTTATAGCGCGACGACATTGCCCCCATGGCATCAAACAGCACGGATGTGCTCCAATGTAACTCTTCGCCGCCGCCGGCAAAAACCACATCCTGCTTACCCATCTGAATCAACTCCGTCCCGTGTCCAATGCAATGGGCACTGGTAGAGCAGGCAGAGCTGATCGAATACGAAACTCCTTTAATGGAAAAGGCAGTGCTAAGACAGGCTGAATTGGTGCTCGCCATGGTCCGGGTCACCATATAGGGCCCCACCCGCTTCACTCCTTTTTCGCGAAGCAGATCAGCCGCCAGCACAATATTTTCTGGAGAGCCGCCGCCACTTCCAACAACCAGCCCGGCACGGGGATTCGAAATCTGGGCCTCGGTCAAGCCAGAATGCGCAATTGCTTCACGCATCGCAAGATAGTTGTAGGCAGCCGAGGCACCCATGAAACGTCTTAATTTTCGATCGATCTCGGCCTCAAGGTCGATGTCAATGCTGCCGTGCACCTGAGAGCGAAAACCCAGTTCCCGGTACTCTTCCGCACAGACAATCCCGGATCGCGCCTCACGCAGCGAGGCTTCGACTTCGGCACAATTGTTGCCGATGCTGCTAACAATTCCCATTCCGGTGACGACAACCCGTCTCATGCGACAGTCCCTCCCTCCTCGGCATTAAACAGACCGACGCGCAGATCCCGGCCGGTGTAAATGGTCCGATCATCAACCTCGACATATCCATCGGCGATACCCATGTACAGCCGACGCATGACCACGCGCTTAAGTGACACCCGATAACGCACAATCTTACAGTCAGGCGTAACCTGTCCCGTAAAACGTATCTCCCCGGATCCCAGAGCACGGCCATGTCCCTGCCCTCCCCTCCATCCTAGAAAAAAACCCACTAACTGCCACAACGCATCGACGCCAAGGCAGCCCGGCATGACTGGATCATTCTCGAAATGGCACTGGAAAAACCAGAGATCCGGATTCAGATCAAGCTCCGCCACAATCTCACCCTTGCCATATTCGCCGCCTTCGTCGCAGACGTGAACGATACGGTCAAACATCAGCATCGGCGGCAACGGGAGTTGCGCATTGCCAGGGCCAAACATCCGCCCATGGCCACAATCGACCAACTGTTCGTGTGTGAAACTTTCCTGCATTAGCTATATTTGTGGGGGAAACAAGGTGTGGGTCACTGTCGCAGCATCGGTCGACAAGGTCTAGCCCTAATTATAGCGAGTCCCCTGCTCGGTAACAGGAGCGGGCGGTTTACGTTTGCTCGACGATCAGCACGTGCAAACGACGGGGTCCATGCGCCCCGTACTGAATAGTCTGTTCAATATCACCGGTTTTTGAAGGCCCGGTAATCAGATTAATTGCCCGGCCTGAGGCCGCTCCCGAATCGCGCAACATCGCCCAAGCATCCTCCATGTGCCGCACGATTCGACGGCCGTCGACGATAATGACATGATCATCCGGCAGAAAATTCTGCGAGGAAGGAACGGCTGGGCCTGAACACAGGACCAGTGTGCCGGTCTCAGCAACAGCAGCAAATGCCTCGCTCAGAGCGACTTTGGTATCTTTATCAGCACCTTTTCGATAAACAAAGACCTGATCCGTCCAGTGTGTTTCATCCAGCAAAGGCCCGCTACCGAGATGCCACTGCGCATCAAGACCCAAACCCGCCAAATATCTCACCATGGCCGCCTCGATACCGTCACCACTGATCCGATCATAGGTCCCATGCACCGTCACGTGCTTCTGGCAAAAACGCGTTAGCAGATCATCATCAAAACGGGGTTGAACCTGCGGTTCAGAATTCTGAATTCGGGATCTTAGTTCCTCCAGGCGCCGAAGCGTCCGGGGATCGCCAGCGGCCAGCGACTTGCGAAGGGTTCCCAGGATTTCGTCGCGTGCTGACGTCATGACCTGGCCTTGTGGGTATGCCACTGTCGTAAAAATGACCGCCGGGCGGGAATCGGAAAATCGCGACTGTCTGTCCATCCCCCCAACCCGGGCAAACGCGACAACACACCGCGACGTTTTCCAAGACGGTGCATCAACCACAACGGCAGCGCCATCACTCCCTGATACAACCGTGGGCGACGGGCCAGCCATGCCCAAGCACTGAGCAAGAACCGCCCAAAATTGGTATTCAGCCGACGGTCGTGTTGCTCAAGGCGATGCTTCAGCAGCAAGTCAGAAAGCGGAATCCGTACCGGACACACTTCCTTGCACCTGCCGTTCAATGTACAGGCATTGGGCAGATCCATTGCCTGGTCAAAACCATTCAGCAGCGGAGTGAGTACCGACCCCATTGGACCCGAATAAACCCACCCGTAAGCGTGTCCTCCGATTGCCCCATATACCGGACAGTGGTTGAGACAGGCGCCGCACCGGATACATCGCAGCATCGGTTGGTACTGGCCTCCGAGGAGGCGCGAGCGGCCGTTATCCAGCAGCACCACATGATACGCCTCGGGGCCTTCCATCTCGTCAGTACGACGCGGACCTGAATAAAGAGAGGTGTACGCTGAGAACTCCTGGCCGGTTGCACTGCGAGCCAGCACCCGCAGCAACACCGAAAGATCATCGAGCGAAGGAATCACTTTCTCAATTCCGGCGGTGACAATGTGGACCCGGGGCAGGCAGCTTGTCAGATCACCATTGCCTTCGTTAGTCACGATGACATTAGCCCCCGTCTCGGCGACCAGGAAGTTGGCTCCCGTAATACCAACATCAGCAGCTACAAAGCGCTCTCGGAGTACGCTTCTCGCCTCATTAACCAGCGCCTCGCGCTGTGTCACCCGGTCGGTGTATCCAAGCGGACTGTGATGCTCATGAAACAGGTCTGTGATCTGCTCCCGGGTCTTGTGGACCGCGGGCGCAATTATATGGCTGGGGGTTTCTCCTGCCAGTTGCACGATGTACTCACCAAGATCTGTCTCGACCACTGTCATACCGGCAGCCTCCAGCACCGGATTAAGGTGGATCTCTTCGGAGACCATTGACTTGCCCTTGGTGACAGTTTTGGCTTCGGCGTCTTTGCAAATCTTGGCCACAATACGGCAGGCCTCGTCAGCATCTCGGGCCCAATGTACCTGCCCGCCATTCTCAATCACCTTCTGCTCATACAACTCCAGGTAACCATCAAGGTTCGCCAGTACGTGATCCTTGATATCCCGGGCGGCATCACGAATTGCATCGAATTCAGGCAAAGCATCAACGGCATCCCGACGATGATCGACAAAACCACCGCGGGCCTTGGCCATCGCCCGCTGCAAACTGACATCGCTCAGCGCCTGTCGGGCCCGCTCCTGAAACTCCACCCGCTGAGACGAGGTCGACGCACTCATGTTTCGCCCTCTCCTTCCCCGATTGCCGGACCATCGGTCATGCCGGCAAGCACCTCTGCAATATGGAAGACCTTCAGGCGCTTTCCTTCGCGGCGAAGTCGGCCAGCAATATTCAGGAGACATCCAAGGTCCCCGCCGATTACCGTATCGGCATCCGTCTGCGTAATCTGCGCGCACTTATCGCTGACAATGCGGCCCGAAATATCGGGGTACTTCACGCTAAAAAGACCCCCAAAGCCACAGCACACACTGCTATCCTCCAACTCGCTGAGCGCCATACCTTTAACGCCTGCTAAGAGCTTGCGCGGCTGTTTTTGGATGCCCAGCTCCCGAAGTCCGGAACAGGAATCGTGGTAGGTACAGACACCCGGGTAGGAAACTCCCTCCAGGTTGAAATCGAGCTTTTCTGTCAGGAAACTCGTCAGCTCAAAAGTCTTATCGGCAAGGCTTTGGGCACGGCCTGCCCATTGGGCGTCGTGTCGGAAGAGTGTGGAGTATTTGTTGATCAGCGTATCGGCACAGGATCCGGAAGGGGCAACTACATAATCATCTTCGGCAAATGCCCGGATCACATTCTTAGCAATTTCTGTTGTGCTGGCGCGATCACCGCTGTTCAGCGCCGGCTGGCCACAGCAGCTTTGCTCTCGCGGCACCCGGACTGTACATCCTCCCGACTCAAGTAAAGTTACCGCGGCAAACGCCACCTGCGGACGCATGAGGTCCGCAAGACAGGTGACGAACAACCCGACATTGATAGGTGATTTGATTTCTTTGTCGATCTTGATCACAACGAACTACATTCGGTCGAACAACTTTCACTGTATCATTAACCCTGCACTTTCACTATCTTCATCGGCCGACACCGGCTAATGACTCCATCGTGCTCACGAAAAGACGCCTCCTTCCTGGACTGACCAATTGATGACCGCTGTACTCCAGAACATCCGCTCACGTCCCGAAGTTCTGCTGTTGTTGATGGCCGGCGCGGTTCCGTTAAGTTTCGCGACCTGGCAGGCTTTGCTGAACAACTTCGCGATTGAGCGGGCAGCGTTCAGTGGTGCTGAAATGGGAATTTTGCAAAGTCTTCGGGAAGTCCCGGGCTTTCTTGCGTTCACGGTAGTGTTTCTGCTCCTGCTGCTCCGCGAACAGCACATTGCGCTCATCTCGCTTGCTCTGCTCGGCATTGGAACAGCGTTGACTGGATTCTTTCCTACCGTGATTGGCCTGTACCTGACGACCGTAGTGATGTCCGTAGGCTTTCATTATTACGAAACGATCCAGACCTCGCTGTCACTTCAGTGGATCGAAAAAGAACGCACGGCAGAGATACTGGGACGCATTATTGCGGTTGGCGCATTCACATCGATTGTAGCCTTCGCAGCGATCTGGACTGCCTTTGATATGGCTTCGCTCGATTTTGTCACCGTCTATGTTCTGGGCGGTGGTGTCACAGTAATGATTGCCATTGCCTGCTGGCTGTTCTTTCCGCAATTTCCAGACAAGGTCAAGCAGCACCGGCAACTGGTACTGCGGAAACGCTATTGGCTCTACTATGCGCTGACCTTTCTTTCTGGCGCCCGCCGACAGATTTTCATTGTCTTCGCTGGATTCCTGATGGTTGAAAAATTCGGCTACAGCGTCGCCGCCATCTCTGTGCTATTTCTGGTGAATGCGACACTGAACATGCTCTTTGCTGCCCGTATTGGGCGCATCATTGGCAAGGTGGGCGAGCGAGCCGCGCTGGTGTTTGAATATGCTGGACTGGTCATAGTGTTCGTCGCGTACGCTTTCGTTGAGAGCGCACATGTCGCCGCGGGGTTGTACATTGTCGACCATTTCTTCTTTGCGCTCGCGATTGCTATCAAGACCTATTTTCAGAAGATCGCCGATCCGGCCGATATCGCGTCCAGCGCTGGCGTCTCGTTTACCATCAACCACATCGCGGCCGTAGTCCTGCCTGCGGCGCTGGGTATTATTTGGTTGACCTCTCCCGCCGCGGTCTTTCTGGCCGGCGCGGGACTCGCCGGATTCTCATTGCTGCTGTCGCTGAATATCCCAACTCACCCAGAACAGGGAAACGAGGTGACTGTGGGACGCTGGGGCTCTCCTCTCTCCGACGTGATCGGGGTCGGGGTCGGGAAATAAACCTTACCCAATGGCCAAAACACATGGCCTTCTGACGGATGAGTACCCCAGCGGTCAGGAAGTCAGCGTCGCAAACAGCATCGGCAGTTTCTCGGGAAGGCGAGTGACCTTATCCACAATCGTATACTGACCGGCACCAAAAATCCGACGAACATAGTCATCTGCATTGGGATCCAGCGTCAGGCAATAACTTTGTATTCCCTGACGCTTGAGATCATTGACGGCCTTGCGCGTGTCCTGACGCAGGTGCTGCGGATCCCGTTCATCAATATCAGCAGGCTCGCCATCAGTGACCATCAGAATCAATTTTCGGGTTTCGCTCTGACGTTGCAAATGTGAACCTGCATGCCGCATTGCAGCACCCATCCGTGTGGACAAACCGCCCGACATGCCTGCAAGACGCGCCTTAACGCGGTCATCAAACTGCTCGTGAAAGTCCTTGAAGCGAAAGTAACGTACGTCGTGCCGACCATCCGAGGCAAACCCATGGATTGCAAAAGGGTCACCAACACCGCTGATGGCGGTGGCGACCAAAGCACAGGCCTCCCGGGTCAACTCCAGAATGCTCTGACCACTTTCCTTAACCCGATCTCCTGTTGATTCTGATAAATCCAGCAATACCACGATGGCAAGATCCCGGTGCTTTACAGTATGTCGCATGGTGACCCGGGGATTCGGCGTCTCGCCGCG
>JABJIU010000159.1 GCA_018661145.1 Pseudomonadota bacterium | reverse complement strand
TTTGCAGTCGGTGCGGTAATTGCGCTGGTGCACGATGTGGTGATCACGCTGGGCGTGTTCTCTTTCCTGGCGATTGAGTTCTCCCTGCCAGTGCTCGCGGCAGTGCTCGCGGTGATCGGTTATTCACTGAACGACACTATCGTTGTTTTTGACCGAATTCGGGATAACTTCCGCAAGATGCGGAAGGGCACCGTACTTCAGATCATGAATCGTTCGGTCAACGAGACTCTGCCGCGGACGGTACTGACGTCGGTGACCACGCTGCTAGTCGTGCTGACCTTGTTGCTCGCCGGGGGCGAGATCATCAAGGGATTTGCGATTGCGCTGCTGATTGGTGTTCTGATCGGGACGTATTCTTCAATCTTTGTTGCCAGCCCGACTGTGTTGGTCCTAGGCATCTCGCGCGAGGATATGCTGCCGGTTGCCAAAGAAGGCGCAGAAGCGGAGGGCGACTCGGCTCCCTAGGCCTGTTGCGGCGCCCCAAAGGCCTGCTATGCGTTGCCCTGCATGCTCAAGCGACGATACCCGGGTGATCGACTCCCGCCTGGGTGACGCGGGTGCCACGGTGCGGCGTCGGCGGGAGTGCCAAGCCTGCAGTCATCGATTTACGACTTTTGAACGTTTCGAGCGGGAGCAGCCACGGGTAGTCAAAAGCGACGGTAGACGTGAACCGTGGGACGAGCAAAAACTGCGGCGGGGCTTGCTGCGCGCTCTGGAAAAGCGCCCAGTGGGACTCGATCAGATTGACGCGTTGATCAACAGCGTTAGTCGAGAAATTCAACTGAACGGCGAACCGGAAGTTCGTTCCGCTGCGATCGGTGAAATCGTAATGAACCTGCTCCCGGAGATCGACGAGATTGCTTATGTGCGTTATGCCTCCGTTTATCGAAGCTTTGAGGATGTGGCCGCTTTTAGCAAAGAAATTGATCGGTTGCGTAAGGATCGGGAAACATCATCGAGTGTGACGCAACTGTCACTGCTGGCTGAGCCTGGAGGGAGACGAAAACCATGACTGCCAGCACCCTGTCGGATCGCGATCATCAGTTTGTCGCACGCGCCGTTGATCTCGCCAAAAACGGTCTCTACACGACGAAACCCAACCCTCGTGTCGGCTGCGTCGTCGTTCAGGACGAGGAGGTTGTTGGAGAGGGGTGGCACGAACGGGCTGGCGAAGCGCATGCGGAAATTCATGCTCTGTCGGTGGCAGGTAACCGAGCGAAAGGGGCGGAGGTTTTTGTCAGCCTGGAGCCATGTGCGCATACCGGACGTACCGGCCCTTGCGTGACGGCGCTGATCGAGGCCGGTGTGAAGCGGGTAGTGGCAGCGATGGTCGATCCCAACCCGCAGGTTGCCGGCAAGGGACTCGAAATGCTGAATTCTGCAGGAATCGTTGCGCAGGTGTCTCAGGATGACTGTGGGGCTGCAGAACTGAACGCCGGGTTTTGCCGGCGGGTGGTGGGAGGACGGCCTCTAGTCAGACTAAAGGTCGCCGCCACACTGGACGGCAGAACCGCGGCGAATGACGGCAGCAGTAAATGGATCACAGGGGAGGAAGCTCGCGCCGATGTGCATCAACTGCGGGCAAGCAGTTGTGCCCTCGTTACTGGGATTGGCACGGTGAGAGAAGATGACCCCCGTCTGAATGCTCGTATTGATAGACAGGTGGTGCAACCACTGCGGGTAGTGCTGGATGGAAACGGTCAGCTTGATCCGGAAGCTCGGTTGTTTTCCGAACCCGGCGATATTCTTATTGTGACGAGTCGCGAAGACGATGAAGGGTTCGACTTTGACGCTAGGACCGAACAGATCTGTCTGGCTGGAGCTGATGGCCGCGTCGATGTTGCGGGGGTGCTGGATCTTCTTGCAGAGCGGTCATGCAACGAAGTCCTGGTTGAAGCAGGCGCGGGGGTCGCGGGCGCATTTGTTTCGCGTGGATTAGTTGATGAGCTCTGGGTATACCAGTCACCTGATATGCTTGGCTCTGGAGGTCGGGGTATGTTTGTCATGCGCGGCATTCGGTCGATCAACGACCGTGTCGTATTCGAACTTGAAGACGTCTGCAGGATTGGACGGGATGTGCGTCTTATTTATACCCCCTCACGGGAGGAGGTGTGATGTTTACCGGAATCGTACAAGCTGTGGGAACGATCGAATCGGTACAGTTCCGTGAGGGTGATCTTGTTGCCCGGATCAAGCCCGGGGCGCTGCCCACGGATCTGGTTCAGATAGGCGATAGCATTGCCGTGTCCGGGGTCTGCTTGACGGCGGTAAGGATAGAGGTCGGGTGCCTGTTTTTTGATGTATCGAAAGAAACACTGTCACGGACCTTGCTTGAGGATTGGCAACCAGGACAGGGTGTAAACCTGGAGCTTGCGATGAGTGCCCAGGACCGATTCGGAGGTCATCTTGTCAGCGGGCACGTCGATGGTGTTGTAACCTTGATTGAGGCTGAAAAGTCGGCAAGATCCACCCGAATGCGCTTTGAGGGGCCGCGGGACGTTGCGGCCTACATTGCGGAAAAAGGTTCGGTCACGCTCGACGGAGTCAGCCTAACTGTCAATGATGTCTCTGACCATGAAGAGACGGTAACGTTCAATGTGAACCTTGTTCCGCACACCCTCGGCGTAACGACGCTCGGCCAGTTGGCGTCCGGGAACCGAGTGCATGTCGAGGTAGATCTGGTGGCCCGGTATCTAAAGCGTCTACAGGAGTGTGATTAAAGGCGCCCAATCAGGTGTTTCGGATCCAGGAAAGTGAACCCATGATGCCAGCCATGACCGTAGTTTTAAATATAACCCGAAGGAGTATTGTTCAGTAATGGCGGAAACACATCCAGGCCCCGGTATTAGCCCAATTGAGGAAGTGCTCGAGGATTACCGGGAAGGAAAAATGGTTATCCTGGTGGATGACGAAGATCGTGAGAATGAAGGGGATCTCGTCATCGGAGCTGGGTTTGTAACGGCGGAGGACATTAACTTCATGGCCTCACAAGGCAGAGGATTAATCTGCCTGACCTTGACTGAAGAGCGGTGCCGACATCTTAAACTGCCATTGATGGTGAATGACAACAACGCGCGCTATTCGACAAACTTTACGGTGTCGATCGAGGCCGCCGACGGGGTCAGTACCGGCATTTCTGCAGCCGACCGTGCTCACACTATTCGCACAGCGGTGAGTGAAAACGCGACCGGCGAGGATATTGTTAGCCCAGGGCACGTGTTTCCCATTATGGCTCAGCCCGGGGGGGTGTTGATCCGTGCAGGGCACACCGAAGCCGGGGTAGACCTTGCCCGTCTCGCGGGGATTGAGCCTGCCAGCGTGATCTGTGAAATTCTGAACCCGGATGGCACCATGGCGAGGCTCCCTGATCTTCTCGAGTTCAGCCGTGGGCATGGCCTCAAGCTGGGTACGATTGCTGACCTGATTCGTTTCCGCATGCGCACAGAGCCAACGGTCTGGCGCGTATCGGAAAATATCGTTAACACGCGACACGGCGATTTCCGGGCTGTTATTTATGAGGATGGTGAGCTCAAACAGGTTCACATGGCACTAGTGCATGGCACCGTGGAGCCTGACACTCCGGCGGTCGTCAGGGTCCATACGCATCGCGGCGTTTTCGACATGTTGTCCGAGGCCCGCGAAGCGCAGAGCTGGAGTGTTGATTCGGCCCTTTCAAGAATCGCCAAAGAGTCCTGTGGTGTGTTGGTGCTTTTAACTTATTCAGAGGATGCGGCGCACCTGGATCGGCGGGTTCGCGGCGACACCGCTAGCGATGGTAAGGAGCGGGAACTGCTTATGCTGGGCGCAGGCAGTCAGATTCTCTCGGACCTCGGCGCAGGCAAGGTTCGCGTATTGGGGACACCGCTTCGGACGCATGCGCTCTCAGGTTTTGGGCTGGAGGTGCTTGAGTACCTGTCTGAGCCTGAGGAAAGTTGATGTGGCTTCGGTAAGTCGTCATCTGGCGCGACGGTGCGCTGCCCAGGCGTTGTACCAGTGGATGGTGACAGGGCAGCCTACGACTGAGATCGAATCGGGATTTATCAGTGATGATGCACTGAACGATTCGGATATCGCCTATTTCCGGCATCTGATCGGTGAAGTGCCTGAGCGCCGCGAAGCTCTTGAAGAGCGACTCCACGCGCTGATCGAACGTCCGTTGACTCAGTTGGATCCGGTAGAGCGCGCGATCATTCTCATTGGGGCCTACGAGATTCTGTTCCGTCCGGATATTCCGAACGGCGTCGCGATCAATGAAGCGATCGAGATGGCGCATCTTTTCGGTGCGAAAGACAGCTATAAATTCGTCAATGGCGTACTGGATCGTCTCGCCGGCCAACGGGGTCGTGCCCAACACTGAGCGCCCTGATGGACGAGTTCGAGTTGATTGACCGTATCTTCCATCGGCCGGAGGACCGCCCGCCGTGGGTAGAGGTCGGGATCGGGGACGACGGCGCGGTCCTACAGCCTCCTCTCGGAAAACAGACCGTTGTGGTGATGGATACTCTAGTGAACGGTACTCATTTTCTGAACAGTCAGCCTGCCGACTCGGTGGGCCACCGTGCTCTGGCGGTAAATTTGAGCGATGTCGTTGCGATGGGCGCTAGCCCTCGTTGGGCAACACTGAGCCTCACTCTTCCCGAACTCGATCGTGATTGGGTGAACGCTTTCGCGACGGGATTTTTCCAATTGGCTGATGAACACCATGTATCACTGATAGGGGGCGATACCACCGCGGGACCATTGACAGTGTCGGTTACAGTGGGTGGGGAAGTTGAGCCGGGCCGGGTGTTGCGCCGAGGGGGCGCCAGACCAGGAGATCTGATTTTTCTAACTGGAAGAATTGGCGGCGCCGCGACAGCTCTTTCATCGACACAGGCATATTCGAACCCCGTGCTCCAGAAGGCTCTGCTGTATCCACAGCCGCCCGTCGCTCTGGGCCAAGTTCTCGGCTCGTTCGCCCATAGCGCCATCGACCTTTCGGACGGACTTCTCGCCGATCTCGGGCATGTGTTGAAGGCAAGTGGCAACCGCGGAGCACAGATTGAGGCGGATCAGGTGCCTTTATTCGAGGCATCGGTCGCTCTACTTGGGGCCTCGCGCGCGCTTGAACTCGCCCTAGGGGGAGGAGACGACTATGAACTGTGTTTCACCGCTCCAGAGGATCGGTGCCGGGAGATTGATGCCATCGGTAGTCAGTTGGAACGCGAAATATTCTGTATCGGACGAGTTACCGAGAAGGGTGGCTGTCGGGTCAACGGAGGACAGGTAAACCTGAAGGAACTTTCGCCCGGATATCAGCATACTTGGCAGGTATGAGCGGAACGAAGATGATGCAACCGACGGCAGGAAGGGTGATTTTGCTGCTGGGTCAAGGCTTTGGTCTGGGTCGCATACCGTTTGCGCCAGGTACCTTTGGAACCCTTCCAGGTCTATTGCTTGTGTGGTTCTGTTGGCAGACCGAGGTTGGGGTTTATCTTGTTGTTACAGCGGCTGTTCTGGTGTCTGCCATCTGGATCGCTGGTCGCAGCGCACAAATGCTAGGTGTCGCTGATGATCCACGTATCGTGATCGACGAAATAGCCGGTGTTCTGGTGGCATTTATTCTAGTGCCACCGAGCGGACTAGCGCTGGTGATAGGATTCTGTGTTTTCCGACTACTTGATATTGCCAAGCCGCCGCCGATCTCAACTGTGGATCGGCGCGTTAAAGGGGGTGTTGGAATCGTGCTTGACGATGTGCTTGCCGGTATCGGCACGAACCTGATATTACAGCTGTTGTTCCGGGTTCTACACCTCGGCACGTAGGTTGACGTACTCCGCCGTCTTCAACAGAGCAACAGGCACGCCTGCTAGCGTTCCAGATGCTCCAATTTTCCCGACACTTCCTTCCAGTCGTCGGCATCGTCAGGAGCCGGCTTCATCTCTGTAATGACGGGCCACTGCTGGGAAAGTTCAGCGTTCAGGGCGAGGAATTCCATCTGATCCTCAGGTATATCTTCTTCCGCATAGATTGCATTCACGGGACACTCCGGCTCACACAGACTACAGTCGATACATTCTTCCGGATCGATGACCAGGAAATTTGGCCCTTCATGAAAACAATCAACGGGGCAGACCTCGACACAGTCGGTGTACTTGCATCGAATACATGAGTCGCTCACTATGTAGGTCATCTATGTCCTCCAAGGATCGGTGTCAGGGTGAAAGCCGGACCCATTTTAGGTAGTGTTAGTAGAAAGATAAACAATCAGGGAACGCTTCGGGCGACAATTTTTCTAAACTCTTCAAAAATAAGCGGGTTTGCGGCAACCAGATTCCCGTTCTCAAGGAAGTCTTGACCACCCGAAACATCAGCCACCAGACCGCCGGCTTCGCGTATCAAAAGAGCCCCGGCCGCCATATCCCAGGGTTTGAGGCCAAACTCCCAGAAGCCATCGAGTCGTCCCGCAGCGACATAGGCGAGGTCCAGCGCGGCCGCTCCAGCCCGTCGGATGCCTGAGGTTTTTGGCAGGAGGCTCTGAAAACTGCGCATCCAGGGCTCGATGATTCCAAGATCCCGAAACGGAAAACCCGTACCGAGTAACGACGGGGCAAGTTGACGGGTCGTACTGACACGGAGGCGTTTGCCGTTCAGTTGCGCCCCTTCTCCCCGACTCGCAGTGAACATCTCATCATGCAGTGGATCGTAGACCACACCGTGCTCCAGAACCCCCCCCCGTTTGACTGCTACCGACACTGCGAACATCGGAAAGCCATGAAGGAAGTTGGTGGTTCCGTCCAGGGGGTCAATCACCCAGGTGTACTCCGACCCCTCTCGCTCACCGCTTTCTTCCGCAATAATGCCGTGATCGGGATAGGCACGAGTCAGAACATCGAGTACGGCCCGTTCGGCTTCAACATCGGCTTGACTGACGTAGTCGTTTCTGCCCTTGGACGAGTACTCCAGTCGGTCCAATTGATCGAAGTACATTAAAATGACACGTCCGCCTTCTCGGACGGATCGCACGGCAGTATGCAGCATGGGGTGCATTGTAAGAAGATGGCTCCGGGTTTGAGATGCGACAATCGCGTGAGTCAGCCAGTGTCGTCACTGGGCCTTCTCATCCGCTGTGAACTTTATTGAAACCCGCCGCGAAGCAGGGATCGAAGGGTACCTTGCGGATGCGGATTGTAGCGCAAGCGTCGCCAGGAGTGGTTTGCGTACCATGATGAGATGGGGAAAGGTATAAGTAATGAGCTTACGGATCATCATGGTAGAAACCACGCACCCGGGTAACATCGGGGCGACTGCAAGGGTTATGGCGAATATGGGGCTCTCGGAACTGTGTTTGGTGAGTCCCCGCAGTTTTCCAGATCCCGCCGCCACCGCCCGGGCTGCGGGCGCTGACCATATCCTTGAACAGGTGAAAAAATATGAGACTCTGGAAAGGGCGGTGGCCGACTGTGGATGCGTCATCGGCGCCACCGCACGGCGGCGCTCACTCGCATGGCCCCTGCTGGATAGCGAACAGGCGGCAGCACGGCTTGTTAGCGAGTCCCAGAGCACGCCTTGCGCGCTGGTGTTTGGCACAGAGGCTTCAGGTCTTTCCAATGCGCATCTGGATCTTTGCCATGCACACCTTCGTATTGACGTAAACGAGGCATTTCCTTCCCTTAATGTTGCGACTGCGGTTGCGGTTATGGCCTATGAGTTTCGAAAACAGTCTGGACACCCGCTTCCCCTTGTTACCGATCAAAAGGCTAGAGAAAATACCATGATGAAAATGGGGGAGTTTGATCAGTTGATCAAACACCTTGAACGGGTGCTACACCACACCGCGTTCCTCGCTGGACCGCGTATTCGGCTGGTCCGGAAGTTGCGCCGTTTGTTATTACAGGGGGTCCAGTCAACTCAGGAGATCAATATTCTGAGGGGGGTACTGACCTCACTGGAGCATGCCTTAGGAGTTTCTCCCAAAGATAAACCCGAGAACAAAAAGACGCCTACATGATAAAATAGCGACAGCAAAGAAGCCCCTTAAATTAATTCCAGCAACAGGTAAGTAAGGTATGGCGATCACCCTGACAGAATCTGCGGCCCAACGCGTCTCAGAGCACCTCGAGTCCAGAGGGCATGGAGAGGGTCTGCGCCTTGCGGTAAAGACAACTGGCTGTTCGGGACTCGCTTATGTGGTCGATTTCGCGGACGAGATCAGCGGTGATGATCAGGTGTTCACCAGTCGCGGAGTGAATGTTGCCGTTGACGGTGAGAGTATCAAGTACATCGACGGCACCGAAATCGACTTTGCATCGGATGGATTCTCTACTGCATTCCGTTTCAAGAACCCCAATGTGGTGGATGAATGCGGTTGCGGTGAAAGTTTCACCGTAAACCCTTCTTAGGTGCCGTCTCTGGCGCCCCTCGCGCCCGACTCCGGGACGCGCGAGACAGGGCTGTCCGGGCTCCCCGGGCTCGCAGCAGTCGCGACGCTAGGTTGCAAGATCAATAGTATTGAGTCGGCCGCCATGGCTCAGGATCTCGCAAGAGATCAATGGAAGATCGTGGGTCCGACCGAATACGCCGATCTTTATGTTATCAACTCCTGTACGGTGACGGCCGAGGCTGATCGTCAGACCCGCCAGGCGGTGCGTCGCGCTCTCCGGCAGAACCCGCTCGCGCATGTGGTCGTGACGGGCTGCTATGCGCAGAACCAGGCCCAGGTTTGCGCCGATATTCCCGGCGTCTCGCTCGTGCTTGGTAATGACCACAAACACACGGTCGCCAAGTTCGTACTGGCACTGAAAAAACCGGACTCTCAGAAAAAGGTCCCGATAAAGGTAGATCGTCTGACGAGTCTTCCGAGCGGACTACTAAACGGCTTTGATTCGCGCTCGAGGGCTTTTGTCCAGGTGCAGCAGGGCTGCGATCAGTCATGTACTTTCTGCGTGATTCACCGAGCGAGAGGTCCAAGCCGGTCGTTTAACGAAGCACATATTCTGCGACAGATTGAGACCTTTGTTGACTCGGGATTTCGGGAGGTCGTGATCTGTGGGGTAGATTTGGGAAGTTACGCGGCTGATCGGGCGGGGGAGTATTCCGATCTTCCTCTGACTTCCTTGCTTGGGAAAATCGTCGATCTTTCTGGCTCTTTCCGGGTGAGATTGAGTTCCATAGATCCCATACATCTCACCGATGATCTTTTGGACGCCTTGTCCGAATCGGACCGTTTCTGCCCTTACCTGCACGTTTCCATGCAAAGTGGAAGCACCTTGATCCTGAAACGCATGAAAAGACGGTATGACCGGGAATTTCTTCTCGACCGACTTTTCGCTGCACGAGAGCGCATCGATGGGCTTGTACTCGGGGCTGATGTGATGGCGGGTTTTCCGACTGAATCCGAACAAGATCATGCCGAGTCTCTTGATGTCATCAATCGGGCGCAGATTATCTACCCCCATGTCTTCTGTTTCTCTGGCAGACCTGGAACCCCGGCTGCCAGGATCCCGCGCCAGGTCCCACGGGTCGAGCGCCGCAGGCGCGCCGCCATGTTGCGAGGCGCGGGCGAGAGACTGCGGCGAGAGGCACTGAAGCGGATGGTGGGCCAGCAGGCGGACCTCATTGTGGAGCGCGCCGATGCGGGAGATAAACCCGCTGCCTATCACGGAAGGTTGGCAAACTACATGCCCGTCAGACTTGAAGACCCCGAAAACGCGATTGCGCCAGAGATTCTCGTGCAGATTCGGGGGGTTGTTGACGATGTTCTCATTGCCCGGGTCTCGCGCTCGGAATAAAATCACCCCCTCACCCTAGGAAGGCAGTCACTGGCTGCCAGCGCGCTCTGGCCGTGTCCCCGATCGGGACTGCGAGTTGGTGGCTGTGCCACCTAGATTGAACTTCCCCCCTGACCTTGGAGAACCTGAATGAGTATCGAAAGAACCTTTTCGATCGTCAAACCTGATGCGGTCCGACGGAACCTGATCGGAAAAATTTATGAACGTTTCGAGTCAGGAGGGTTACAGATCGTAGCCGCACGAATGATTCATCTGACCAGAGCCCAGGCGCAAGAGTTCTACGCGGTGCACCGCGAACGGCCATTTTATGATGATTTGGTGGAATATATGATCTCCGGGCCGGTCATGGTTCAGGTGCTAGAAGGGGAAAACGCGATTGCCCGAAATCGTGAACTCATGGGTGCTACTAATCCAGCGGACGCGGCGCCCGGTACGATTCGTGCCGACTTCGCCGAATCTGTTGAGGCAAATGCGGCGCATGGCTCGGATGGGCCCGAAACGGCCAAGGAAGAGATCGCATTCTTCTTCGACGACAGCGATCTTTGCGCAAGGGCTGACTGAACGGGTCAGGATAGTCGTGTCAGAGCCCAAGAATCTTCTGGGACTGGATCGGTCTGCGCTGCAGGATTATTTTGCATCGCTGGGCGAAAAAGCCTTCCACGCCCGCCAGGTGCTGCAGTGGGTTTACCAGAGAGGCGTCACTGATTTTTCGAAGATGACCGACCTGCGCCTGTCTTTGAGGCAGACGCTGTCCGAATGCGCGGTGATCAGTTTGCCGGAAGTCTCCCGAGCGCAGCACTCGGAGGATGGAACCCGAAAATGGCTGTTTCGACTGGCGGATGGTAACTCTATCGAGACGGTGTTCATCCCCGAGGAGGATCGAGGGACCCTGTGCATCTCGTCTCAGGCGGGCTGTATACTGACATGCAGTTTCTGCGCCACAGCCCGGCAGGGTTTTAGCCGCAACCTGTCCGCCAGTGAGATTATTGGGCAATTGCTGCTCGCGGATCAGTTGCTCAAGAACGACGGCTTTGGTAGCAGACCGATCTCTAATGTGGTCATGATGGGAATGGGAGAGCCGCTGTTGAACTATGATTCTGTCGTCAGCGCGCTGCGACTGATGCTGGATGATCTTTCCTTCGGACTGTCTCGTCGTCGCGTGACGCTGAGCACAGCAGGTGTGGTGCCCGCGATGGATAGGCTCGCTGAAGATTGCCCGGTAAGCCTTGCAGTTTCCTTACACGCGGTTCGAGATTCGGTGAGGGATGAACTTGTACCCTTAAACCGAAAGTACCCGATTGACGTCTTGTTGGGCGCCTGCCGCAGATTTCTCCACAAAGACAGTCGACGTCGGATCACCTTCGAATATGTGATGCTCGCAGGGGTAAACGATTCAATCGACGATGCAAAGATGCTCGTTTCGCTGCTTCAGGGAATACCATCGAAAGTCAATCTTATTCCGTTCAACCCTGTGCAGGGTGTGAAGTACGCGTGTGCTGATGCTGGCGTAATAGACCGGTTCCGTAACGAGCTGATCTCCAGCGGCCTGACAACGATTACCCGCAAAACCCGGGGGGCAGATATTGCGGCGGCGTGTGGTCAACTCGCGGGTGACGTCCATGACCGGACGCATAGAAGTGCCCGACTTGCGGGAAAGGCGTCTTGATGATGCAGCGCCTCGGAGCCCTGATGCTTGCCTTGACGATTGCAGGATGCGCTCCGCTTTGGGAAGACGAGCCTGGTTGGGAGGCCAGCCAGCGTGTCGAGTTGTATACCCGCTTGGGTCTTGAATACATGGCACAGAATCGACTGGCTTCCGCCCTTGAGGCAATGAACGATGCCTTGGCTATCGCGCCTGACGATTCGACAGCGAATCACGCCATGGCCCTGCTCAAGCTGCGTCTCGGTGAGACGGCGGATGCTGATGCCCATTTTCGTCAGGCGCTTCTCAGTAACTCCGGGAACGTGGGCGCTCGCAATGACTATGGCAGTTACCTTTGCGACAAAGGAAACTGGGCCGATGGGGTCTATCAATTCCGAAAGGCTCGTGAAGACCCTTTTAATACACAACCATATGTAAGCCAATACGGCCTCGGGGTCTGCTTGATGAAGTCGGGTGATCTGACGGGCGCGCGCGATCAGTTCCGGGCAGCACTGCTCGTAGAACCTGAGAACCCCACAGTGCTCTATCAATCAGCGCTGGTGAGTTATCGATTGGGGGAATATATGCCTGCCCGCGCGTTTCTTGAGCGAATGTTCGGTACGGGTAGTGCTTCTGCCGAAGGCCTCTTGCTTGCGGTCTATACTGAGCGCAAACTTGGCGTCGATGACCTTGCAACGGAATATGCGGCTAAGCTCCGAGGGTCCTACCCGGGCAGCGAGCAAATCCGCCAACTGGATGGACTGATGAGTGATATCGGCGATGACTGATTCCGCTGACGCGTCAAATGCCAGTCCCGGCGAGATTCTCCGCGGCGCGCGCGAACTCTACGGTTGGAGTTTGGAAGAGGTTGCCGCCGAACTGAATTTGTTACCCGATGTAGTTGAGGCGCTTGAAGCCGATGACTATCGTGACATCGCCGGATGGACCTATGCCGTGGGCTATCTGCGCAACTATGCCCGCCTTGCCGGTGTTTCCATAGAGCAGTCGATCGCCGACCGGGAAGAGTTGCTGCCTCCTAAAGAGGATGGCCCCGGTACCATGACCGAGGGCACCTCCCATCGGCCTCAGCCGGTGCCGATTCAGTACCGGTGGGTCGTAACCGCCGTTGTGCTGCTGTTGGTGATCGGAGGGTTGTACACGGCCTACCTTAATCGCGCTAGCGACGTTGAGCGGGTCCGAGTAGATCTTGCTGAAGAGAGCAGGTCTCAGATGGGGGCCGAAACATCGGGTGCGGCGGCCGCAACCGGGAGCAGGGAGGAGGCCCCGGCGCAGCCTGCGCTTGCCGTGACGTTGACGGCAACTGATGAAGGCGCCACCGCGGAGTTGAATGCCGCGACATCAGCTATGGACAGACCAGCGGACGGACAAGAGTTGCCCGAGGAGGCAGCAACGCCCCCGGCTGAGCCGCAAACTCTCGTGGATCCATCAGTTGCGATTGTCGAACAAGTCGCGACGCTTGCCGCGGGGCCTAGCGAGAAGTCAGCGGAACCTGAAACGGAAGAAAAAAAGGAAAAGAAGAAAAAGGTAGTGGCTTCTGCCGCGACGGTAAAGGTTTCAGAATCTAAGGTAGAGAAAAAGTCCGAGTCTGTATCGACTTCTTCATCGGCATCAAAAACGAATACTGCGGAGAATTCCTCTACCACTAACCCCAAACAGCAGGTCGCCAACCAGAATCAGTCCTCGGTCACGGCTTCGGTAGAGCAGCGTTTGCTCAACCCGAAATTCTCAACGGCGCTTTCCTCGACAGGGGATTCGGAGGAAAGCGCAAGCACACTTCCTTTGACGGCTGAAAGCCGTGGTATCACCCTGAAGGTTCAGGAAAATACGCACGTGGTGGTCTGGGACCGCGATAACGTTGAACTCTTTCGTCGTTATGTAGGCGGTGGAAAGGTCGTCAGTCTCTCAGGAAAGCCGCCATTTACGCTCTTGGTCAGCTATCCGGAAGGGGCAACCGTGGTTTACGGTGGCCGGGAGTTCCGCATCCCTGTTGGAAAATCAGGGCGAAACGCCAAAGTGCGTGTTGGGCGCTGAAACCGTGACGAACGACAAGAGCGTGCAGTCGGTCAGAGGCATGAACGACCTTTTGCCAGGCCAGGTAGAGTCATGGCAGCGGGTTGAAGGTGCCCTTCGGGAAGTCTCGCGCCGCTATGGCTACCGTGAGATCCGCACACCGGTGGTCGAGCGAACAGAACTGTTCTTGCGCTCTATTGGTGAACAGACCGATATTGTCGAAAAAGAGATGTACACGTTTACCGACAATAACGGCGAAAGCCTCACGCTGAGACCGGAAGCTACCGCGAGTTGTGTTCGGGCGGGTAATGAGCACGGACTGCTCTATAACCAGACTCAGAGGCTCTGGTATGTTGGCCCGATGTTTCGCCACGAGCGGCCGCAGAAGGGTCGTTATCGGCAGTTTCACCAATTTGGCGTTGAGGCGCTGGGTTGGGCAGGACCTGACATTGAAGCTGAGATAATCACATTGGGAGAGCGCCTCTGGCGTAGCCTTGGGATCCAGGGGCTCAGCCTTCAGATTAATACCCTCGGTTCGGTGACGGGCCGAGGGAAATATCGGGACGCCTTGAGAGCTTATCTCTCCAGGCATGTCGATGCATTGGACTCGGACAGCCAGAGACGCCTTGAACGTAATCCGCTGCGGATTCTGGACAGTAAAGATTCCGGGACCCAGGCAGTGCTCGTTGAAGCCCCGAGCCTCTCGGATTTTCTGGAAGAAGCCGAGCAGGAGGAATTCGATCGTCTACAGCAGTTGTTAACGGCTGTGGATATTCGGTTTTCCATCAATCCTCGATTGGTGCGGGGCCTCGATTACTACACCGGGTTTGTTTTTGAATGGACCACCGATCAACTAGGCGCTCAAAGCGCAATCTGTGCCGGCGGTCGTTATGACGGTCTGTCAGAACAGTTGGGCGGTCACCCTGTTCCCGCAGCAGGCTTTGCCTGCGGGTTGGAAAGGTTGATTGAACTGTTGACTCTGCAGGACGAGGAGACTCCTATACAATCGCCCGGCGTATATCTCGCCGCATTCGGTGAGGTTGCTGAGCTTGATGCCGCGCAGTGCGCGGAACGACTTCGTGATTCAAGCATTGACGTGCAGATGAACTGCGGACAGGGAAACATAAAAAAACAGCTCCGCCGGGCCGATAACAGCGGTGCGGCGATTGCGTTGATTGTTGATAAAGAAACTGCTGGGACATCCATGGTTAAGGTTAAACCCCTGCGTGGCCAAGGAGACCAGACCATGGTCTCCACTGAGGAGCTGCTTGCAACCGTCCAGACCTATTTGCAAAAACCTGATTGAACGGAAACATCGATGAAGCGAGAACGACCTGATTCCAAGCTGCACATTGTGCATGATGAAGAAACCGAGAAGCTGCGGGAGTGGTGGAAGCGAAATGGGACCGGGATCATCGCTGGCGTCCTGATCGGCATCGGGGGTGTGGGCGGTATTCAGGGGTGGCGCATGTACCAGGATAGTCAGGGTGAGAAGGCATCCGCGTTGTATGAAAGGATGCTTGGCGCCGCTTCGAGCCAGGAGACGAATGTCGCCGCTTCGGCTGCTTCGACGCTGGTGAGTGACCACAATGACAGCGGGTATGCCGATATTGCGCGACTGATGCTTGCGAGACTTGCTTTGGAGTCCGGGGACAGCGAAGAGGCGAAGCGCGCGTTGAACGAACTACTGGAGTCGACCACCGATTCCGTAATGCGTCAGGTGGCGCGCGTCAGGCTGGCGGTCATCGCACTGAAAGACGGAGAGCCTGAACAAATTCGAACACTTGCCGAGGCTGAGGCTGGCGAGGGTTTCACCTCGCACTTTCAGGAATTGCTCGGCGATGCATTAGCTGCAAGCGGCGACCTCGACGGGGCGCAAAAGGCCTATCAGGAAGCTTTGCGGGGGGTTACGCCAGATTCCCAGGCAGGGCAGTTGATTACGGCGAAACTGAACATGACCCGAAAGGGTGATGATGGGTAATGAAAAGCCGGTTTGTCTTGTTGGTTGCGGTCGCCGTGTCTTTATCGGGTTGCGGCAAGAGTGCTATCCACTTTATGCGGGAAGGTGGTCCGGTTGCTCAGGCGCCCAAGGTCGAGAAGGCCGCTGCGCTGCGCAAGGTTTGGCGGCGCGATCTTGGGGCAGGATATAGCAACAGCAACTTTCTGCTGACTCCGTCGATCCAGGACGGTCGAGTCTACGCGGCGGAACCGGGCGGGAATCTCTTAGCGCTTCACGCCGACACGGGAAATATTATCTGGAAAAGTGACTTGGACCAACCATTGGCTGCTGGTGTGGGGGCCGCTGAGCACCACGTCGTGGTTGTAACCCGCGAAGGTGAGGTGGTCGCTCTGGATACTGAAAAAGGCGAGGTCCTGTGGCGGCAGAAGTTGGGGACGGAGATACTGGCCCGACCCGTGCTGACGGGCCCACGGATTCTGCTCCGATCTGGCGACGGCCAGGTGATTGGGTTGGATCTTGATTCGGGCGATGTACTTTGGCGGGTTCGTCGTTCGGTTCCTGCGCTTACCATTCGCGGCCTGTCTGCACCTTTGGTTATAGATGACGTGGCAGTGATTGGTTTCGCCAGTGGCAGACTATCCGGAATCGACGTCGAGTCGGGTGCTGAGTTATGGAGTGCACGCATCTTTCGAGCACGGGGTAATAACGAAGTCAATCGGTTGGTCGATATTGACTCTGACCCCTATCGGATTGGTGAGCAGCTTGTGATCGCAGGATTTCAGGCCCAAGTCAGTGGACTTTCGTTAACGACCCGGCGGATTGAATGGGATTCTGATCATTCGACCTTGCGTCCGCTGAGTTCTGTGGGGAACACGGTTCTGCTTACGGCGGACGACGGGGCGGTAGTGGGTCTGGATGTTCGTTCAGGCACTCAGTTATGGCAGATGAGCGCGCTGCGTGGCAGGGGGGTGAGCGGGCCGTACGGTCTCGCGGAAACCAGTTTTGCCGTTGTTGGAGATTATAAGGGGCTGCTTTACCTCATTAATGCCCAGTCGGGCGAACTCGTCGGTCGGAAAAAAGGATCGGGAGGCGCCGTGTTGGGAATTTTTGCCACGCAGGCCTCAAACCAGTTCATTACGCTTTCAGAAAGCGGGGCCCTGACGGCCTGGTCAGTAGCAGACTGACCTCCTCTAGCCGGAAACCGGTATCGGGACGGCACCTATTATGATTCCTGTCGTTGCCCTTGTGGGTCGCCCGAACGTCGGCAAGTCCACGTTATTCAACCGTTTGACCCGTTCTCGCGAAGCGCTGGTGGATGACCAGCCCGGTGTTACTCGCGATCGACTATACGGTGAGGGGGTTAATCGTGGGCGACGGTTTTTACTTGTAGATACCGGCGGCCTGTCGGATGAAGTCGACGAGCTCAGTGTTGCGGTGCGTGAACAGGTGATGCAGGCGTTGGCGGAGGCCGACGCCGTGGTCTTTTTACTCGATGCGCGCGAGGGGCTCTCGGGCGCCGACGCCGAGATTGCCGCTGACCTTCGCAAGGGTGAAACGCCTGTTGTTACCGCAGTGAACAAAGCTGAAGGCCTTGACCGGGACATTACCGCGAGCGAGTTTTTCGAACTGTCTCTTGGGGTTCCGCAAGTCATCTCCGCAAAAACCGGGCAAGGGGTCCCCGACTTTCTGGATACCCTAACCGATGCCCTACCGGAAGGTCAGTTCGAGACCAGCCCCGCGCCAGGAAACCGAGTCGCGGTGGTGGGCAGGCCAAACGTCGGCAAATCGACTCTAGTGAACTGTCTCGCCGGCGAGCCGCGGATGATCGTTGCCGATCTCCCAGGTACTACTCGTGATAGTGTGGCTGTTCCGATCGAACGCGATGGGGAGGCGCTGCTGCTGCTGGATACCGCTGGCGTACGTAGAAAGTCCCGCGTCCGAGAAACCCTTGAGAAGTTTTCAGTTATAAAGACATTGCAGGCCCTGGCCTCTGCTCAGGCCGCGGTGTTGGTGCTCGATGCTAGAGATGGCGTCAGCGATCAGGATGCCACTATCGCTGGATTGATTGTCGAAACCGGCCGATCGATTGTCGTCGCCATGAATAAATGGGATGGACTTGAGAGAAGGGATCGCAACGCAATTCGGCGCGAACTTTCCCGAAAATTGGATTTCTTGCCGGAAAATGAATGTGTATTTATATCAGCGTTGCACGGTTCAGGAATCGGGGAGCTGACTAAAGCAATCCGGGAGGCGCAATCGAGCGCCGTGATCGAGATGGGTACTAGCGCGTTAAACCGGGCATTGGGCAAGGCAGTTGAACACCATAAGCCACCAATGGCCAACAATCGTACGATAAAGCCAAAGTATGCTCATCAGGGAGGGCGGAATCCCCCAACCGTAGTACTTCACGGCAACGCCCTGAACAAACTCCCCTCCAGCTATCTTCGATACCTGGGTAAGTACTTGGCACGGACGTTCAAGTTAAGGGGAACCCGGATCCGTTTCGAACTGCGGAATTCCCGAAACCCCTATGACAAAGGAAGAACCGCCGGACGAGGGAGGAAATAGGGCAGCGAGTGATTATTCAATGGGGACGTTTGGCGCCAATTCCTAGTCCTCGGTGGGCTCTACCGTTTTGACCTTGGCATGAGCGCGGCCTCTAGCGAAGCGTGTCACAATCGAGTCACCGGGAGCAAGCGTTGATGCTGAACGCACAATCGTCCCTTCCTCCTCCAACTGCACGATCGCAAAGCCGCGACCCAATGTCGCTAACGGACTAAGCGCTTTCAGTTGGCTCTCTAATCCGGTAAGTTCCTGAACTCTCTGCGTCAGCCGTCGCTTGAGTCGCTCGGCAAGCAGTGTCCGGCAAGTTTCAATCCGTATGGCAAAGTTGCGGAGGCGTACGCGGGGCGATGTTAGTTGTAGTTGCTGGGCGTATCGAGCTGTTTGCCCTGTTTGTTTCTGGTAGCGGAACCGCCACCCGAGCCTCAACCGTTCAACAAGGCGTTCGAGGTTCTCAAATTGGTAGGACACTCGTTCACTCGGATGACGCAATCTCGCGACCGTGCCGTCCAGGCGTTGGGCCGAGGCTTGTAACCGATAGTCAAGAGTCGTGTCGAGGCGTTCAGCACAACGATCAATAATGCGGAGCAGGGCGTTTGCATCTGGGCTTACGGTTTCCGCTGCTGCAGTCGGAGTGGCGCAGCGAAAGTCCGCTGCGAAATCGGCAAGAGTAAAGTCGGTCTCGTGCCCCACTCCAGTGACCACGGGAACTTTGCAGCTCCGAACTGCCCTGACAACAACTTCTTCATTGAATGCCCAAAGATCCTCCAGCGATCCTCCGCCACGGGCGAGGATCACGACATCACACTGTTTTTTGCTGACGGTCTGTAGGGCCCGGGCGATCTGCGGTGCCGCATTGTCACCTTGAACTGTCACAGGCAACAACAGGATATCAGTGAGGGGAAATCGCCGCTGGAATGTCGCCAAGACATCCTGAAGGGCAGCACCCTGACTCGAGGTAATTACAGCGACTCTGGCCGGTAAACTGGGCAGGGGTCGACGTTTGTTGGGATCAAATAAACCTTCGGCATCGAGTTGCTTCTTTAAACGTTCGAAGCGACGTCGCAATTCTCCCTCCCCCGCTGGCTCGAGGTAGTCGACGATTAGCTGGAAGTCACCTCGGGCTTCATATATTGAAACGTTCCCACTCAATAGGACTTCAGTCCCGTTCTGAAGTTCGCCGCGGTAGGGCGAGGGACGGTTGCGAAACATTGCACAACGGATCTGTGCGTTCTCGTCTTTGAGAGAAAAATAGATATGCCCAGAGGTCGGAGTTGCGAGATTTGAGATCTCACCCGTAAGCCAGACCACACCAAAATGCGTCTCAAGGAGATTACGGGCTTCGCGCGTAAATTCGCTGACTTGGTAGATAGTGCGATCCATCCCAGTATTGTGCCGCGAAAGGTTTTGCTCGACCAGTGGCAACGGATTGCCCTAAAGTTGAAGCCCGCGTCGGGCACAAAAATGCCGGACCTTGTCCGGCTTTTTTTGTGAAAAGAAGTAGGCCTCAATAATAGACCGGCAAAGCGTCTTTCTGGGTCTCTGATTGGGTTATGCCCGCGTGTGCGGCCCAGGAGATTTTTTCGGCGATACGGATTGCTTCAGATTCCTCGTTTGCTTCCAGTTGCGCTTTGGCAGCCTTCAGAAGTTTGCCCAGCGGAACCGCTTTTCCCCCAGTGGCAGGGTCGACAAGGCGCCAGACAGCACGTGCTTCGTTTGCGGCGGCAATATCGGCTTCCGCCTGTGCGATTGTTTCGGAGGCCGTGCCGGCCTGGGTGACTGAAATCCCGAGCATCATGGCAGCGCCACCGATCAACGAGGTCAGGCCGGTGAGTTTCTTCATAGGTTTTCCTCGGGATAATTTAATCAGAAGTTATTAGAAAAAACAGTAACTTAAGGGGGCGTCAGACACTTCAAGTTTACCCAACGCAAGTCAAACCGTATAATCTGTCGATGGAACATCCGGATCTTGCACTTACTTTCGATGACGTGCTCTTGGTGCCGGATCGGTCGGATGTCCTTCCCCACGAAGTCGATCTCACCAGCGCGTTTTCGCGCAATATTCCCTTAAATATCCCGCTTATCTCAGCGGCGATGGACACCGTTACCGAGTCGCGTGCGGCCATCTGTCTCGCACAGGCTGGGGGACTTGGTGTCGTGCACCGCAACATGACCCCCGCAGAGCAGGCGGCGGAGGTCAGCACCGTAAAGAAGTACGAGAGCGGCATTATTAAGGATCCGATTTGCGTTTCGACTTCGGCAACCGTTGGAGAGGTGGTTGCCCTGATTCGGGAGAAGAATTTCTCGGGAGTGCCGGTACTCGATGAGGCAGGCCGTTTGACCGGCATTGTCACCAGTCGCGACCTTCGTTTTGAGGACCGCTTTGATCAGCCGGTAACCGCCGTCATGACACCCCGTGAAAGGCTCATCACTGCGCCAGAAAAGACTACCCGGGAGGATATCCGCGCATTACTTCACGAGCATCGCATTGAGAAGGTATTGCTGGTGGATGATGCGTTCAACCTGAAGGGGCTCGTGACGGTTAAGGACATTCAGAAGCAAACTGAATTCCCTGAGGCCTGTAAGGATGTTGAAGGACGCCTTCGCGTGGCGGCTGCAGTCGGCACAGGAGGCGACTCGGCAGAGCGTTGCGAACGTCTGGTTGAGGCCGGGGTCGATGCGATCGTGGTGGATACCGCACATGGGCACTCCCGGGGTGTCCTCGAGCGTGTTCGCGATATTAAAAAGTCACTAGCTGATGTTGAAGTCGTAGCAGGAAATATCGCAACGGCTAACGCGGCCCTTGCTCTCGCAGATGCAGGTGCCGACGCCGTCAAGGTTGGTATTGGTCCGGGGTCCATTTGTACTACCCGGGTGGTCGCGGGTGTCGGCGTTCCCCAGATTACGGCAATCGCGGATACAGCCTCGGCGCTTAGGGATCGCGGGATCCCCGTGATCGCTGACGGTGGCATCCGTTTTTCCGGGGACATTGCTAAAGCCATTGCCGCCGGCGCAAACGCGATTATGGTCGGGGGATTGCTGGCGGGTACCGAGGAAGCCCCAGGAGAAATCGAATTGTTCCAGGGCCGATCCTATAAAAGCTACCGCGGTATGGGATCGCTGGGCGCGATGCAGGACGGTTCCAAGGATCGGTATTTCCAAGAGGGGCAGAGTGACCCAGGCAAACTCGTCCCAGAAGGCATCGAAGGAAGAGTGCCTTTCAAGGGCCCGATGGCGCAAATTATCCACCAGCTGACCGGCGGTCTTAGGGCCAGCATGGGCTACACCGGATGCGCCACAATCAGTGAAATGCGTTCCCGTTGCCGCTTTGTCCAAATCACTCATTCCGGCTATACCGAAAGCCATGTTCACGACGTCACCGTCGTGAAAGAGGCGCCGAATTATCAGCGCGGCGGTTGAGTTTGACATCGCCGGGCGCAGCGACAGGTTCTGATCCGTATTCCGAGCGTATCCTGATCCTTGATTTCGGTTCCCAGTACAGCCAACTGATTGCCCGCCGGGTTCGCGAAGCCGGCGTCTACTCTGAGCTACTCCCTTGGGACGTCCCTGGAAAGACGGTGACCGAATTCGGGGCGAGCGGCATCATTCTTTCTGGTGGGCCCGAAAGCGTGCATGGCGCAAACGCTCCCAAGGCGCCCGACGAAGTATTCTCGCTGGGCATCCCTGTTCTTGGAATCTGTTACGGCATGCAGACCATGGCAGATCAACTGGGTGGCATTGTTGCGCCCGCTACTCACAAGGAGTACGGATACGCGCAGGTTCGTGCCCGCGGTCATTCGAGCCTTCTGCGGGATATCGAGGATCATCGAACTTCTGAGGGCTATGGATTGCTGGATGTCTGGATGAGCCACGGAGATCGGGTTGAGGCGCTGCCGCCAGAATTCCGGGTAATTGCTCAGACGGATAGCGCACCCCTCGCTGGGATGGCGGACGAAGAGCGGGGGTTTTACGGCCTACAGTTTCATCCTGAGGTCAC